>DAOPKN010000010.1:0-61036 GCA_035391225.1 Thermotogota bacterium
CGGTCGCCATACACTTTCTTGACCATTCGGGGACTACTGGGATTTCCGACGCCCAATTCGATCACGCAATCGTTTCGCACGGAGTGGTTGATTTGGAACACCGCCACGGCCTGAGGTTGGTAGTTTTCCCGTGGTACGTAGAAGAATGCATCGATCTGGTTTTGGATCATGGCGTCTGCTGTCATGTACAGGAAACCGTCTGGAACATTTTCCCAACTACCTTCACCCCAGGAGTTGGCGATCTTGAAAACCACGGCGCCATCTGGATCGGGGGTTACTTCTTGCAATCGAACCTGGTAGGATGAATCGCTGCTGTACCTGGGGCTCCCCGACCCTTCTCCCGCTGGTTTGGGAGGAGTTTTCCCGCGATTGGCGTAATCGGAAACACGGAGGTAGTAGTACCCATCAGAGGGAAGGGAGTAGGTGATCTTTGAGGCGTACCCCTCTCCGGAATCGTCGTCCTGTGCCAATAGGGATCCCCAGGAATCGAAGAGCTTGAGGTAGGTGTCGCAGTTCTGAAGGTTCAAGGTTTCCAGGATCACCTGCTTTGCGGAGCTGGCGTAGAAGTATACCCAATCTTCGTCTGCAAGGATGTGGTCTTGCGTTTCCCCAAAGAAGATTGGCTTCGCGGTTTGCATGCTGTCGTCTTCCTCGTAGTCGTCGTCACCTTCCGGAGGCTTGCTAAAGGCAGTTGTAAACGACCACACGGGTCCGGTGGTGGAACCTGCAGCGCCAATGGCCACGATTTTCCAAAAGTACTGGGTTTGGCTGTTCAACGTCGGAAGACTGTACGAGGAGCTGGTGAGTCCCGTTGCGAACCGGGGAGGGTTGCTGGAGGTTCCGAAGTACACATCGTAGGTGATGTTTCCCGATCCGGTGCAATCGTCCCAGTTCAGGTCGGCATCCACGGAAACGCTTGTCTGTCCGTTTGCCGGGGTAGGGTTGGTCGGAGCGGAAGGGAGTTGGCTTGTTTGAAGCAGAAGGTTGTAGGTATTGTCGAAGCTGTACCCTCTTGAGGAACTGCCACCGTACTGGGCGATCTTCAGGTACAAACGGCCGCTGGAGGCTGGGGTGTAGCTGATCCTTGAAGCGAAACCTCCCGCACCATCGTTGTCGTAGGCAACTTGTTGCAGTGAAGAGTTGTACAGGGTGAACACGGTGTTGCATCCCGAGCTGAGCTGGGAGCTTTCCACTTCAAGCACATCTCCAGCGGTGGCATCGAAGTACACCCAGTCTTGATCGGCAAGGACCCGGGATTGCAGCTGCCCCACGGGAAGGTTCTTGGCTTGGCCAGATGTGTCATCTTCCTCGTACTGGTCATCTTCCTCGACGGGAGGGGGAGGGTTCCCCGCGTAGGTGGCAAAAACCCAAGAGGTTTGGGAGGGGGAAGATTGCACATGTTGGTCAGAACCTGTCAGGGAAAGGACTTGAGCAGTAGTGAAATCTGCCATTTCGCGGAAAGAAACGTGGGTGTCGGAGTTGGTGTCCGCATCGTAACTGCCGTTGAAAGAACCACCGGGGTTGGCTTGCCCCACGTGCCCCAAGCCGTCGGCAACCGAAAAGGTGAAGTAGCCGTTGGCGATGGAAGAATTTTCGTAAGCGGATTCGCTTGTGGAACAAGCGGCCATCACGTAGTACTCCGAATCACTTTCGTATCCCCGGCTGGAAAAGGTGTCCATGAGATCTTGGAGGAAGAGGCTTTGGGTGTCCCGCGTGAAGGGAGCCGGGGAAACCGATTGGCCGCGCAAGCTTGTCAAGTTCGTGAAACCCCCTGACATGCAGGCATCGATGAACACCACCTTGGTTCCCTCTATGTTATCCAAGAAAGAGCGAAGGGAAGAAACGCTCCAGGTTGTTTCGTCGGAAAAAACAATGTAGGATTGCCCATCGTAGAAACCGTGCCCCGAGAAACTGAAAACAAAAACGTCTTCGGAGGTTGCTTGTTGCTGGTAGGCCTGGAGCGCGATTTGCAGGTTTGCTCCCGGAACGTTATCCAACAGTTTTTGAACATGGTAGTCTTCGTTGGTGTTTTCCAGCACTGTTTCCAGGTCATTGGCGTCGTTCACGCAGTAGCGGAGATCGTTATCGTATCCCGCGTAGTCGTTGATGCCCACCAAAAGCGCGCGCCATTCCTTGGTTTCGGGTTGTGTGGTAGAGAAATGCCAGGTGGAACTGAAGGCAGAACCGTAGGAATTGGAGGCTTCTACTTTCCAGTAGTAGGTGGTGTTTTGCGAAAGACTTGCGGTGTAGCTCGGTGTGGAAAGGCCATTTGCAACCTTGGGTGGACTGGAGGTGGTTCCCAGGTACACGTTGTAGCTGAAGGGGGTGGAACCTGAACTGGGAGGCTGCCAGGAGAGCTGTGTAGTCACGGGAACCTGGGAGGCCCCATTGTAAGGACTTTGGAGAGTGGGTGCGGAAGGGGGCAAGGGGGAGCCACTTCCCAGCGTGGCGAAATCGGGTTGGCTGTAGTAATGGGCTACATCCAGCACGTTGTAGGCGCAGATGGCCACGTAGGGTTTGGTGGAAGTGATGGTGTACGAGCGGGCAGTGGCAGGAACGGCACCCACGGGAACGTTTACGATGGGGTTGGGGTCGAAGCCCGGTGTTGCATCGAGGGTGTAGAGCACGAAGGTTTCCTGGCAATCGTTTTCGAAGGGGATTTGCCAGTCCACCCGGAACTGGTTTGCACCCAGCGAGGTGACCTGGGTGATTTGAGGTGCGAAGGGAGTGTTGATGGTTTCCAGGGTATGGCCGTACATGTTAAGCAGCAGTATCAGGTCCCAGACGTCCACGGTGCCGTCGGGGCCAAAGGAATCGAGGTTATGGCAAAAGGGCCCGTTTGGGGGAGCGGTGACTTGCGAGAGCATTTGGGCAATGTCCCCGGAAGATGTCGTGGTGCCGTAATGGTTGAGGAGGAAAACCAAGTCCCAAACGTCGATCGCCCCGTCAGAGCCGGAAGTTGTTCCTGGCAGCGAGGAAATGTCGCCAACGCGTGTGAGTTCGCTGTCAGGGAAGATGGGGCGTGAAGAAGACACATGGGAAAGAACGGTCCCCCCACGATTCCCTATCTCGTTTCCTTCCTTGTCCAAAACCTGTACATCGAGGAGAGGGTTGAAAGCTTGGTTGGGGAAGTCCCAAAGGGAGGAAACGTCCAGCAGCGAGGCGGATGTGCGGTAGGATGTGTCGAACCAGAGAAGGTGGTTTTTCCCGGTTGTTTGCAGCAAGGGAGGGGCAAAAAGGGTGCCCGTTGCCGGGGAATTGGCCGGGAGTTGCTTGCAGGGAAGGGAGACGATTTGAACCACCTTGGCTTGGGGTGGAAGGAAGAGGAAGGGAACCGGCTTTCCCTCCCGGGCTCTCCAAGTGATTCCCGATGCACCCGGGTTTTTTTGGTCGTGGAGAGAGATGGCTTTCGTTTTCGCCTCCCGGGTCAGGAGCAGTTCCCCTTGGAATGTGAGGAAGGCGCTCTGGGCAAGGATGCGGATTTTCCCCGGTGGGCTTTTGAAGGGGAAAACACCCTCTTCGGAGGTTTTTCCCGTGGAAACCAGGGCATCCTCCCCGTTTCGAATCTCAACAAGCGCGCCTGGAATGGCAAGGCCTTCTTCGTCCTGCACACGGATTTGTAAGGAAACGGCTTCTGGCTCGGAAAAGAAACATCCGATGAAAAGGAACGGGAGGAAAAGAAAAACAAAAATGACCAACCATCGGGAACGATTTCGCATCATGGGTACATGCCTCCTCGACTTCGATTTTTCGATCGGGTGAAAAGTGTCATAAAAAAGATAATATCAATCATATCATAAATGTGATGGATTTTTCTATGTTTTCCCAAATCCAGGTGAAGAAAAGGGGGATTCTTGCAAAACGCGCAAGGAAATCCGAAACCGGAGAGCTTTTCTGGATTTGGCAGGCCCCATTTTCCCATGAACCGAGAGTCCCAGGGATTTGCAGGAGGACCAAATAATGGGTGCTGCGCCTTTCCGGGAAAAATGTTATAATACAACGAAGATTCCACTTGGAGGTGTTTTGTATGAAGAAAACGATGGTATTGCTCCTTTTGAGCGTCTTGGTTGGCGCTTTTGCTTTCGCGAACGATGCGGCGGACCTTTCCACCGCTATTCTCGGGGAGTATCTTTCGGGGATGAGCTCGGACATGATGGTGGGGTCGCCCATCGAGTTGCCGGGCAAAACGTTGGTTCCCCTGTTCGAGGGGGAAGGCGGCTTTTTCAACGTTTCCGGGGGTCCGGAAGGCGTGGTGTATGGAACGGGTGTTGGCGGGGGTTTGAACGTCATTCCCTTTGCGGTCATCGTGGTTTCTGAGCAGGGAGTGGAAGTGGTTCCGGTCTCCAACCGCGTGAGTGCCCTTGGGCAGCTCATGGAGGCCCTTCCCCAAATCATTCCCATGGTGATGCAGTTCTTCATGTTGGAACAATCTTCCGCTGCGCCCATGGTGCAAGAACCCGCTCGCCAAGTGCAGGTGCGGGTGGAACCCCAGCCGGTGGAACGCGAGGTTGTGCAAACGCTGAAACCTGACCCGTTGGAACATCGCATCAACGAGTTGTACGACACGGTCCCCATGCAGGGGATGGCCAAGGATAAGCAGATCTTGGGCGAAGTGAAGGCGCTTTCCCAGCAGTTCCCCGAGGATTCCCGACTGCACGCATTGTCGGGCTACATGCAGATGATGCAGATCGAGGATGCCAACCCGTTGGCGCAGATGAAGATGGCGGTGGAAGCCCAGAAGGAAATCGATCGGGCTTTGCAGTTGAATCCCGATGACCGGCTTGCGCTCGAATCCAACGGTTGGATGAACCTCTACAACCCCATGGGGAACCTTGCCAAGTCCGCGGAATGCTTTGAAAAGGTTTTGAGCATGGAACCGGACAACGCGGAAATCATGGAGGGGCTCGTGCAGGCCTACCAGAAAATGGGCAAGATGGACCAGGCCAAGGAGATTGCCCGGAGGGGTTTGGAGCTGCAACCGGGGAACGAAGTGTTCAAGGGTATCTTGCAGTAAAAGGGAGTATTACATGATGGGAGGAGCCTTTGGGCTCCTTCTTTTTTTGAGGTTGCGGAAAAACAGCAGCATTCCCACCAGTCCCACCGAGAAACCCAGCACTTGGGGAAGGCTTGCCACTTCTCCCAGCAGAAGCCACGCCCAGGTGATGCTCAAAACGGGTTCGCCCACAAGTGCGACGGCGACGGTGGGGGCAGGAAGGGTTTTGAGCGCGTGGGTGATGGAAAGGTACCCAAGGAAAGAGCATAGTCCACCCAGGGAGAGGGCGATGATCCATTCACGGGGGCTGGCAAGCAGCAAGGGACCTGGATCAAATAGCGAAAAGAGAAGCACCCAGAGAGATGCGGTTGCGTAGGCAAGGAAGTTGAAGCGGTAGGCGCCGAACCGGGGGACCAGTTTTCGTCCGATTACCAGGAACACGGAAACGAAAAACGTTCCCGCCAGGGAAAAGAGGTCGCCCTTGGCAAAAGATGGGTTGTGCACCAGGTCGCCCGCGGAAAGCAAAAGCATCCCGGAACTCACCAGCACCAGTGGAAGCACCATTTTTCCCGAAAACCCTTCTTTGAGGAAAAGCAGGCTCAGTACCCACACGAGAACCGGTTGGATCGCCAGCGGAATCACGCTCCCAGCCACGGAAGTGTGGGAAAAAGCCTCGATCCAGAATCGGAAATGCAGCGCAAGGAAGAAACCCGCCAGTAACCCCAGTAGAATGGGTTTTGCCACCAAGGGGGTCTTGGAAGGTGGTTGGGACGCGGTGTTCCTTGGGAAAAAGGGAAGAAACAACCCGTAGAAAAGGGTGGCAAATAGGATTCGGTAGAGGGCTACGCGCGATGGTGGGGAAAGGGAAATCTTCACCAAGATACCCGAGAAGGAAACGAAAAGGATCCCGCTTCCCAGCAGCAACAGGGTGGGAAGGTGGAATCCTTTTCGGTTTTGCATTGGTTGTTGCTTACTCGTTGGGTTGCTCTGGTACGATGACGAGGGCAAGAAGGTACAAGACGATTCCTGCACCTCCGGCAAGAATCAGCAGAACCCAAAGTAGGCGTATCAGGGTGGGGTCAACGTCAAAGTAGTCCGCGATGCCACCACAAACCCCTGCCAACATCTTATTTTTCCGCGAGCGGTACAATCGCTTGGCTTGTGTCATTTTTTTCACCTCGCGCTTTTCCTCGATTGTACCATAATCCGTGGAAAAAGCCCATGTCAGGGTGCAAGATTCATTCCTCGTTGAGAAGGATTTGCCCGGTGATGGCTCCCACGGAAATGAACTCGCCCGGACCCACGGTGAAAATGTAGTACGGTTCGGTGATACCAGGTAAAAGGGGTTTGCGGAAAACCACCCAGCTGAAAATGTCGTCGGGTGTGTCCCAGTTTCCGGACATGCGAAGGATATCGATGGCTTCGTCGAGGTCGAAAGCCACGAAAATGGGTTCGGGGATGATGGAATCTTCCATCCAGACGTCGTTCACGATTTTCGGAGCCTGCCATGCGCCTTCCAGCCAGCTGATTTCAGCACTTTTTCGTTGTCCGTCATCGTAGTTGAAGATGAAACGCCAGGAAATGATGTCGTCTACCGTTTTGGCCCCGCGGGCTTGGGCGTCCTGTTCTTCGAAGCAGCCCATGGCGGTGAAGAAGGAAAGTTCTCCTTGGGGAAACGCGGCTTGGATAATTTGCCTTGCCCTGCTGATCATCTCGATCATGAACTGGGGTTCTTCCCGATTAACCCGTACGCAGCTGGTAAAGCTGAAAAGAAGGATGAAAACAACAACGAGCAGAACAGCCTTTTTCATGCAAACACCTCCCAAATTTGGCCCCGCTTTTCGCCCACCTGCACTTCCCGGGGAAAAGAAACAATGCATAAAGAGGCGTACTGGGGTGCGGCGGTCCCAGGGAAGAATGGGCATTTTTTGTGAGGCTCTATCTGTAACAATTTTAGCATAATGGCATTTTGGGAGGCAATTTTTTCCCGATTCCATCGGAATGCCCCCCAATTTTCCAAAAGGCTTCGTATTTGGCCAGCAGAAGGTGTTATTTTGCCCGGGTACGGGATAATGCCCGAAAAACCGGTTTGAATCGATGAATGTTTATTGATACAATCAATTAATGCCCATGCATGCTCATCTGATGAGCATGGTCCGGAGTGTGGTACGCGGGCAATGTTTCTTTGGGAGGTGGAATCATGATCGAAGGGCGCTCTATCGGTCAGAAGGCAAAGTTGACGTACGGACAGGTGGGTGGAGGTCCGGGTTCTTTCATTGGTCCCGTTCACCGCGCGGCCATTGGGATGGATGGCTTGGCAAAAATCGTGGCGGGGGTGTTTTCGAATATCCCCGAGGAGATACAGCAAACCGCTTCAGAACTTGGAATTGACCCCGAAAGGGTATACGACGATTTCCAGCAAATGGCGCGCGAAGAGGGGAAGCGCTCGGATGGGATCGATTTCGTGGTGATTACCGTGCCCAACCATATTCACTACCAGGTGGCAAAGGCTTTCCTGGAAGAGGGAATCCACGTGGTGTGCGAGAAACCCCTGGCGTTCACCACCGAGCAATCGCTGGAGCTCATGAACCTGTCCCGGCAAAAAAACCTGCTCTTCATGGTGACGTACACCTACACGGGGTATCCCATGGTGCGCCAGGCTCGCGAAATGGTGCGCCAGGGCTTGTTGGGGGATATCCGGGTGGTGATGGCCGAATACCCACAGGATTGGTTGGCGGACAGGGTGGAACTGGGAGACAACATGCAAGCCAAGTGGCGCACCGACCCGAAGTTTGCAGGGATTTCTTGTTGCGTGGGAGATATCGGAACGCACGTGGAGAACCTGGTGCATTTCGTCACCGGCCTTGAGATCGAACGCATCTGTGCACGGCTGGATACCTTCGTGGAAGGCAGGCCATTGGATGACAACGCCACCATCATGGTGGATTTCTTGGGTGGTGCGAAGGGTTCGTACTGGTCGTCGCAGGTGGCGGTGGGAAACGAAAATGCGCTGAAGCTGCGTGTGTACGGCACGAAAGCTGGGTTGGAATGGGAGCAGGAGAATCCCAATCGCCTGGTATTCAAGCCCAAGGGCCAACCGGTGCAAATCCTGTCCCGGGGAAACGGTTACCTGGGGGAATCTGCGGGGGAATTCACGCGCCTTCCATCCGGCCACCCGGAGGGGTATTTCGAGGCATTCGCCAACTTGTACCGGGAGTATTGCACGGCATTGGTGGAATTCCTGGAAACCAGCGAGCGTCCCGGAGCATTGTTCCCTTCCGCGGAAGATGGGGCGCGGGGTATCCAGTTCGTGCACGATTGCGTGCAAAGCAGCGAAGCGGGAGCGGTGTGGGTCGATGCCGCTTTCCGGAAGTAAAGGAGTGGTGGAAATGAGACCTGTTACACTGTTTACCGGTCAGTGGGCTGATCTTTCGTTCGAGCAGATTTGCCAGAAGGTGTCGTCTTGGGGATACGATGGCGTGGAAATCGCTTGCTGGGGAGACCACATGGATGTGCGCAAGGCCGCCAGCGACCCGGAGTATGTTGCGGGACGAAAAGCCATCCTCAAGAGTCACGGGTTGCAGGTGTGGGCTCTCGGAGCGCATCTCGCCGGGCAATGCGTGGGAGATCGCTACGACGAGCGCCTGGACAATTTTGCCCCTGCGGAAGTCAAGGGAAACCCGGAACAGATCCGGGAGTGGGCGATCGAGGAAATGAAACACACGGCACGTGCGGCACGTGCGATGGGATGCGACGTGGTTACCGGTTTCATGGGCTCTCCCATTTGGAAGTTCTGGTACTCGTTCCCCCAGACCTCTGAAGAGATGATAGAGGGAGCGTTCCAAAAGATCAAAGAGCTTTGGACCCCCATTTTCGACGAGTTCGACCGGCAGGGTGTTCGTTTCGCGCTGGAGGTGCACCCGACGGAAATCGCCTACGACTACTACACCACGCAGCGATTGTTCGAGGTGTTTGCACATCGCCCCACGCTGGGGTTGAACTTCGATCCCAGTCACTTGATCTGGCAAGGGATGACCCCCCACCTGTTTATCCGCGATTTCCCCGACAGGGTGTACCACGTGCACATGAAGGATGCGGGTGTGCAGTTGGATGGACGTGCGGGCATTTTGGGGTCTCACCTTCCTTTTGGAGACGGGCGGAGAGGGTGGAATTTCCGGTCGCTGGGTCATGGTAGCGTGAACTTTGAGGAGATCATCCGCGCGCTCAACGACACGGGGTATTCGGGCCCCCTTTCCGTGGAATGGGAAGATGCGGGGATGGATCGAGAGTTTGGTGCGAAGGAAGCCTTGGATTTCGTGCGAAAGGTGGACTTTCCTCCGTCGAACATCGTGTTCGACGAGGCAATGAAAAAATGATTGGGAAAGGACTGGTTCGATGAGCCCCCCTCTTTTGAAAGTGGAAGGATTGTCCAAGGAGTTTTCCGGGGTACGGGTGCTGGATAAAGTTTCCTTCGAGCTGCAGAAGGGAGAGATCCTTGGAATCATCGGGGAGAACGGCGCGGGGAAATCCACGTTGATCAAGATCATCAGCGGGATTTACCGAGCCACGGAGGGAGAGGTCTTCTTCGAGGGAACCCCTGCCGATATACAAGACCCCCGGGATGCCATGGAGAAAGGAATCAGCACCATCCCCCAGGAATTCAACCTGATCCCTGACCTCAACGTTTTCGAGAATATTTTCCTTGGGAAGGAGTATCGGAAGGTAGGCGGGTTACTGGACAAGAGAAGGATGGTGGAGCGAACCGACCAGTTGCTTTCCGAGCTGCAAACCAGCGTTTCGCCCACGGAAATGATCCAGGATTTGAGCGTGGCGCAGAAACAGATGGTGGAGTTTGCCAAGGCTCTCGCGTACCAATCCAAGCTCCTTATCATGGATGAACCCACGACCGTGCTCACGGGAACGGAGATCAAGGTGCTGTTCGAGATCATGGAACAGTTGCGCAACCAGGGTGTCGGCATCATCTACATTTCGCACAAGCTCAAGGAAGTCAAAACCATTTGCGACCGGGTGTTGATCCTCCGGGATGGCGAGATGATTACCATCGACGAAACGGATGCGCTTTCGGAGCACCAAATGGCAACGCTAATGGTGGGGCGAGAGCTGTCGCAGGTGTTCCCGGAGAAGAATGCACCTTCCGCGGAAACCGTGATGCAGGTGGAGGATTTGGCGGTTCCCGGGTTGCTGGAGGGGATTTCGTTCTCCCTGAAGAAGGGAGAAATCCTTGGTTTTTCGGGGTTGGTGGGTTCTGGCCGCACCGAACTGGCGGAAGCGATTATCGGGATCCGAAAGAAAAGCCGTGGGAAGGTCCGCATACACGGAAAGGACGTGCACATTCGCTCTCCCCGTGACGCCGTGAAGAACAAAATCGCCTACCTTTCGGAAGACCGGCAGGGCATTGGTGTACTCACCAATTTTGGGATCGTGGAAAACATTTCGCTGGTTTCTCTCCCCAACTACTCGCGCTTTTTGATCCAACACGGCAAGGAACGGAAGAAAGCGGCGTACTACGTGAAGGAGTTCAACATCCGCGCAGCATCGCTGAAGACCCGGCTGGAGTTTTTCTCGGGGGGAAACCAGCAGAAGGTTTCGCTGGCCAAGAGCCTGGACCCGGAACCCTCCATCTTCATCATCGATGAACCCACCCGTGGTATCGATGTGAATGCCAAGCGCGAGATTTACCATTTCATCCATTCTCTCGTGCAGAAGGGGATCTCGTGCATCTTGATCTCCTCGGAAATGGAGGAAATCATCGGGATGAGCAACCGCGTGGTGGTGATGCGCGAAGGCAAGATAACGGGGATCCTGGAGGGGGAACAGATCAACGAGCCCGAAATCATGTTCCACGCCACCGGGTTGAAGGGGGTAGCGTAACATGGAAGCGTCCAGGAAGTGGAAGTTTGACATCGAGAAGTTTGGGCCCTTGTTGGCACTGGTTGTTCTGGTGGTGATTTCCGCCTTTTTGAGCCCCTACTTCTTGAAGACCCGGAACCTGCTCAACATCTTGCGCCAGGTTTCGTACACCGGGATCATTGGCCTGGGAATGACCTTCGTGATCATTTCCGGTGGAATCGACCTTTCGGTGGGTTCGATGACGGCACTGGTCGGAGGGCTCATGATTTACATCCTGAACTTCTTCGGCGGGGGGCCATGGGCGATCTTTGCGGCACTGGTTTTCGGCCTCGCCATCGGGGTTGGTGCGGGAGCTGCCAATGGCTTGATCATCACCAAGGGGCGCGTAGCACCGTTTATCGTGACACTGGGAACCATGGCGATATACCGTTCGCTAACGTTGTACATCAGCGGGGCGGGTGAATTCCGTTCGCAGAGCAACCTGTTTCCGGAGATTGGCATGGGTTCATTCCTGGGGATTCCCAACCCGGTGTGGATTTTTGGAATCTTGGCATTCCTGGGTTGGCTGGTTCTCAACCACACCCGCTACGGAAGGTACGTTTGCGCCGTGGGGTCCAACGAGAAGGTGGCCAATTACTCGGCGATCAACGTGGACCGTGTGCGCATGGTCTCGTACATGATTATCGGTGGGGTTGTGGCGATTACCGCGTTCTTGCTCTCCTCGCGGTTGAACTCCATCAGTTCGTCCAATGCGGGGGCAAACTACGAGTTGGATGCCATTGCCGCGGTCATTATCGGTGGAACGGCGATGTCTGGGGGAAGTGGTTCGATCCTCGGAACGGTGATCGGCGCAATCATCCTGGGTATCGTGAACAACATGTTGAACATGCTGGGCATTTCGCCGTACCTGCAGGGCACGGTGAAGGGTCTGGTGATCATAGGAGCGGTCTTGATTCAACGCAAACGCAAGTAATGACTTTCTTGGCATAACCTTCCCCGCGAGGGGAAATCTTGAAGGAGGTGCTTTTTGTGAAGCGTTTTTCTTTGATCCTGGTACTCTCCCTGGTGTTTTTGATCGGTTTGACCTTCGGGGCGGAGAAACTGCGAATTGGTGTTTCCATTCCTTCCGCGGACCACGGTTGGACGGGTGGAATCGTATGGTGGGCCCAACAGGCAATCAAGGATTGGAACCAGAAGGATCCGGACGTGACGTTCTTCCTGGTGACCGCCGACTCTCCGGCGAAGCAAGTGGGCGACGTAGAAGACTTGATGGTGAAAGAAATCGATGCGCTGGTCATTCTTGCCCATGACTCGGCTCCCTTAACGCCCATCGTGGAAAAGGCTTACAACGAGGGAATCTTCATCGTATCCGTTGACCGCGGGCTGACCAAGCCGGTGGAAAACGTCTACGTGGCAGGAGACAACCCCGGATTGGGTCGCGTTTCCGCCGAGTGGATGGTGAAGGAAATGAACGGCAAGGGCAAAATCGTGGTTCTGGAAGGTATCCCCTGCGTGATCAATTCCGAGCGCGTGGACGCTTTCAACGCCGTGATGGCACAGTACCCCGGTATCGAAATCCTGGATTCCCAGCCCGCCTACTGGTCTACCCAACGAGGCCTGGAAATCATGGAGAACTACCTGCAAAAGTACGACAAGATCGATGCGGTTTGGGCACAGGATGACGACGTGCTCAAGGGTGTGTTGCAGGCGTACAAGGAATCCGGACGCAACGATATCAAGTTGTTCCTCGGTGGTGCGGGTTCCAAGGATATCATCAAGATGGTCATGGATGGAGACCCGCTGGTACGCGCGGATGTTACCTATCCTCCCTCGATGATTGCCACCGGTATCAGCATGGCGGTCATGGCAATGCGCGGGGAACACCTCAACGGTTTCTACCAGAACCAGATCCCTTCCAAGATCATCCTGGCTGCGGAATTGATCGTTCCAGAAAACGCGGTCGAGTACTACACGCCCGAATCCATATTCTAAATTTGCTGATACGGGTGGGGGGTGCCTTCCACCCGTATCCTTTTCCAGAGAAGAGGTGGCTTCATGACGGGTCCATATTTCAAGAATGTTGCAAAAATCGTGTTCGAAGGCAAAGAATCCCAAAATCCGCTTGCGTTCCACTTCTACAACCCCGAACAACCGGTTCTGCTTCCGCAAGGCACCGAGGTTTCCATGGGTGCGTTCCTTCGCTTTTCGGTAGCCTACTGGCATACATTCTGCAGTGATGGGCAGGATATGTTTGGATCGGGGGTGAACAACCGTAGTTGGAATCGGTTTCCCGACCCACTGGACGCCTCGTTAGCCAAGGCGGATGCCGCGTTTGAATTCATGTCGAAACTGGGCGTGCAGTATTTCTGCACCCACGACCGTGACCTGTGCCCGGAGCAAAACACGCTACGCGAAACCAACCGGATGCTTGACCGGGTGGTGGACCATATCCAAGAGAAGATGAAGGAAACCGGAATCCGTTTGCTCTGGGGAACGGCCAACCTGTTTCACAGCCCCAAGTTCATGCACGGAGCAGCGACTTCTCCCTCCGCGAAGGTGTTTGCCTACGCCGCGGCCCAAGTGAAAAAGATGCTGGAAGTGACCAAGCGCCTGGGAGGAGAGAACTACGTGTTCTGGGGTGGCCGCGAAGGCTACGAAACCCTTCTGAACAACGACATGGCGCTGGAAACGCGCAACCTTCGAACATTCCTCGAGATGGCGGTGGAGTACGCCCAGCAAATCGGGTTCACGGGGCAATTCTTGATCGAACCCAAGCCCAAGGAACCCACCAAGCACCAGTACGATTTCGACGTGGCATCGGGTATTGCTTTCTTGAAAACGTCTGGGTTGGATCCGCATTTCAAGTTCAACGTGGAGGCAAACCATGCAACACTTGCGGGGCATACGTTCTCCCACGAGTTGCGTGTTGCACGCATCCACGAGATGCTGGGAAGCGTGGATGCCAACATCGGGGATCCGCTGCTGGGATGGGATACTGACCAATTTCCCACCAACGTGTACGACACAACGCTGGCGATGATGGAGATCCTGAAGAACGGCGGGCTTGCTCCCGGTGGGCTGAATTTCGATGCGCACGTGCGTCGGCCTTCCTTCGAGCGCAAAGACCTTTTCTACGGCCATATCGCGGGGATGGACGCCTTCGCGGTGGGGTTGAAAACCGCATTGAAGTTGCACGCAGATGGACGGCTGGATGCGTTCTTGCAACAGCGCTACGCCAGTTTTGATGCGGGTATGGGAAAAAAGGTCGCCCAAGCCCAAACGAACCTGGTGGAGTTGGAAGGTTGGATCCAAGACGAAACGGATTTCGAGATTTCTTCGGGCCGCCAGGAATTCCTGGAACGCATCGTGAACGACGTACTTCTTGGAGGATGAGTTGAAAAGTCGGACGTTCAACGCCGAAAAAATGGGGCTTTCCAATAAACGAATCCTATTGAACCTGATCCGCACCCGTCCGGGGATTTCCCGCAGGGAACTGTCCGAAATCACCGGCCTGGACCCTTCCACGGTGACCAAGATCATCCAGAAACTTAAGCGCTTGGGATTAGTGAAGGAATCGGGCGTCAAGCGCAACGATTTGCCCGGGCGGAACTCCATCGCGCTATGCGTGGAGAAGAAAGCTGCCATCGCGGTGGTTGCTGGGGTGGGGTTGGAGAAAACCCATTTTTCACTGGCATACTTCGACCATTCGGTGCAACCCGTGGAGGAGTGGGATACGCCGCATGATTTCGACGCCTTCATGGATCGTTTTGCGCAAAGCCTGGGGAGTATCCTGGAAAAAGTGCGCACACCCGGACCCTTTGGTTTATGCCTTTCCGTGCCGGGGATGGTGGATCGCAACCGTGCCTGGATCGAACACGTTCCCCACTTCGGGTGGAAGGGTATCGATTTTCCCGGGGAGCTGAAGAAAAGGTTTTGCAAGTGGGAAGCCCCCATTTTCCTGGCAAACGAGGCCAAGCTTTCCCTGCTGGCGGAGATGAACGGCAATCCTGCACTGCAGGGGTTTTCCAACGGCGCGTACTTTTTCATCGGGCAGGGGATCGGGGGCGCATTGCTCATCGATGGCAAGATCTTCCTGGGTCCATCCTTTTCCGCGGGGGAAATTGGCCACATGAACATCCTGGAAAGCGGACCAGCCTGTCACTGTGGCAATTCCGGTTGCTTGGAGAGCGTGGCTTCGGTGGAAAACGTGGTGGGTGCATTTGAGAAGCACGTGCATGCGCTGCGTCCTGCGACGAGTAGCAACCGGGAGAAGTTCGAAAGGTTGTTGGATCTCTCGCTTGGTGGCGAGGAAAACGCGTTGCATTCGTTGGAGCGCATGCGCTTCTACTTTGCATTGGCGATCACCAGCCTGGTGAACACGTTAAACCTGGAGTTCATCGTTTTGGGTGGAATGGGAGAAAAGCTCCCGGACTTCTGGTTGGAATCGCTGGAACGGGACGTCCGCAAGAAAGCGCTTCCTTCTGCGAGTAGCGTGTTTCGAATCTTGCGCGCGCGCTACGACATCGATACGTCTCCTTTGGTAGGGGGCACATTGATGGTGATGGAAAACTTCGCGGCGTCGATTTCTTTTCGGGAGGGAGCATGAAAAAGTATTGCGGAGTTGACGTGGGAACCACGGGTATCAAAGCGCTGGTCGTGAACGAAACCGGGGAGGTGGAGGCTTCCTTCACCCACCCTCTGCAGATGCAAACCCCCCATCCGGGATGGGCACAGCAAAACCCGCAGCGTTGGTGGGAGGGAGTGTGGGACCTGCTGCAGAAGGTAGCCACGGTTGGAAAGATAGATGCGATCAGCTTCTCGGGGCAAATGCACAGCCTGGTTGCCCTGGATGGGGCGGGCGAAGTGGTGCGCGATGCCATCTTGTGGTGCGATGGGAGAACGCGCGAGCAATGCGTGCAGGCCACCGATGCCCTGGGAGGTGAGGCCCGTGTGATCCAAAAAACGGGTAACCCCATTTACGAGGGGTTCACGCTTCCCAAGTTGCTTTGGTTGGAACAGAACGAGCCCGATTCCTTTGCGCGCATTTCCCACGTGATGCTTCCCAAGGATTTCATCGTGTACCGGCTGACCGGGGAGTGGAATTGCGAACCCTCGGATGCCTCTGCCACCTCTTGCTTCAACGTGGTGCAGGGCTGCTGGGACGAGGACATCCGGCAAACATTCGCCTTTCCGAAGCAATGGTTCCCTCCGCTTCGTGGGTCTTCCCAGGTGGTGGGAGAAATCCGCAAGGACTTGGCGGCGGAAACCGGCTTTCAAGGTGTGAAGGTGGTTTCGGGGGGAGCGGATAACGCCGTTGCCGCCCTGGGGATCGGGGTTTTCGAACAGGGGCAGGGAATGGTCAGTATCGGTACCTCGGGTACGGTTCTTTGTGCCACGCAGAAAAGGCAACCCGATGTAACCGGGAAGATCCATTTCTTCCACCACGTGCGCCCCGGCCTTTCGTACTACATGGGCGTGATGCTTTCCGCCGCCAACTCCCTGAACTGGTGGAGGAATCGGTTGGTTTCGCCCAGTGGAAAGGCGGCTTCGGAACAATCCTGGAGTGCGTTGGAAGCTGCCATTTCAGATGTTCCCCCTGGCGCGCAGGGATTGCTCTTCCTTCCGTACCTGAACGGCGAGCGCACTCCCCACCGGGATCCGGATGCGCGAGGCGTTCTTTTTGGGCTCTCTTCGCTGCACGATGTTTCCCACGTGCTGCGAGCGGTGATGGAGGGAATTACCTTCGGTTTGAAAGATTCTTACGAGGCCATCCAGTCGTTGGAGCAAATCCAGGGGCTGCGCATGGTGGGTGGAGGAGCGAAGAATCGGACGTGGGGGCAAATGGTAGCGGATATCTTCGGCTGCGAGGTGGAGGTTCCCCTCGTGGACGAAGGAGGCGCTTACGGTGCGGCCATGCTCGCTGCACTTGGCGATGGGCTCTCGGAGCAGTTGGTCAAGAACTGGGTTAGCCTTCGCGAACGGTTTTCACCGAACGCGCAAGCCAAGAAGCGCTACGAGCCGTTGTATACGCAGTACCAGCAGCTCTACCATGACCTGAAATCCCGTTTCGGCGAAGTCGCCCGGTTGGAACGCAGCCAGCGAGAAAGCTGAGTGCGTTCCGCCCTTATCGGATGTTGCGGTCCGGCAACAGGTCGTTGAGGTAGAGGACGGCTTCGGTGCGACTGCGCGTGCCCAGCTTGCTGTAAATGTTGGAGACGTAGTTTTTCACCGTTCCCTCCGAAAGGAAAAGGCTCGAGGCAATTTCCCGGTTGCTCATCCCTTTCATCAAAAGGAAGGCAATCTCTTTCTCCCTCTGCGAAAGTTCTTCCACCAAACCTTCCGGTTCGTGCGTTTTTTGCTGCAGGAAATGTTCCTCTTGCTCCCTCTGGCGGGATACTTTCGCGGCCAGCTTGGCGGCAACGGAGGAGGGCATCATCAGGTTGCCTTGGATTCCATCCCGCAACGCCTGCAGGAGCTTGTCCCCCTGGATATCCTTGAGAAGGTAGCCGCTTGCACCATGGTTCAGTGCATCGATGATGTACTCGTCGTCGTCGAACGTCGTGAGGATGATGACCACGGTTTTGGGGAAGTCGCGCTTGATGAGCTTCGTACTTTGCACACCGTCCATCCCAGGCATGCGGATATCCATGAGCACGAGGTCGGGGTGAAGCTCCCGCACCATTTCGTAGGCTTCTTGGCCGTCGCTGGCACAGCCAATCACCTCGAAATCTTCTTCCAGTTCCAGGATGGTGCGTAGACCATCCCGCATCAAGGTTTGGTCATCGGCAATCAAGATTCGGGTTTTACCCTGCGTTGGTATCGATTCCTGGTTCATTGTATGCCTCCTTTGAGAGGATAAAAAGGATTTGGATGTAGCAACCCTTTCCGGGTTGCGAGCGGATGGAGAATTTTCCACCCAGTTCGTTGGCTCTTTCTTTCATCACCGTGAGTCCGAATCCTGGAGACAGCTTGGAAAAACCAGCCCCGTCGTCGGAAAGGTCGAATTGCAATTTCGGCCGGTCAAAGGTGAGGGAAAAGTGGAATTGGCCGGCGTTGCCGTGGCGGATGCCATTGGTGAGACCCTCCTGCAGCGAGGAGTAAATCGCTTTTTCCAGTTCCGGTTTCAACGCGGGGATCGTGTTGAAGCGCCGGTGGATTTTCACACCGGTGTTGGCCTCGGTTTCGAGGATGAGGGCTTCCAATGCCGGTTGCAGATCCAGCACATTCCTTCCTTCCTTCAGCGTGCGTACCGAACGTCGAATGCTTTCCAACCCGTTGCGTACCTGTTCTTGGGCGGTATCGATCTTTTGCTGTGCGTTTGCGGGATTCTTTTCAATCAAGCGTTTGGCGGCTTCCATCTGGATGATCACCGCGGTGAGTGCATGTCCCACGCTGTCGTGGATTTCCCGGGCGATGCGATTCCTTTCGCGCAAAATGGTCATCTCCTCCAAGGCCTTCCCCGACTGCCGAAGGTTTTCGTTTGCTTTTTCCAAGAGTTGCGCTTGGTCATGGACCATCTTCCGGGAAAGGAAGAGGAACTTTCGCTTGTCGTTGAGATCCTTGACCATGAACATGAAACCGTACACCAGGGTAAAACTGATCAAGTTCCGGAAAAGCATGGTAATCCCTTGCTGCTGGAGGTAGATGTTCAAGCTGCAAACCCCGATGGTGTACGCCAAGAAGCGCAACGAGAAACCCGTGGTGTAGAAAACCACCGATTCGGCGATGAGCGCATCGAAAAAGTAGAAGTGGAAGAAATGGGGGTCATTGTACGAAAGCCAGTATACCGCGACGAGGTCGAGAAGCATCAGCAACTTGGCCGAGGAAAGACTGCGCCGCGGGAAGAAGATGAAATGTCGGACGGTGAACGTGAAGAACATCCACATGATCAGGAAGCTGGAAAGCTGGGTTTTTTGAGGGGTAAAGATGACCCAGCACAGGAACGTGAAGAAAAAGAACAGGTACTGTATCCCGTTGATGATATTCACGTAGTTCCGCGATTTGGTGCTCTCCATTTTGCCTCCCGTCCTTTCTTCCCCTTTATTTTACCACTCTTTTGAGCAAGTCAACCGGTCAATTCTTTTGTGACCGCAAATGTGACTCGAATTCCACGCAAACCTGACTTTCTTCACTACAACCAAACACGGTTTCACGGTATACTTTTTCCGACAACGCAACTCTTACCATACATCTTGGTGCCTTCGCTTCGGCGAAGGTTTTTTTTGGGGATTTTCCTTCTGTAGGGCTTGTTGGGAACGCCGCAGCCCATTGCGGCACCTGGGAGCCTTCCCTCGAAAAATGAGGCCGCACTGGTGTGCACCGTTCCCAGGATACCCTGGTCCTCCTCCTATGACTTCCGGCCAAAAATCATTTTCTTGTAATGTTTCCTTTGGCACTTACCCCCGCGTGTGCATTTCTCTATAATTTTCGCGGAAGGCAGCGATATGGTTCGTTGCACAAAACGAAAGGAGGAGCATTATGGTGAAAAGAGTCTCTCTGTTTCTGGTCATCGTAGCCCTGGTCTGCAGTGTTGGTTTTTCCGCAGTGGAAAAGTACCAGGGGAACCAAAAGGGTCCCTTCGTGGACAAGGTTTTGGTCAATGTGCGCATGCAGGAGGAAATTGGTCTGAAAGACGCTGCTGAAGGTCTCACCGATATTTTCTTCTGGGGTGTGGAAGGATCGACGTTCCTTTCGCTTGACCAGGAAACACTGGACAAGTTGGAAGTGTACAGTGTTCCTGCAGGAAGCTGGTCCATCCCCATCAATCCCTACCCCAACGCAGCTCCTTACCAAGCGGAACGGGACGGCGAAGTCACGATCAACCCCTTTGCCATCGAGAAGGTGCGTTTCGCATTCAACTTCCTGATCAACCGCAAGTACATGGTTGACGAAATCCTCATGGGTGCAGGTTTCCCCTGCTACACTCCCTACACCCCGGGACAACCTGGAACTTACCGCTACAACCTGATTGCGGACGAACTGGGTTTCACCCCTGAGGGCAACGAGGACATGGCCATCCAGATGATCGACGAGGCCATGCAGGAAGCGGCAGCCCATCCGGAAAATGCGGGACGCCTGAAAAAGGGTGAAAAGTACTGGGAATTCGATGGAAAACCCATCACCCTCAACTTCTACATCCGCGTGGATGACCCCAACGGGAGGTTGCGCGAAGGCCACTACATCGCCGATCAGCTCGAAAAAGCGGGTTTCGCGGTGAACCGCATGGAACGGGAACGCGCCATTTGTAGCGCGGATATCTACGGAACAGACCCTGCCGACTACCTTTGGAACATGCTTACCGAAGGCTGGGGTGCAGGTGCCACCCGAAAGTGGTGGACCGTTTCACTGGGACAAATGTACGCATCCTGGTACGGGTACACCCCTGGTTGGGCAGAACCCACCAACTGGAGTTTCACCAACGACCTCATCGACAGCAATTCCTTGAAAGCCTGGAACGGAAACTTCCTGACAGGCGAAGAGTATTGGGACCTGGTGCTGGCTGCCACGCGTGAAGCGTTGAAGCAATCGGTGCGCGTGTTTACCACGAACCAGGAGAACTTCTACGTGGCCAACAAGGAACGGCTTCCCGACCGCTTTGCATACGGATTGGGAGACGGGCTCAATCGCTGGTCACTGATCACCGCGCGCCCCGTGGGTTCCAACGAACTGCGCATCACCCAGTTCTCCTCCAGGGCGTCCTTGTTCATGTACCCTTGGGACCCAATTGGGACAGATGGGTTCGCAGACAGTTACACGCAGTACGTGGCTGGACCCTGCGGCATGTGGCCCACGGAGGAAAGCCCCGTTTCGGCCGACGTCATCCGCTACGGTGTAACCTGGGAAGACGAAGACCTTGACGTGCAAGTGGAAAAAGATGCCGAAGGGAACATCGTGGGCTTGATCGACGTACCCGCGAATGCCATCAAGTACAACCCTGCAACAAACAAGTGGGAACAGGTTGGCGAAGGCGTGACCTCTTTCTCCAAGTGCACCTACGAATCGCTGTACAGCGCCTGGCACCATGGCGTGAAGATCGGCCTCGCCGATTTCCTGTTTGCCCAGGCTTTCATCGAGGAATGGGCTTCCCGGGATGGCGAGAACGACGCAGAGTTTGAAGCTGCGTTCTCTTCCTACTGGCTCGAAACCGTGAATACCATCAAGGGTTGGGTCATCCACGAAGATGGAAAGATCACCACTTACTTCGACTACAACTTCCCGCAGGACCTGGGGCAGGTCGTTGGTTCCGGTGCCCCCCCGATTTCCGCTTCTGCTGCGGGAAACCACGTGGGTGTGTCCTGGGAAATCGTGGAAGCCATTGCGCTGATGATCAACGAAGGTTCGGCCTCCGGCGTGCAATACAGCTTCTCTTCCCAGTCCGAGAATGAAATCGACGTGTTGGTTCCCAACCACGTTGCGGACATTCGTGCCAAGCTGGTGGAAATGGCGGAGCGCAACCACGTGCCGGATTCCATCAAGGATTTCTTGACACCCGAGCAAGCCAAGCAAAGCTACGAAGCGGCCATCAAGTGGATCGATGAAACGGGACACGCGTTCATCTCCAACGGACCCTTCATGCTTGCCGTGAGCGATTCGGAAAACAACTACTGGGAACTGCACGCGGTGCGCGATCCGGAGTTCCCCTACAACGCGGATTACTGGATGGAATTCTTTGCCGTTCCCCGCATGGTCATCGACAACGTGAACATGCCTCCGTTGATTCCCAAGGGAAATGACCTCACCATCAAGGTGAAAGCTTCCAAGGTTGTTTTCCCCAACGACACTTCGGAACCTGCAGAGAATGGTGTAATCACTGCTCGTATCCTATCCGATCCCGAAATCGAAGTGACGGCGAACCTGATCAACACCGGTGAATTCAAGATCGTGTTCCCGGGAACCCAGACCAATAACCTGCAACCTGGAAACTACCAGGTCATGATCGAAGCGGAGCTGCCAGGAGCCGTTGCTGCCTCCACTTCGGAAACCATCGTAATCTGGTAACACGTGTTATTCAAGGGGCGGTGTCCGGACACCCCCGGACGCGCCCCTTTTTTCTGATTTCGGGTTTGGAGACGAGGTGGGTTAGATGTTCTGGAAGTACGCGCTCAAAAGGATTCTCAACGGGATTTTCATCTACATCATTTTGATTTTCATTTTTTCCGCCCTGTTCAACGTGACCATGGAAAGAACGGCGAGAGCCCTCGTGGAAGAGCAGATCCAAAGTGATCTCATGGCGTTACGGGGCTCCCAGATGACTCCGGAACAAACCCGGCGTTTCATCGAGGAGCGGCGGGAGAGATACATTCAACGGTACCACCTGGATAAACCGGTTGCGGAGCGGGTTTTGCGCCGTGCCTGGGACACCCTTTCCTTCGATTACGGTAAGTCCACGTTTATCAAGAACAGTGCTGGGGAGAGGGACGTGACGAAAATCGTGTTCGATGCGGTTCCCAAAACTCTTCTGCTGTTCGGAACGGCAATCATAATCGATATCTTGCTGGGACTGGTTCTGGGGATCAAGAAAGCCCAGCGCCCAGGGAAAATGCTGGACAAGTCCACTTCGGTTACCACGATGGTTGTGTTTGGCCTTCCTTCCTGGTGGCTGGGGATGCTGATGATCATGTTCTTCGCCTACACGGTCAAGATTTTCCCATCCGGTGGATTGATTTCCACCCCGCCCCCCGAAGCAGGGTTTGCGGCTTTTTGGGATAAGCTGTACCACCTCCTTCTTCCCGTGATTACGCTCGTGGTGTTGGGCTTTTGGGGCAGGGCCTTTCTCACGCGCAACATCGTTCTGGGCATCCTGCAGGAGGACTACGTGATGTCCGCCAGGGCAAGAGGGATCCCCGAACGCAAGGTGTTGTACGGTCATGCCATGCGCACCGCGGCTCCCCCCATCGTCACCATGGCACTGCTGGCGCTTCTGGCTTCCGTGAGCGGAAACATCGTCTTCGAAGGCATTTTTAGCTGGCCGGGCATGGGGAACTTGTATTGGACTGCCATTCAACAAAATGATGTTCCCGTATTGATGGGAAACCTTTCGATGACAACGGGACTGTATATTAGCGGACTCGTGATCCTGGACTTGATTTACGGTTTCCTGGATCCCCGGATAAAGGTAGGTGGAAAGGGATGAAGTTTTCCGATTTGAAATCCAGCTTCCAGGAATTTTGGTCCGAGTTCAAACGGGTTCGTTCGGGCATCTTTGGGTTGGTGCTATTTGGGTTTTTCATTTTCCTAATGCTCTTTGAGCCGTTATTGCTGCCGTTTGAGCAGGCAAACGATCGCTGGAGAGATATCACCTACTGGGAAGACAGCCCCAAGGGTGTTCCCCCGGTTTGGGCAAACTGGTTTTCTTCTTCCAAGAAACCCACCAGTAGCATTATCGCGGATGCGCAGTTCTCGGAACAAGACCTGGGAAGCGTGAAGATCAAGGAATGGCTGTTCGAGTACGACTTCCAGGCGGATGAGTCTCCGCAAGACGTGATTTTGAAAGGCCAGGGCAGTGGAACCCCGATGATCGTGTATTCGCTGATTCGTCCCGACGGGCAGGAAGTCACCATGGTGCAGCAGGCCTTCTCGCTGGGGTCCAAGAATGCCTTCCGGCTCTCCGCGGACAAGGATGCGAAGAAAACGGTTTTGGATTTCGTTTCCGGGTTCGAGGATCCGCAAGTCGTCCGAAGGACGGATGCTGGAAGAACACTTCCCACGCGATTCCTTTTCGCGCAGGCAAAACCCGGGATTATCCGATCCCCGGAGGCACTCAAGGGGTTGTATACCATCAAGGTCACAGCTATCATGCAGGGTGCCAACGACAGCCTGTCGAATCTTGCCATCGTTTTACCGGGCAAAGTCTCCGGTTTGCTGGGAACGGACTCGTACAAGCGGGATGTTTGGTCCGGCGTTCTCTCGGGGATCAAGTGGGCCCTCCTAATCGGGATCCTCACCGCGGTTGTTTCTGTCTCCGTGGGCGTGGTGTACGGTGTGGTTAGTGCCTACTTCGGTGGTCTGGTGGACAGCGTGATGAACCGCATTTTCGAGATCTTCGTCTCGGTGCCGTTACTGCCCGTGCTGATCGTGATGAGTGCTGTTTTCAAGCCAAGTATTTGGACCTTGATCATCATGATGGCCGCGTTTTTCTGGGTGGGGCCCGTGAAAACCGTTCGCAGCATGGCCATGCAAATCCGGGAGGAAACGTACATCGAGGCTTCCCGGGCCCTTGGCGCTAAGAACTCGCGGTTGATCTTTAAGCACATGGTGCCTTTGCTCGTTCCCTATTCCTTCGCTTCGATGGCGTTGTATATTCCTGGCGCCATCGTGTACGAAGCGACGGTCAGCTTGCTGGGGCTTGGGGATGCAACCATCGTTACCTGGGGGCAGATCCTTTCCGATGCATTGAGCTCAGGGGCCGTGATGAATGGGCTATGGTGGTGGGTCGTTCCACCCGGGCTGGCCATTGCATTCATGGGTATGACGTTTGCCTTCATTGGATTTGCCATGGACAAGATCTTGCACCCGAAACTGAGGACGAGGTAGTGGGTATGGAAAAAAACAAAGAATACGTGATGCAGGTCAATAACTTGAAGCTGTACTACTTCACGAGCATGGGGCCCGT
This sequence comes from Thermotogota bacterium, assembly GCA_035391225.1. Classification (GTDB taxonomy): domain Bacteria; phylum Thermotogota; class Thermotogae; order MWEM01; family MWEM01; genus DAOPKN01. Next base: position 24,477 of record DAOPKN010000010.1, read on the forward strand.
GAAAGCGCTGGATGATGTTTCGTTCCACTTGAAAAAGGGAGAGACCCTGGGCTTGGTCGGAGAATCGGGCTGTGGGAAAACCACGACCGGTACCGCGATCCTGAACATGCCTTCTCCCCCCGGTAGGATCGTGAGTGGAGAGATCATCGTGGATGGCGAAAACATCCTCACCCTCAACGAAAGTACCATTCGAAAACGGGTGCGTTGGGAAAAGATTTCCATGGTGTTCCAAGGGGCCATGAACTGCTTGACCCCGGTGTACACCGTGGAAAAACTGATGCTCGAAACGCTGCAAGAACACCGAAAGATGGAAAGAGACAAGGCCTTGGCGTTGATTTCGCGCTACCTGGGATTGGTGGGGCTTTCCAACGACGTGCTCAAAAGGTATCCACACGAGCTGTCGGGGGGAATGAAGCAGCGCATCGTGATCGCTACCGCCTTGTTCCTGGAACCCAAGATCGTGATCTGCGACGAACCCACCACCGCTTTGGACGTGGTGGTGCAGGCGCAGATCATCAACCTGCTCAAGGAATTGAAGCAGAAATTGGATCTTTCCTTCATCTTCATCACGCATGACCTGGCGACCGAGGCAGAGGTGGCGGACCGTGTGCAGGTCATGTACGCGGGAAAAATCGCGGAAATTGGCACGAACGAGCAAATCTACGGGGAGAAGGGGCCCTCCCATCCCTATACACGCCGGTTGTTGCAAGCGACTCCGCGATTGCACCAGAAGGTGAAAGAACTGGCGTTCATCCCCGGCACACCCCCCGATCTGCTTGAACCCCCACCTGGGTGCCGCTTTCACTTGCGATGTGACCAGGCGATCGAACGGTGCAGGATGGAAGAACCCCCCCTGGTGGAAATTGAACCCGAACACCGTGTGGCTTGCTGGAGGTGCTGCGAATGGTAGACAAAACCGAGTTGAAACGCAACGTGGACCATATCTTCCAAATCCGCGGGTTGAAGAAGTGGTTCCCGGTCCGTCGTTCGATGGGGGAATTTTTCCGCAAGGAACAGCGCTTCGTGAAGGCGGTGGATGGGATTTCGTTTGACATCCAAAGGGGCGAAATTTTTGGTCTTGTGGGAGAATCGGGTTGTGGCAAAACCACCACGGGCAAGCTCATCATGAAATTGCTCGATCCCACTTCCGGGGAGATGGTTTTCAACGGGGAGGATGTTACCTTTCTTTCTGGCCCCAAGCAGCAGAAGTACCGCCAAAAGGTACAGATGGTTTTTCAAGATCCGTATGCTTCGATGAACCCGCGCTTCAAAATCCGGGATGTGCTCGAAGAGCCCTTGATCATTCACAAAACACACGATGCCCGAGCGGGGCGGTTGGAAAAAGTGGAGAAAGCATTGACGGAGGTGCGTCTCCAGCCTCCCCGGGAGTTCATGGAGCGTTTCCCGCATATGCTCAGTGGAGGGCAGCGGCAGCGCGCCGCAACCGCGAGAAGCCTCATCCTGAACCCCAGCGTAATCGTTGCGGACGAACCCGTTTCCATGATTGACCTTTCCACGCGTGCGGAGATCTTGCACATGATGAAGGAAGTGCAACGGGACCTTGGACTCACCTATATCTACATCACGCATGACCTCTCCACTGCGCGATACTTCACGGACCGCATCGCGGTAATGTACCTTGGGCGCATCGTGGAACTGGGAAACCCCGACGACGTGATCGATTTTCCACGACACCCGTACACCCGCGCGTTGATTGCGGCCGTGTGTGAACCCGTGGCGGGGAAAGTAAACCGCATCAAGGAGGTGCCGATCAAGGGGGAGATCCCATCCGCCCAAAACATTCCGCAGGGATGCCGTTTTCACCCACGTTGCCCCTTTGCGCAGGAGGAATGCTGGCAAAAGGTAGAACCGGAGCTGGAGGATTTGGGGGGAGGACATCTGGTGGCTTGCCGGAGGTACGCGCAGATTTAAGGGTGAGCAGAACAAGTTTTACGGTTGGGGTACAAAACCTCGCACGGGGGCAAAAAACGGAGTATGCCCTGCAGATGGCGGGGTTTTTTCACGTGGAGCTTCCCAGGGAAGGGAAAAGAAGGAGATGGAAGGGTGGTTAGTGGAGGGAGAAACCAGGTTGGATTGCAAAAAGGAAGCGCTGAGCAGGAAGGAAAACGCGATCACAAGTATGAGCAAAAAACTTCCAAGCTTCCGACCAGAAACGGAAAATGGCTTCAAGACCTAACCCCCTCACATTCAATCGCATTCATTATACCTTTTCAAAAGCCCGGGGGTCAAAAAAAAAGCGAATCCATGGGGGTCGCGCAAAGCCGCATTTGAAAGGGATTACGACGGTGCGTCCTCGGAAAATGGCTGCTGAAAGGGATGAGCTTGACAGGCACGCTATAATGTGCTATTATTCGTGTATACAAAGAGTAAAGCCAAAACCGATACTGCGCATACCGGTTTTGGCTGGGGGGAAACATAAGAATATGCTGTTTGTGTTCTCCCTACCATTCTATCAAAAGACGTCGCATAAGTCAATGAAAAGACCCAATCCATGGTATCCCTTTTCAAATCTGAACTCCCGGGCTCCGGGAGTTTTTTGTTTGGGGGGGGAATTTTTTTGATTTTCTGCCGTCTATTAGGGTGAGCAGCAGCAGACAAAGCACCACCCTCCCCCTTTCGAATTTGATTTGTATCCAAACCACGTTCCGCAAGGAACGTGGTTTTTCTTTTTTGACAGCACCCCCCCTTTTCCGTATAATTGGGGAAATTCGGTGAAATGGGGGAGATTCCATGAAGCAAAAGAAAGGCTTCATCGCGGCGATTGACCAGGGCACCACCAGTAGTCGGACCATCGTATTCGACCAGGATTTACAGGTGGTGGCGAGTGCCCAACTACCCTTTGAACAGTTTTATCCCCGGGATGGTTGGGTGGAACATGATCCGATGGAAATCCTGAAGAGCGTACAGGAAACCCTTCTTCGCGCAACCGAAGAAGCGGGGTTGGAAGTTCACGAACTGGGTGCAATCGGCATCACCAACCAGCGCGAGACGGTTGTAGCGTGGAACCGGGAAACCGGGGAACCCTTGTACAATGCCATCGTGTGGCAATGCAGGCGCACCGCTTCTCGATGTGAAGAACTCCGTGGCAAGGAAAAGGAGATCCATGAAAAAACGGGATTGATCGTGGACCCCTATTTTTCTGCCACCAAAATGGAGTGGCTGTTGGAAAATGTTCCCCGGGTGCGCATCGCTGCGCAGGCGGGAGAATTAGCGCTTGGTACCATCGATTCCTGGTTGGTGTACAACCTGTCGCGAAAAAGGGTGCACGTTTCCGACGTTTCCAACGCTTCCCGCACCATGCTCTTCAACATCTCCCAGTTGCAATGGGACGAGGAATTGCTGCAGCTCTTTGGGATAAAAGAAGAATGGCTGCCCCGAGTGGTTCCCACCTCGTCGGTCGTGGGCTACACCCGGGAAGGCGTTCCCATCGCTTCCATCGTGGGGGACCAGCAAGGAGCCTTATTTGGGCAGATGGCGCTCGAACCCGGGCAAGCCAAGTGCACCTACGGAACCGGCTCCTTCTTGCTGCTGAACTTGGGCGAAAAAATGGAGCTTTCCCAGAACCGACTGCTGACGACGGTGGGATGGAAACTCAATGGAAAGACCGTGTACGCGATGGAGGGAAGCCTTTTCATGTGCGGTGCAGCGGTGGATTGGGCCGTTGACGAATTGGGACTTGCGGAGAAACCTTCCGATACCGAGCAAATGGCCTACAACGTGCGCGATAACGGAGGGGTATACTTTGTCCCCGCGCTGGCAGGGTTGGGGGCTCCCCACTGGAATCCCGGTGCACGGGGCTTGTTCATTGGCATGACGCAATCATCCAATCGCAACCACATGGTGCGCGCGATACTCGAAAGCATTACCTTTGGGGTTCGGGAAATTTTCGACACCATGGAGCAGGATTGCGGCATTCAATTGCAAGAACTCCGCATCGATGGGGGAGTGAGCAAGAACGTGTTCGTGCAGAACTTCCAGTCCACGGTTTTGGGACTCCCGGTGGTGCGCCCGGTGAACACCGAATCCACCGCTACCGGTGCAGCCATGCTTGCAGGTCTTGCGGTTGGATTGTGGGAGGATACCGATAGCCTCAAGAAGCTCTGGGCAGTAGACCGGGAAATCAATCGCCAGAAGGAGAAGGAGGTGGAACTCCAATTTCGCAAGTGGAAACGTGCAGTGGAATTGTCCAAAAACTGGGTCTGAAATGTACGGGGCATTTTCCCAAGATGGATCTCGAAGAGCTTGCGCGCGTTTGCGCAAGCTTTGCGGGGAAGTTGGTTCCCGGGGACATGTTGCTGTTTTGCGGAGAGCTGGGTTCTGGAAAAACCACCATGATCCGTTTTTTGTGCAAAAACCTGGGTGTGGCAGAAAACGCGGTGCGGAGCCCAACCTTTTCGCTGATGCACGTGTACCCGTCCGCGGATGGGGAAATCGTGCACCTTGACCCGTATCGCCTGGAGAATGGCGCGAACCTGGACGAATTGCTGGAGGAGCAGTGGTTTCCCCGGGGCATTTTCATGGTGGAATGGCCCCAACGGCTGCTGCACCAAATCGAGGAGGTACGGGCCCTCTTTGAGCTACTCCTGGATCCCCAAGACCCAAATCGACGCACACTGAACATATTTGAATAAGGGAAAACCCCTCGAAAAGCCGGAGAGAGATCTCCGGCTTTTCCCATTTGTGCGCTTGCACCTTGACAGATTTCCCAAATCATGATATCATGATATTGAATGATTTGAATTAAAATTGCTTTTATCATTCAAATTTCTCTTACCTTTCGCCTTTCATCGATTGCGAAAAACGGGGTGACATTTTGGATTTCTGGAACTATTTATCTGGAAATTGGGGAGAGTTGCTCTCCCAGCTGTTGCGGCATTTGCAAATCATCGGGATTGCCATACCCATTTCCATTGGAGTAGGGGTTCCCTTGGGTATTCTCATTTCCCACAACAAGAGGGTTTCCAGCGTTGTGATTGGCATTGCGGGAATTGCCATGACGATTCCCAGCTTGGCGCTGTTCGGGTTCATGGTGATCTTGTTGGCGCCACTGAAAGCGGGGATTGGTGTTCCTCCCGCGGTGGTTGCCATCGTTATTTATTCCCTTCTCCCGATCCTGCGAAACACCGTTGTGGCGGTGCACGAGGTTAGCCCGGGTGCTATCGAGGCGGCAAAGGGGATGGGAATGACGCGTCGTCAAATCCTTTTGAAGGTGCGATTGCCCATGGCGATCCCCATTATCATGGCGGGGGTGCGAAACGCAGCTGTCATGGGAGTGAGTGTGACGACCATCGGGTACCTGGTCGGGGCACAAGGTTTGGGGTACTTTATTTTCAACGGGTTGGGACGTTCCCGGTTGAGCATGGTGTTGCTGGGAGCAATCAGTGTGGCTGCCCTTGGCATCGGAACCAATTACGGGTTGCTCAAGTTGGAAAAAGTGTTGACCCCCAAGGGAATCTTGATTTCACGAGACAAAGACCATTAGGAGGAACTGTTTTGGGAATAGAACTGGTGAACCTGGAAAAGAAATACGGAGATTTTGCCGCTGTTGATGGGCTCTCCATGCAATTCGAGGAGAAGAAACTATCGATCTTGATTGGGCCATCGGGTTGCGGAAAGACCACAACGTTGAAGATGATCAATCGGCTCATCGAGCGTACCGGTGGGGATATCCTTTTCAACGGGGAATCGATCGACACGAAAAACCCCATCACATTGCGGCGGGGTATTGGGTACGCGATCCAGGAAATCGGTCTCTTCGAGCATATGAGCGTGTATGAAAACATCGCGGTTGTTCCGCGGCTTTTGAAATGGACCGAGGGAGATATCCGGGAACGGGTGGAGTCGTTACTGGACCTGGTGAACCTGGATGTCGAGGAAACGATGTTCAAGTATCCCGCCCAACTTTCGGGAGGGCAAAAGCAGCGTGTGGGTGTTGCCCGCTCCCTGGCGGCGAATCCGGATATCATTTTGATGGACGAACCCTTTGGGGCGATCGATCCGATCAACCGGGAAAAACTCCAAGATGCTTTCCTGGAGATCCAGGAACAAATCCAAAAAACCATCTTATTCGTGACACACGATATCCGGGAAGCCATTAAGCTGGGAGATCGGATCGCCATTTTTGACCGGGGCAAGTTGGTGCAGTACGATGATACGTTGGAAATCGTGAATAACCCCGCAAACGAGTTCGTGGAGGACCTTCTGGGTGCGGATCGCGCGCTGAAAGGGTTGGAGATCATCCGGGTGAAGGAATTCATCCGCAAGGGAGAATTTACCATGGTTCTGCTTGCGGACTCCAAGGTTGGGGAAGCCCGGGAGAAGATGAAATCCATGGGACGGGAATTCGTGTACCTCGTCAATCCCAAGGAGCGGTTGGTAGGCTACGTGACCCAGAAAGACCTTTTGAAAACCCCGGACAATTTCTTACTCAAAGACCGGTTGAAACCCACCGAATCGGTGCAACCCTTCTCCAACTTGTTGGAAACGGTAACCCGCATGATGACGGGTGGAGTTACCACGTGTCCCGTGGTGGACGCTCACGACAGGTTCATCGGGGTAGTTCGGCTGAAGCAGATCTTCGATGTCATGGGTTCCTACCAGCCAGCGGAGGAGGACTGAACCATGTTTTCCGTTGCTGGTTTAGGTGCTTTTTTCGTGGAACGATTTTCCTACATCATGGAAAAAATGGCCGAGCACCTGTTTATCTTCATCGTGTCGTGGATAGCTGCCGTTGCGGTGGGACTTTTGATTGGTATCATCGTGACCCGTCCGGGGAAAGAGAAAGTGGGGCAGGTGATTCTTGCGATTACCGGTGCTGCGCAAGCAGTCCCCAGTATCGCGGTGATCGCGCTGGTGTTCCTTTTCATGGGGATTGGACCTCTCCCCGCCCTGTTTTCCCTTTTCCTGTACAGTTTGGTTCCCATCGTCTTTAACACCGCTTCGGGTTTGTTGAACGTATCTCCCGCTGTGAAAGAAGCGGCAAAGGGCATGGGGTTGACACCACTGCAAATCTTGTTCAAGATCGAGATTCCCAATTCCATCCCCGCAATCCTTTCCGGGGTGCGCACCGCGGCGATTATCAACATTGGAACCGCGACCATTGCACCCGCGATCGGTGCAGGCGGTCTTGGGGAAATCATTTTTATCGGGCTCCGGTTAATGGATGGGGTTCGAATCATGGCGGGGGCCATTCCCGTGGCCATTCTGGCCATACTGGTAGATTTTGGCCTGGGCTTCGTGGAGCGATGGGTGAATCCGAAGGGATTGCAGATTTCCAAGACACCACGAACATAAAGAACGGGAAAAAACCCAAAACCAATAGGAGGTGTTTTTTTTATGAAGCGTTTTGTTGTGTTGATGCTGGCAATGTTGTTGATTTTTGGTATGGTGATAGGCGCCAAACGGATTTCCGTGGGAGCCAAGAACTTCACGGAACAGTTCATCGTAAGCAATATGATTTCGTTGTTGCTGGAAGCAAATGGTTTTGACGTGCGAGAGAACTTCGGCATGAGCTCCTTTGCCGTTCGAACCGCGTTGGTGACCGATCAGGTGGACGTGTATGCGGATTATACCGGAACCGCCTGGATGACCTACCTGAAGCAAACCGAACTTGTGTCCGATCCCAACACGTTGTTCGAGAAAGTGAAAGAAATGGACGCGGAAAACGGTATCATCTGGTTGCCACCCGCGGATTTCAACAACACGTATGCACTTGCCGTTACCCGGGATTTCGCTCAGCAGCACGGTCTGCGCACGCTAACGGATCTTGCGGGGTTGATCAATTCCACGGACGAAAACATTATCATGGGTATCGATTTTGAATTCTACGATCGCGCGGATGGCTTCTTTGCCATGGCGGATGCGTACGGAATGAATGTGCCCAAAAACTGGGTGAAAACCATGGAAATTGGCTTGACCTACGAGGCCATCAACCGTGGAGACCTCGATGTAGCCATGGTTTTCTCGACCGATGGAAAATTGGAGAAGTACAACCTTGTTGTCCTTACCGATGACAAGCACTTCTTCCCCATCTACAGCCTGGCCGTTACCGCCCGGGAGGATATCCTTGCCCAATACCCGGAAATCGTGGAAATCTTGCGCCCGCTGTCCCTGTACCTCAACGAAAAGATCATGATTCGCCTGAACTACCTTGTGGATGCCGAGGGATACGAGCCCGATACCGTTGCGGAGAACTTCCTGAACGGACTGGGATTACTGTAACACCGAGCATTACGAAAAAAAACCGGGGGTCTCCCCCGGTTTTTTTTATGGGAAAACCACGGCGTAACTGGGGTTCAACCCCCAAGCCATTGGAGGATTCCGTCTGCTGCCGCTTCCTTTTCGCAGTCGTTCACGACCACATGCCCGCTTGCTTCCAACCAGAGGGTTTTGAGCTGTGAAGAGAAATGGGCTTGAAGCAATTGTTCCACTTGAGCCGAGGCAACGTCGGGGTCTTTTCGCGCCAGGATGGTGAAGCAGCGTGCTTTCACGGACGGAAGGGCTCTTCGTGCCATTTTCTGCAGATGGTACAGGTCGGCAATCTTGGGGATGATGAATTGACTCCAGTATTCCTCGTTGAGTTTCTGCAAGTAGGGTTCCTCGTAGGCATGCTCGCGTTTTTTGGGAAGGGTTTTTCGGAAGAACTGTAGCAGGGGTGTCCAGCGAATGGACCCGTCTTGCACCAGCAAGGCTGGCGCGGCGAGGAAGAGGTCATGTACCGGGAAACGCGAGGCAACCAAGAGGGCAAGTAACCCGCCCATGGAAAGGCCGCCTACCGACACCCTGGGAAAACGAGCGCAGGTATCGAGGTACACGTCCGTAGCCCTACGAAGCCATTGCTTCCATCCCGTTTGCAAAAAGTCTTGCCGGTTCGTTCCGTGGCCCGGAAGGCGGGGAACCACCAGCGAATACCCTTTTTCCACCAAACGGTCTCCGAGGTAACCCAAATCATGTGGGGAACCGGTAAAGCCATGAAAGACAAGCACCGCGTGGTCCCCCTGGTTCACGAACCGGGGAAGGCAGCGCGGGTCTGCAACGTGGGAATTGGATGGAATCATTTCGAGTTTCACGATTGACCTCCCTATGTTTCCAAGATACAGTCCACAGCCTGGAAAGTGTGGAGCCGGTTGTTGTTGCTTTCTTGCCACTCGATTTCCAGCGGAGCGGCAAACTCCGGTAGGAGTTTTCCCTGCAAGATCCAGTTCCGCGAGCGGGGAACGCGGAAGAGACTCGGGTTGGCTTTCACGACGAGTTTTGCGGGGCGATCCACCCAAAAAACCCGTTCAATGCTTCCGATGGTTGCGATTCTCTCCCCGATTTCCGAAGCCAGCCACCGGGGTACATGGGGGAAAACGTTGACCAGGGCGATGTTTTCGCGCAATGGCCCGATGATTTTCACGTTTGCCAGCGAAGCATGGAAACCCGCCTGCCGGAGGACATCGAGGAGAACCTCGTTGGCAAGGGAAACTGCATGCCCATGGAATGGGGGAACGGTGAGCATTTTGAGCAGGTGCTTGGCCTTGCAACCCTCCCGCCGCTCCGATTCTCCTGCACGCACGTCCTGCATGGACCAGCCCAGGGTGAAAAGCATTTTCTCGATCTGGTGCTTGTCGAATGGAAGCAGCGGGGAATAAGTGCCATTCAGGATTTTCATTCCATAATGGCCCCAGCTGTCACTTTGGTTTGAACCCGTGGCGACCAGGTGCTCTTTCCCGGGCAAAAGTGCGCGAATCCCGCCCAACTTCACTTTGCGGGTACACAGGTTGCATGCTGGCCCGTGGCGCAGAACCCCCTCCATTTCTTCCTGGTGGTCTACCAATTCCAAGGGAGAACCCAACTGCTTGGCAATCCGCAGCACGTTTTGGAGCGTTTGAAAATACGTGTACGGGCCATACGTGAGGTGTACCAGTCGAACGTTTGCGGGCCCAAAAAGCCCGGAAGCCGCGGTTGCCAGAACGGTGGAATCCATCCCCCCAGAAAAGCCCACGAAAAGGGGGAAGTGCACGACGGTGCTTTGCAGTTCCGAGTATAGCTCGTCGAGGAGTTGGGTACCAGTTTGCGGGTTACTCGCGGGCAACTGTCGCACCCTCCGAAGGTTCCACCGGATAGAATTGGGGCTCCACCTGGAAGCGATCGCTGTATTTCCGGGAAAGTTCCTGCAAAAAGATTGGAGGGATCTCTTGGAGCACAAGGGCAATCACGCTTCCTCCGAACCCCCCTCCCATGATGCGTGCACCGGCAATCGCGGGGTTTTGCAGCAAGTGGTCCACCAGGAAATCGGCTTCTTCGCAACTGGTTTCGTAGTCTTCTTTCAGGCTTTGGTGCGTGCGCGTCATCAATTCACCGGCGAGGATCAGGTTGTTCTCCTGCAATGCTTGCTTGCACTGCAGTACACGTGCATTCTCGGAGATGACGTGTCGGGCCCTGCGAAAAATGGTGGTTTCCAGCTTGTCCCTTTGCTCCTGCAGCATCGAAAGGGTGAGCTGGCGGAAGGAGGTCTTTCCCAGCACCGCAAGGGCTTCCTCGCACTGGTTTCGGCGAACGTTGTATTCCCCGGACCCAAGGGCGTGGGAAACACCGGTGTTGACCACGAGGAACTTTGCCTGGATCGGAACATACTCGTATTCCATGTTCATGGTGTCCAGGAAAACCGCGTGGTTTTTTCGGGCCATCACCGAGATGAACTGGTCCATGATACCACAGCGTACGCCCACGAACTCGTTTTCCGCCTTCTGGCACCAAAGATAGACCTGTTCAGCGGAAAGGTTCAGCCCAAAGAACTCCTTGCATGCCATCATGGTGGCTACTTCAATGGCTGCGGAACTGGAGAGCCCCGCTCCCGCGGGAACGTCCGAAGACACATGGATTCGGAGCGGTGGAAGGTCACTTTGCAATTGTTGTTGCAAGACGTTGACCACCGCTTTCACGTAATCCTGCCAATCGCCTTGGTGCTGGAGGATTCCCGGGGAAAAGGATTCTTCCCCGTAGCCGGTGGAGGAAAGGTGGAAAAAGCCGTCTTCCGAAGGTTGGATACGGACGGATGTGTACCGGTCGATGGCAAATGGAAGGATGAACCCATCGTTGTAATCCACGTGCTCACCGATGATATTTGCCCGTCCGGGTGCTCGTGCGACCACTGTGTTTTGCCCTGCTGCTTTCACGTCTTCACCTCGCTCGTTTTTTTCAAGTTTACCAGAACCGATGCCATTTTCCAAGTGGTCTTGCGGGTGCGGCGCCGCCATTTCTTCCCAGATCCGGGCACCCTCCTGCAACGGGTGTGTGGTATACTAAGGGCAAGTAAGCAAAACAACGATTTTTTTGGAGGTGCAAGAATGTATCTGGAAATCTATGACATCATTGCCCGCGAAGTCCTGGATTCGAGGGGAAATCCCACCGTGGAAGTGGAGGTTCACCTGGAAGACGACACGGTGGGTACCGGAATCGTCCCTTCTGGAGCGTCCACGGGAAAACATGAAGCCCTGGAAATGCGTGACGGGGATGCTTCCCGCTACCTGGGAAAGGGTGTTACCAAGGCAGTCCGACATGTCAACGAGGACCTGGTTCCCAAGCTGGTCAGCCTGAACGTGTTCGACCAGGCGTTGATTGACCATATCATGCTGGAGCTCGATGGCACCGAGAACAAGAACAAGTTAGGTGCGAACGCGATCCTGGGTGTATCCATGGCCGTGGCGCGGGCGGCTGCCAACGCGTTGAACCTGCCACTGTACCGCTACCTCGGTGGTGTGAACGCCAAGACGCTTCCCGTACCGCTGATGAACATCGTCAACGGGGGTCAGCACGCCGACAACAACCTCGATATCCAGGAATTCATGATCGTTCCGGCGGGGTTTTGCTGTTTCAAAGAAGCACTTCGAGCGGGAGCCGAAATTTTCCACTCCTTGAAGAGCCTTTTGAAGAAAGAAGGACATGTCACCGCAGTGGGAGACGAGGGAGGATTTGCCCCGAACCTGGAATCCAACGAACAAGCCATCGCAACCATACTTCGGGCCATCGAAAAAGCGGGATACAAGCCCGGAGAACAAGTGTTCATCGCGCTGGATGCCGCCGCGAGCAGCTTCTACGACGGGGAAAAGGGAGTTTACCTCGTGGATGGGAAAGAAATGTCCTCCGAACAGCTGTTGGATTACTACACCATGCTCATCGACAAGTACCCGGTGATCTCCATCGAAGATGGGTTCGACGAGGAAGACTGGGAAGGATTTGCCCAGATGCAGAAACGTCTGGGAGATCGCGTGCAAATCGTGGGTGATGATTTGTACGTGACCAACAAGAAACGGCTTTCCCGCGGGGTGGAAATGCAGGCTTCCAATTCCATCCTCATCAAGCTCAACCAGATCGGTTCCGTTACCGAAACGTTGGATACCATCGCACTTGCCCGGGAAAACCACATGACGAACGTGATTTCCCACCGTTCGGGCGAAACCGAGGATACCTTCATCGCGGACTTGGCGGTTGCCACCAACGCGGGCCAAATCAAGACAGGCTCCCTTTCTCGAAGCGAGCGCATTGCCAAGTATAACCGGTTGCTGCGTATCGAGGAAGAACTGGGCGACACCGCTGTGTATCGGGGTCTGGGTTCTTTTTACTCCATCCAAATCAAGAAGTAGACCGTTCCCGTCTCCATACCCGGGGGATGGGGTTTTCCCCCGGGTATTCGTTTGTTCAGTGATGGTGAGAAAATGCGTGCCTTCCTACAGTTTTTGAAAAGTGAACTCAAGTATATCCTCAGGAACCCGGTGTTTTTCCTGATACTGATTGCAACTCCCGTCTTGTTGCTCACGGTTTCGCTGATGTTCATTCCCTCCGAAAGGAACCTGGAAGGGATTTCCATAGGAGTTTACGGTGAAGACAAGTCTTTCCTCGGAAAGTACTTGGCGGACTTTTTGCTGGGCTTTCTCGAGCAGGATAACGTGTTCCGGATTCCTTCGCGCGAAGAAGCGATGAAAGTCTTGGATAGTGGGCAAGTCGATGGAGTGATCGTGATTCCCGTTGGGTTTACCGCGAACATGCTGCAAGCGAAACCGACCTACCTATCCTACATTCCCAGCAGTGCCTCGCTCTTGGAGAGTGTCACGATATACAAGCTCTTGAAAACGGCCCTTGGAGAAATCCGCTACGGCGCGATGATTGAAATGGACTTGGACGAAAAGATGACCCCTTCGCCGGATGTGCCCGTTCCAGAACTTCGTATCGAGGGCATCCAGAAGAATACCTTGGATTATCCGGATGTGATGGCGCCCGGCATTCTTGCTTTCGTAATCCTTTCCACCATGCTCATGGGGATAACCGGTTCTGTGAGCCGGGAAAAGGACCGGGGAATCTTGGATGGTTTCCGCATCACGAATTCTTCGCGCATGGGCTACGTTCTGGGCAAATTCTGTGCCTACTCGTTGTTGGGGAGTATCCAAACGGTTGCGCTGATCGTGGGCAGTATCGTTTTCTTGAACATCCACTTCGAGGGTTCTTTGTGGGTCGTTGGTTTTTTCCTGCTGTCTGGTATGCTGACGTACCTGGCCATCGGATTGTTGATCTCCGTGCTTTCCTCCAATAGTGACATTTCTATGGGGATTTCCGCCGGCATCGTGTTCCTGATGTTTTTGGGCGGAGGGGTTTTTTTTCCGGTTTCCCAAATGCCCCAGGTGATGCAGTGGGTTGCGCCTTTGCTGCCGGTAACCCACCTGACCGAAGCATTGCGAAAGACCATGATCGCGGGGAAAGAACTTGGGCAATTGGGAAAGGAAATCGCGTTTGTGCTTTCCTTCCTTGCGGGAGCACTGGGCTTTTCCCTGGTGTCCTTCAAGGCCGCGACCCGATAATACATGGAAGAAGAAGGTTTTACCGTGAAACAAGCAACGACCGAATTTGACGTGATCGTGGTGGGCGCTGGCCACGCTGGGGTGGAGGCTGCGCTGGTCTGCGCGCGAATGGGCCTGCGTACGCTGGTGTTCAACCTCAACCTGGACACGGTTGCATGGATGCCCTGTAATCCCTCCATCGGGGGACCCGCAAAAGGCATCGTGGTCCGGGAAATCGATGCCTTGGGAGGAGCGATGGCACAGGTTGCCGATCGGCACCTGTTGAACATCCGTATGCTGAACACCGGCAAAGGTCCCGCGGTTTGGGCGCTTCGTTCCCAGATCGACAAGGCGGGGTATTCCCGGGATTTTGCCAACGAATTGCTCGGGCAGCCCAACCTTCTTCTGCGGTACGGACTCGTGGAAAAGTTACTCGTGGAACACGGAGCCGTGCGAGGTGTGCAAACGTACTTTGGAGAGAAGGAGTTCGCCCGGGCGGTGATCGTTACCACGGGAACCTTCCTGCGGGGAAAAATCTTCATCGGGCCCGAAGAGATGCGCGCGGGGCGAATGGGGGAAATCAGCTCCGAGGGATTCTCCACGAGCTTGGAGCAACTCGGTTTCCGCCTGGAGCGGTTCAAAACCGGTACACCGGCACGCATCCAGAAATCTTCCATCGATTTTGACCAGATGGAAGTACAGCATACTTCCGAAACCCCCCTCGCTTTCTCCTTCCGCTCCATTCCACGGGTGGTTTCCGAGGAAGAAGCGGTGTACGTCACGCGTACGAATGCACGCACGCACGAGGTGATCCGGGACAACCTTTCCCTTTCGCCCCTGTACGGCGAACGAAAGCTGATCCACAGCATCGGACCCCGTTACTGCCCTTCCATTGAAGACAAAGTGCTCAAATTTTCGGGGCGGGATTCCCACCAGCTGTTCATTGAACCGGAGGGAAAGAACCATCCGGAGTACTACGTGGGGGGGCTGAGCACCAGTTTGCCCTTTGCGGCACAGGAAAAAATGATCCATTCGATACAAGGGTTGGAGCATGCGCAAATCGTGCGCCCCGCGTATGCCATCGAATACGATTACGTAGTTCCCGACCAGCTTTTCCCCACCATGCAATCCAAGAAGGTGGAGGGGTTGTTCTTTGCCGGGCAGATCAACGGGAGCAGTGGATACGAGGAAGCAGCGGCACAGGGCTTGGTTGCGGGGATGAATGCGGTTTTGCAACTCCAGGGAAAAAACCAATGGGTTCCTTCCAGGAGCGAATCGTACATAGGTGTGCTCATCGATGACCTGGTTACACGGGGCACCGATGAACCCTATCGCCTCTTGACTTCCCGGGCGGAATACCGCTTGCTGCTGCGGCACGATAACGCGCACCTTCGCTTGACGCCAAGGGCTTTCGAGCTGGGATTCGTGTCCCAGGCATTTTTCCAGAGAGTGGATTCGTTGAAAACGGAAATGACCGACCAGCTGAACCGGCTTTCCACCCTGGCAGTTTCCCCCAGCGAAGAGCTAAACGCGTTGCTGCTTTCGCGGGGGACCACGACCATTTCGCGCAACGTGCGTTTCCTGGATCTGCTGAAGCGGCCACAGCTTGGCTACGAGGACCTGGAGCGGTTTGATCCCTCTCCCATCGGTGACAACGAGGTGCGTGTGGGTGTTCAGATCGAAGTGCAATACGAGGGGTACATCCAGAGGGAAATTGGTCAGATCCAACAAATGGCGAAGATGGATGCCATGCGAATCCCCGGGGACATGGATTTTTCCGGCGTGGCGAACCTGGCCACGGAGGCACGGCAAAAACTGGACCGTATCCGCCCTCTTTCCGTAGGGCAGGCATCGCGCATTCCGGGAATCACACCCGCGGACATGGCCAATCTCATTTTTGCCCTTCGGAACCAAAACCACAATTGATCGTACCATGAAGGAGTTTTTTTTTGCAGGTTTTCATCGACTTACTCTCTTTTTCCCTGGAATCGGTGTTTCCCGTTTTCGCACTTTTTGCCACGGGCTTCGTGGTGGGAAAGGTTTTCTCGTTTGATCCCACCTTGCTGTCCCGGCTGGTTTTTTGGGTATTCGGCACGGTATTGATTTTTACCTACGTGAACGAGAACCCCCCACAATTCCAGACAATATGGAAGTACTTCCTGGGAATGGCAGGCGTGATCTTTTTGCTGGGGCTGCTTTTCTTCTTGCTTTCCAAGTGGTGCAAACGGGATTTCCGTAAATGGGCTTTCCCCTCTTCGTTTTCCAACACGGGCTACTTGGGGTACCCGGTTCTGGAATACGCAATCGGGCCCCATGCCATACCCCTTGCGGTGATCCTTTCCACGCTGAACACCCTTTTGATCCCCACCTACGGCTTTTTCATCATGGACGAGAAGGGCAGAAAGCAATGGGCCAAGCCGTTCCTTGATTTTTTGAAAATCCCCTGGATCTATGGGCTTTTGGCGGGTTGGTTTTTGAGCTTCTGGGGAGTTCGCTGGGACCGGGATTTTCCCATGGTTTTCTCTTCGTACCTGGAGCTGTTGCAGCAAAGTGCGATTCCCATCATCTTGATTTCGGTGGGAGTCAGTCTTTCGCGGTTCAAGCCACCCGCTCGGGTGCGTGCGGAAGCCTGGGGCGCTGCTATTTTTAAGCTCCTGGTTCCGCCGCTGTTCGCGGTGATCATGGGGTTGCTCCTGCGCATGCAAGGCCTGGTGTTCCAGGTTTTCGTCTTGGAAGTCGCCATGCCTTCCGCGGTGAACACCGCGGTATTGGCGGAAGGGATTGGAAAAGAAGAAGGTTTTATCAGTGCGGTGGTCGTGTACTCCACGTTTCTCTTCTTGGTCACGTTCCCCATCTGGTACTCGGTGCTCTTTTAACGGGGTGACGGTGTGAAGGAACTCGTGGATGTGTTGTACGATGCACAGTACTTGAAGAACCTCCAAGATTTTCAAGCGCGGGGCAAGTTTATCCGTGCACAGCTATCGCGGAAAAACTTGAAGCAAATTTCCCCCGCTGGCATGAAAAGGGTCCTGGAGCGCTGCTCCCCCGTTTTGCGGGAAAAGGTACGGGGCGTGGATTCACTGAGTATTGTGCTGGCGCTCGATGAGCTTTTGTATGGGAAGGAACGGTTCGTCAAGCGGTTGAAAGAGGCGAATGCCATCCTGGGAACTACGGACTGGATCCTCGCTCCCCTGCTTTTTTTTACGGCTCCTTCCACGTTCTTCAACCCCTCGCCGGAGGTGGTGGCGTTCTTCGAGAAAAAGTTCCAGGTACCCGCGAAACGAACTACCTACTTGGAGTGGAACCAGAAGGCCATGGGGGAATTCAGGGCCTCCTCCCTTCCGGCGTACTTCTCCACACCTCTCGAGCTCTCTACGGTACTTTTCACGCGTTTTTCGGAGGAATACCGTGGCAAAACGAATCCACTGATAGATGGGGCGGATGGCGAAATGATCGAGGAACTGCTGGAAGCCATCGTTCTTCTGGACCTCTTTCGCTTACAACCCTTGGAAGTGAACTGGATGCGCGAGCTGTTTTTCTCCATGGAGGCCCCGCAAAAAATGGCGTTCCTGGAGGCCTTGCGCAAACAGCGGATCCACCCGTACATCAAAAAGTGCGTTACGCAAAAACCCATCCAGGGCGTTATCGTGGATGGGAGTAACATCATTTTAGCCGGATTGCTCACCGCGGATCCCTACCGGTTGCGCGAATTGATGAACGCGATGGGCATCTTCGCCGAGCTTCTTTTTCCGGTTTTCTTTGTTTTCGATGCAAACGCCGACTTCATCGTGAACAAAGGCAGGGACTTTTGGGAAAAAAACTTCTTGCAGAACCCTACCGTTACCTTCCAATCCCCTGCCGATGCTATCATTTTGAAGAGGGCCCACGAAAAAAACTACCGCGTGGTGTCCAATGACCGTTTCCGGGATTACGGCCCCATCCACGTGGAAGTTCTACGCTTTCAACCCGACAAGGGAAGGTTGTTCCTGTCGGAAGAAGGATAATCAGAGCAGGAGGGATTCCATGAGTACGTTCCGTCATTTGGTCGCGCTTTTTTCGTTACTGAGCATTGTTGTTTTTGCCTTTTCCTTTACCCATGCGTACTACTACCAGGGTTTCGAGACGTTCTCCCCGGGGCCGCTTCCCCCAGCGAGCACGATTCGAAACGACGACGATGGCACGCACGGAAACAACGATTTCCACACCGCGGAAGACGCCTATTACCCCGACCAAGATAATGCGTTGAAAACTCTGCGCATCACGGGGAAAGCCACATGGCAAGTCGCCGAAAACGCGGGTTCGCTTGCGTTGCTGGTGCAAACCCTGCCACGAGAAAGTGCCGGCTTTGCGTTCGAAAAGATGCCAGTGTACCTCAACGATCGCACCGAAATCGAGTATGTGTTCTTTCTTCCCGGGGAGCAGTGGAAGGACGGGGCATTTTGCCTATTTTCCTCTGCAACACCCACGGAATTTGGCATCCCACGGGTGCAGGTTTGGTTGGAAAACGGCACAGTCAACGTGTATGAAACGCCAGCGATGAGCTCACGAAGCCAGAAGGTGTATTCGGAGACGCGCAACCTTTTCGATCGGCCCAACCGTCTCAAGGTGCGCATTTTGCGCGAGGAGATTTCCATTTCCGTGGGGGGGCTGGTCAGCTATACCGGGCATTTTTCCCACCGCTTTTCGCTTCCCTGGGTCACATTCGGGGCTTTGCGCCCCGATGGAAAAACGCGTTCCTTTTTCTTGGACGATGTGTTGGTCCTCCATGGAAAGTAAAGAACCCATCCTCTCCCATGGAAATTCCGCGAAAAGGAAAAGCACCCCAAAACACCGGGGTGCGCTTGCAGGGGAAAGACGATGTGAACGGGAAGGTCTTGTAGGGGCAAATCCCCGTGTTTGCCCGGGTTCCGTTGGAATGCAGCGCCCCAGCGCGGCAATTAACAGTGGGAAAGGTCCAAGGAGCCGCAGTGGGCTGTAAAGGTCCGGTAGGGTAAAGGTCCGGTCCCATAAGGCCAAGGCGGGCAGGCACGGGGGCCTGCCCCTACAGTGGGTGCGCTTGCAGGGGAAAGACGATGTGAACGGAAAGGTCTTGTAGGGGCAAACCCCCGTGTTTGCCCGGGTTTCGTTGGAACACCGCAACCTTTCGGGGTTCGATGCTTGGGATGTTCCAGGGTTTTACCAGTCCCAGCAACTGGTCAAAAAACTGCCGCAATGTTTTTTCCGCCTTCTCCCTCCCTTGGTTTGCTTCACAAGGATTGGTGCAAGCTGTTCCCCTTTTTTTTTTGAAGCTAACTTGTTTCAACCCACAGGAAAAGAAAGAGAACCACCTTTTTTATTCCATCTCTCTTCGGAAAATCGTGGTTCCCATCCAGGGGATCATGAACAAGCCAATCGCGAAAAAGACCAGCACAGTGAGCCAAAATTCTCCCACGGGCATGATGTCTTGGCCGAGGGAGTAGCGCATCATCTTCGCCACGTAGGTCATGGGCAAGAAACCCGCCACGTTCTGCAGCCAGTCCGGTAGAAGTTGCAACGGGAAGTACACCCCGGAGAAAAAGATCATGATGTTGGCCATGATGTTGGAGAGGTTCATCGCGGCGTTGGGTTCGCGGAACGCGACGAGGAAAAAGCCTCCTATCCCCATCATCACCAGCATCGAGGAAAGAAAGCTGAACACGAAGGGGAGAAACAAGATCGTGTACTGGATTTGGAAGATCAGTACGGCGAGGAGCATGATCACCCCGACGGAAAGGGCGGAGGTTAAAAAGGTGTTGAACACATCTCCAAAGAGGAAAATCGAACCATCGAGAGGGGTGGCCAGTAATCGCTTGATCACACCGTCCTTGCGGTAGTACCCGAAACTCACGATCAGGGAGGAAAGCCCCGCGAAGGAAATGGAAACCGAGATGACTCCCGCGATGATGTAACCCAGGGACGTCACTTTCTTTTGGGTGAACGTCACATCGTCCATTTCCACGGCGAGTAACTGGTTAAAACCCGCAAGCCGTTTCACCATTTCCTGGGATAGATTCTGCACGTACGATTGGTACAGCGGGTTTTGGTTTTGCCGCCCTGCGTTCAGCACCATGTGGAAAGACAATCCATCCGCATCGCTTTCGAGGTGCACCCCGAAAACAATGGAATTCGCAGATTGTTCCACCCCGGTTTTCAAGTCCGCGACGCTTTTCGCTTGGAAGGGTTCTAAGGAAAGCGCGCTGCAGGTATCGAGGAAAGTATCGCGGATTTCCGGAGATACTCCTTCGCCGAAGAAAACCCCGAAGGGTGTAAGGGATCCTTCGGTGTTTCCGGTCATGGAAAAGGAGGCTTCGTTCCCAAAGGCGAAACCGAAAATCACCATGAACATGATGGGGAACATCAGCGTCCAAAACAGGAACCCCTTGTCGCGGATCCGGTTGTAAAAAAAAGCCATGAAAATACTTCGGAAAGCCTTCATACCGTATCTCCCTCCCACTTAAAGCGCCAAATGGCAATTGCCCACAACAGCACGATCCAGGCCACGGGCACCAGAGTATGCAGGTACCCCGGGAGGGGAGACTCCATCAACCCCGTGGATTGCCGGATCCCTGCGGCGAGGTACGTCATGGGGTTTATGTAGACGAACCAGCGAACCGCAAGCGGAAGGTCGAATACCGGGAAGTACAATCCCCCCAGGAACTGCATGGGAAAGAAAATGACGTTGGCGAAGGTGTTGGCGGTGTTCCCACTTTTCGCGGTTCCCCCTATGAACAAGCCAAAGGCAAGGGCAGTGAGCGCTCCCAGGAAAGAGTAGTATACCGCCCCGGGTTTCAAGATGGACCAAGAAGTCCCGAACACAAAGTGGGAAAAGAGGATCAACATCACGAAAACGATCACCATGAGCACCAATTTCCCCACCATTTGCGCGAAAAGGAAATCAATCGCCCGCAGAGGAGTAGCGGCAAAACGCTTGAGCACGTTTTTCTTGCGCAAAAAGGCCATGGATGTTCCCAGGCCAAAAAGCCCCGTGCTGAAGAAACCCATGATCAGTACGCCGGGGAGATAGAAATCCGCGTAGGAGAACTCCCCGGTGCTTCCCACCGATTCCGAATCGATGTGAACGTCCATGACGTGCAGGTTCATTTGCTTGGCCGCTTCGATGTTGACAGCGGCAAACACCTGTTCCAAAACCTGGGAAGCCAGGCTGGAACCGTCCCGCACGGGCACTCGCGAAACTTCCACAACGGGAGGCTGCGGCTTGACCCGCTCGTTTCGCAGGAAAAGAACGGCCCTGCTCCACTGCATGTTGAAATCGGTGGGTATGGAAAGCAGGATATCGACCTTTTGATCGCGCAACAGGTTCATTCCTTGCTCGTGGTCTTCCACTTCGATGATGGAAAACAAGGCAGGTTGGTCGAGGGTATCGGTGGAAATGGAATCCAACACCTGGTGGAGGATTTTCGACCCCATGCCGTCCCCCGATGCGTCGAGAAGCGCCATTTTGAAATGGACCGAAGAGCTTCCCATGTTGGAAAAAATGATGGTCAAAATCGTCATCAGCACAAGGGGAAACGCGAAAATCCAAAACAGCACCTCCTTCTCGCGTAGGTCATCGAACAGAAGGCTCTTGAAAAGTTGGACGTTCATGCTAATCCCTGAGCCTCCTTCCCGTGAGGGTCAAAAACACGTCTTCCAGGTTGGGCTGGCGAATGCTGATATCCGCCAACGCGATTTGCTTTTTGCGCGCCCAGCTCATGACCTTGTCCAAGGTTTGGTGCAAGTTCTTGGTCGGAATGACAACGTGTTCCCCCTCGATTTCCACGCTTTCCTCATCCCAGCTGTCCATTTCCTGGATTTCCTCTTCGCTGACTTTCATGGAGAATTCGATGTAATTGCGCTCGCCGAGTTTTTGAATGTGGCCCATCGGGGAGTCCATGGCAATGATCTTTCCATGGTCCATGATGCACACCATGTCGGAAAGGCGTTGCGCTTCTTCCATGTAATGGGTGGTGAGAAAAATGGTCTTCCCCTGCTTGCGCAACAGTTCGATGATATCCCAGATGTTTCGTCGTGCTTGCGGATCTAATCCCGTTGTGGGCTCGTCCAGGAAGACCATTTCCGGGTCGTTGATCAACGCACAGGCAATGGCCACCCTCTGCTTTTGCCCGCCAGAAAGCTTCTCCACGAGGTCGTTCCGCTTTTCTTCGAGCGAAACGAACTGGATGATCTGCTCCGGCGGCAAGCTTTTCTTGAAAAAGGAAGCAAACAGCGCGAGCGTTTCCTTCACCTTCAGATGGGGGATGAAGTTGGTGGATTGGAGCAATACCCCGATTTTTTCCTTGGTCTGTCGGTCCACTTTTTTCATCTTTTTGCCGAAAAACTCGATTTCTCCACTGGTGGAGTGTCGAATTCCCTCGATGATTTCCAGAGTGGTCGTTTTTCCCGCTCCGTTTGGACCCAAAAGGGTAAACACGGTTCCACGTGGTATTTGAAAACTCACTCCGTCCACTGCTTTCACGGTGGGGAAGTATTTCTTGAGTTCTTGTACTTGTAAAACAATATCCGGCATGGCAACACCTCCAGAAAAAAACCAGGGAACAAACCATGGCTTTTTTTGAATCCTATCATAACTTGGCAGGTATGTCAACAAAAAAAGGGGTCCGGCAGGAGCAAACAGTGAAAAAAAATGCAGTCTGGTGGATTGGGGTGGGCGCAGCCGGGGAAAACGGAAATTGCCGTGTTGCACCCTTTTGGATGTACCCCAGGGAAAATCGAGCGATTTCTGCCATTGGCATCTTTTCGGGTTTCGGTGGGTGTGCCATGAACAGGCAAACAGCGAGGTTCCCCACCGATTTTGGGCTTTGCGAGTGCAACTGGTGTTATCTGGCAATGCATACTTCGGGAAAACCAAGGTTGCAGCATTCAGCGATGGCTAATCGTGGAAAAACCCCAAAAAAACGGTTTTCACAGGCTTTGGGAAATTTGGCACGAACTGTACAATCAAATTGAAAGGAAACGTATTTTACCATTGTTAAGGAGGGTCAACCGTGAGCTTATTTGAAAATGCCGTGCGACAGTTTAACAAGGCGGCGGACGTGATGAACTTGGACATGAACCTGAGAGAGGTTCTGTCTAAACCCAAAAGGGAACTGACCGTAAACTTCCCCGTGCGCATGGATGATGGCAGTGTGAAGGTGTTTACCGGTCATCGCGTGCAGCATAGCATCGCAAGGGGTCCTGCCAAGGGTGGCATTCGCTACCACCAGGATGTATCGCTGGACGAAGTGAAGGCTCTTGCTTTCTGGATGACGTGGAAGGGAGCGGTAGTGGGTATTCCCTTTGGCGGAGGAAAAGGTGGGGTACAAGTCGACCCCTCGCTTCTTTCGGAGAGCGAATTGGAACGGCTTTCGCGGCGCTTTTTCTCGGAAATCCAAATCATCATTGGCGAAGATAAGGATATTCCTGCACCGGACGTGAACACCAGCGGCAAAATCATGGCATGGTACATGGATACATACAGCATGAACATCGGCCACTCGGTTTTGGGCATTGTGACCGGAAAGCCGATTGAAGTGGGAGGTTCCTTGGGCCGTACCGAAGCTACCGGACGCGGTGTGCGGGTTTGCGCGGAAGAAGTGGTGAAATACCTGAACGAAAAGGGAAAATTAGACAAACCCATCAACCGCATGAACGTTGCGGTGCAAGGCTTTGGAAACGTGGGCCAGTACGCTGCCCTTTTGCTGGATCAAGAATGTGGAGCACGCATCGTTGCCGTAAGTGATGTTTCCGGAGGCCTCTACAAGGAAGAGGGTTTCAATGTCCAGGACTTAATCGAATACACGGAGCAAAACAAGGTGATCAAGGGATATCCAAAGGCGGACAGGGAAATCAGCAACGAGGAATTGCTCACGATGGACGTGGACATCCTTGCCCCTTGTGCCTTGGAGAACCAGATTACCCAGGAAAACGCGGACAAAATTCGTGCCAAGATCATCGTGGAGGGTGCGAATGGCCCCGTTACCCCGGAAGCGGATGAAATCCTTCTCAAGAAGGGTATCTTCATCGTTCCCGACTTTTTGGCGAACGCAGGAGGGGTTACGGTTTCCTACTTCGAATGGGTGCAAGGCTTGCAGTGGTTCTTCTGGGACCTGGACGAAATTCGCAAGGCGCTGCATCGCATCATGACCAACGCATTCTCGGACGTGGTGAAGGCCATGGAAAAGTACGATACCGACATGCGGTCCGCAGCGTACGTTGTAGCCATTGAAAAGGTTGCGACCGCTACCAAGCTCCGCGGAATCTACCCCTGACCTTTTCCCAATAAAAAAAGCCCCCATTTGGGGGCTTTTTTTATGTGCGCTGTCTGCGAAGCCAGAGCAGTTCCTTTTGCGCCCGTTCCAAGGCTCTTTCTTTACCCGAGAGCTGTTGTTCCGCTTCTTTCAAAAGGGTTTTGAGCACCGCGATTTCGGATGGATCCATCTCTGGGGAAGGTTGAGCGGCTGGGTGTTCCTGGGAACCCTGTTCGTTTCCCTTTTGGAGTGTGGACAAAAGCTGGTTGATGCGGGCATTTTTCTCGCTGATCTGATGGTCCAACGAGGCCACCAACTGCTGTAAGTGGTTCTTTTCTTCGTGCAACTGCTGGATACGTTCGCTTTCCTGTTGGGCAGTCGTTTGGGATTGCTGCAGTCGTGCGTGCATTTCCTCCAGCTTGGTGCATGCATTCTTTGCTTCGCGTTGCAGCTTCTCTTTCTCTTCGTTGCTTTTTTCCAGCTTTTGCTGGAGCTGTAGAGTGCGCGCTTCGCCTGCCTGCACACGATGCTGTAGATCAGCTTGGAGGGACACGAAGAAGGCACTGTTCTTTCGGAACTGCGCATTTTGCTTGTGGATCGTGATTTCCAACCTGCGTTTCGCCTTTTCTTGTTGGAGGAGGCGTTTCAACCAAGTAGCACGTTGCTCTTGGAAGAGCGAGACTTGCTTGCGATGGAAAATCAGCTCCTCGTGGAGCAATTGTAGACGTTGCTCCATCTCGCGCAGCTGTTGGCGAAGCGAGTCTTTTTCCTTGAGAACCTCGTTTTGGCTTTGCTCCATCGCGTTGACCTGGTGGGCGAGATCCAATTGCTTCTGCGCGTATACTTGCTCTTGGTGTTCCAGTTGCTCGATTTTCCGCTCGCGTTCCTGTAGCAGCAGCTTGTATTCCTCCAAGTTTCCCCGCAACCCTTTCACCTTGTTTTCGGCTTCTTCCCACTTTCGGTGCACGTGCTCCCGTTCGCTTGCGTCCTGTGCAGCCTGCTCCTCCACCTGGTGGATTTTCTTTTGCAGCAGGTGGTTTTGGTTCTTCAGGTTTTCCAGTTGCAGGTTTTGGGTAGAAAGCTGGGTTTGCAGGTGCGCGGTTCGGGTTTCCTGTTCTTCGCGCATGGCCTTGAACTTGGCATGATCTGTCTCTTTTTGGGAAAGGGTTTGCAGCAAATCGTCCCTTTCTCTTTCCAGGATTTGACGGGTATCCGAATCGGAAGCGTGCAGGTTTTGCAACTGGGCGTTTTGCTTTTCCAGTTCCTGGATCCGGTTTTGCAGTTGCTGTTCCTTGGCAGCAAGGTGCTCGATCTTCCAGGACAGGGACTGGATCTTTTGTTCTTGGGACAAAGCCTGGGTTTCGCTTTCGCGCAGGGAGGCCTTCAGCTTCTCGGTTGCTTCCCGTTCCTGCTTGGCCTGGGATACTTCGTGCTGAAGGTCGTGGAGCTGTTGTTCCAGCGCGTCGCTTTGTTGTTGTTGGGCGCGGAACGTTTCTTCCTGCTGGGCTTGGAATTCCTCGTGTTTTTGGATTTGCAGGTGCAAGCGGGTGCTTTCTTCCAACCACTTCTTCTTTTGTTCTTGCAGAAGTCGGAGTTCACTGGAAAGGGAAAGGTTTTTCTGGCGGTTTTCTTCCAGGTGTTTCTCCGTGATATGCAATTCTTCCTGGTTTTTTTGGTGGGCTTGGCGTATTTCCGAAAGCAGGTGCTTGTCTTGCTGCAGCTGCTGGTTCTCTTCGCGCAAGGATTGCAGGACTTCTTTTTGCCGGGCAAGTTCGCGAAGCACGTTGCGATGGGAATTTTGCAGCTGCTGCAACCCCTCTTCTTTTTGCTGCGCTTGTGCCTGGGTTTCCACCAAGCGATCTTGCAGGGATTTGTGTTCGTTTTGCAGCGCGATGTTTTTTTCCCGGGAAACCACTTGCTGGCGGGAAAGCACTTGCGTGGTTTCTTCCAGTTGTGCCAGTTGTTGTTGGCTTTGCCGGAGACTGGTGTGTGCTTGTTCCAGGTGCTTTTGCAATGCCTGGTTCTCGTCCATCTTCTCCTGGAGTTTCTGCATGGCATTTTGGTGGTTTTGTTTCAGGCTCTCCAAGGATTCCCTTGCACGGCGCGTTTGCTCTTCCAGCAACTGGTTTTTCTTCTCCAGCTCATCGATGGTTTGGGTATCTTGTTGGTGGTCTCCCTGGGTTTGTGCCAAGGCGTGCTCTTTTTCTTCCAACTGGGATTTGAGGGTACCATTTTCTCCCAGAAGCTGCGTGATTTTTCCGGATAGTTGCTCCAATTGTTCGTTCTGGCCCTCGAAACGCTCTGCAAGTTTCCGGTTTTCCAGCAAAAGGGTTTCCATCTTCTTCTCGAAATGGGGGACCAAGGAGAGGTTCTTCAAGAAGATTTCAAAGGGCTTTTCCGTGGAAGAAAGGAAGAAGGGGTTTTCGACGGTTTGCTCTTGGAAGAAAATGACAGGATGCGCGGAAAATGCCGGCCACACGCTTTCGGAGTCTAACTGTTTGACATGGTAGAGGAAGAGGCCTTTGCGATTCGAGGATGCAAAAAAGGAGTGCAGGGAATGCAAGAATTCGTCGAAGTGCGCAGAATGGTATTGTTTCAGCAGTACCGGGGTTAGTTCCAGAAGGAAAAAGAACCCCCCAAACCCTTCTGAGCGGGCTTTCCTTTCCTCCTTCTCGAGCACGAACAAGAGGGTTTCCAGGTTGAGCTGCCCTTCTCGAAGGTACACGTCTTGCGCGCTCCAAACCTTCAGTTGCCCCTCAAGCAGCAATTCGGCCACTGGGGCAAGCGCAGCGGAATACATTTCCTCGGCGCCTTCTCGGTCGGGTTGATCGTGCACCACCAAGATCTTACTTTTTTTGCGAACCTGTTCCGGAAGGATACCTTCCAGCAGTTTTTGGCATGTGTTTCCATTCGTTAAGAAAGCTGCAGCATGATTTGCGGCCAGTACGTTTTCCACACCAGTTTCCCCCATCCCACACGTTTTTTTTATTGTATCACAAATCCTGCCGGAACGCGGATACCCTTGGGGGTTATTCCGGCAAGATTTTTACCCGAGTGCCCACGGGAAGAAGCTTTGCCAGCAGGGAAACATCTTGGTTGAACATGCGAATGCAACCGTGGGAAACTTGCTTTCCGATTTCCCAGGGTTTGTTGGTGCCATGGATACCGTACTGCGGGTCGCTCAGTTCCAGCCACCAGCTTCCCAATCCGTTGATGGGAGACAAGGGTTGGATGAATTCTCCTTCCCAGTAAAGGGCTGGCTGGGGGATTTTCCGTTGGAGAAAGAATTCCCCCGATGGTGTGGAACCGTCACGCCCGGTTGCGATGGGAAAGGTTCGCAAGTGGGCATCACCGTACCACAGTTCCAACTTGCACTGGGAAGGGTGAATGAGCAACAAGAACGGGGAGTCGGGAAACCACACCTTGCCGATGTGCAACACCTGCCCAGGGTGCACATCGTGGACTTCGGGGTTGAGCAGTTGGATGGCGCCCACCGAACTCTGGTTCTCCCGGGCGATTTTGAAGAAGTAGTCTCCTGGTTGCACGATGATGGTACGTTGCACCGAGGAATGGAGAGGTACGGAGAATTCGTCGGGAAGAAACAAGTATCCCTGTATCTCCAACAGGGGAAAGGAAAGGATTTGGGAAGCAGTTGTGAAGCGAAGGCTTGTTTCGCTTCCCTGGAAATGGGATGGATCGTAGGGAAGTTGCCCAAGGAGCCTTCCGTTTTGCGAAAACAAGGGGAAGGGAACCTCACGCGCTTCGGAAACGAGGACGCATTCCAAAGGGGGTTGCAGGGTAGGGGGTTCTTCCCACACCAGGGTAAGGAAGAGCTGGTCTTCCCGTTTTTCCGGGAAAACGATAGGTGCCCGGGAAAGAAGGAGTATTCCGGGCACCAGTAGGGTAAACAGCAACAGCCAAGAACGGAACGTCATTTCACGACGGGTTTCAGCAGTTTCATCATATCTTCGTTCTTTATCTTGACCTTACCTTGCGAAATCTGGTCGATGGATTTTTCCACCAAGCTTGCCAATTCCACGTGTTCCCCGCGCAAACTGGTTTCTTCTTTCAAACGCTCTGCGCGTTTGCCAATCAAAACCGGGATGGCGTACTTGTAGGGGATACGTTCCAGCAAGCGGTCGTAGTTGAAGCTGATTTTGTACAAGGGAATCCTCCTTTCGTTTACCCGGACTTTTCCGGCATGTATTTCTGCAAAAGCGTGGAACCAGGAACGATGCGCAGGTTTTCGGAGCGCAAAATGGAAAAAAGGTCTTCTTCCGCACGCGAAAGCTGGGCATTTTCCAGGAGAAAATCGAAGTGTACCATCTGTTCGAGTTCCCAGCTGGCATCTTGGATCCGCTGCTGCAAGGATTCGGCTTTTTCTGTCCCTCTCTTGGTGAGTCGTTCCACCATTTCGGAAAAAGAGGGGGGAGCGATGAAGATCAGGATCGCAGGGGGAATCGCTTTTTTGACGTTTAGGGCCCCTTGCACGTCCACATCGAGTACAACGTTGATCCCTTGGCCCAATCGTTGCTCCACGAAGCTCTTGGAAGTACCGTAACGGTGTCCGTGCACCAAGGCGTGCTCCAAGAATTCCTGCCCGGCGATGAGTTGTTGGAATTTCTCGGGTGTGACGAAGAAGTAATCCCGCCCGTTTTCTTCCATAGCCCGTGGCGCCCTTGTGGTGTAAGAGACCGAGAATTCGAGACCTTTTTGGCCTTCTTGGTTCGCGTACAAGGAATTCCAGCGGGGGATCAACGTTTGGAGCAACGTTGTTTTACCCACCCCGGAAGGCCCGGAAATCACGAAAAGCAATCCATTTGGCATGCTTCCATCCCGCCTTACGTCATCCGGATGTTTTGGAGAACTTTTTCCAGTTCTTCGAAACTTTGCTTGAAGCGCAAGGCAATGGTTTCGGGTTGGATTGCGCTCAAAATTACATGGTTGCTGTCAGTAATCACAATGGCCCGGGTTTTTCGCCCATAGGTAGCATCGATCAGTTTGCCGTCGTCTTTTGCCTGCTCTTTGA
Organism: Thermotogota bacterium; assembly: GCA_035391225.1. GTDB lineage: Bacteria > Thermotogota > Thermotogae > MWEM01 > MWEM01 > DAOPKN01. The sequence goes on from DAOPKN010000010.1 coordinate 53,606, forward strand.
GGCGCTTCATTGGTGCAGATTCCGGGTTCACGATTGCGATCACCCGGTCTCCAACGATGATATTCCCAAATCCGATGTTGATGATTCCATACATGATAATTCCTCCACCAGGATGAAGTTTAGGAAAAACCCAAAAAGCTAGCCCGCTGACAGTTTCCAACTATTATAACATAATCTCTCTTTCATTCGGGGTATTTCTCCCGCTTAAGCGCAATTTCTCCGCTTTTCGGCCTATGGATTTTGGGAGTCCCACCCCCGGCTTTTTTGATTTCCCCGGGTTTGTGATAAAATCGGTTGGAGAATCCCGGATCGGGACATTTCATGTTGCTTGCGGGGAGGGCTTTTTTTGATCGGGGAAGCGTATATGGCTTTTTTGGAAAGTTCTGCTTTCTTCGGATTGACCATGGGCAATCTGTTCATGCTTGCCTTGGGTTCCGTGGTGTTATGGGTTGCAGTGGCAAAAAATGCTGAGCCCTTGCTTTTGATCTCGATTGGCTTCGGTATGATCATCGCCAACATTCCTCCCCTGTATTCCGGGTTGTTCGCCGAGCCAGTTGGGGGAGCTCCCGGAGGGCTTTTCTACTACTTGAACTTTGGGCTGCTGTACGGGATTTATCCCCCGTTGATTTTCCTGGGAATTGGGGCCATCACGGATTTTTCTTTCATGCTGTCCAACCCGGTTACCATCTTCCTGGGTGGCGCCGCGCAAATGGGGATTTTCGTGGCGCTTGCCCTTGCGCGCGCGCTGGGTTTCGACCTTGCCCAGGCTGCGGCCATTTCCATCATTGGGGGTGCAGACGGTCCCACATCCATTTACATTGCCAACAAGTTTGCCCCCGACCTTTTGGCCATGATCGCAATCGCGGCGTACTCGTATATTGCTTTGATCCCGATCATCCAACCTCCCCTGATGCGGGCGCTGACGACCAAAAAGGAACGCTTGATTCGAATGCCCCTGCCGCGCAAGGTGAAATTGGTGGAAAAGTTGGTGTTCAGCGTGAGTACCACGGTGGTGATAGGGCTGTTGGTTCCCCAGTCTCTCCCGTTAGTGGGGATGTTGATGTTTGGAAATTTCCTGAAAGAAAATGGGCTCACGAAGAGGCTCGCGGAAGCCGCTTCCCGCTACATCGCCGATACCGCTACGATTTTGCTCTGCTTGTGCGTGGGAGCATCCGCAAAGGCCGAAATCTTCTTGCAACCTGCATCCCTGCTGATTTTGGGTCTTGGGGCTTTTGCCTTCGTGATATCGACGTGCAGTGGGATCTTGTTCGCCAAGTTCATGAACCTGTTCCTGAAGCGGAAGATCAATCCCCTTATCGGAGCTTCGGGCGTTTCCGCGGTGCCCGATTCTGCCCGGGTTGCGCAACACGTTGCGCAAAAAGAGGATCCCACGAATTTCATCCTGATGCATGCGATGGGCCCCAATGTTGCTGGAGTGATTGGTTCCGCCGTTGCGGCTGGGGTTTTTCTCTCGCTGGTTTCGAGGTAATGCGTGGTGGAGAGAAAAATGGATTCGCGAAAAACATTTGCACGAATCGACCTTGGGGCGTATTCGCGGAACTTGGCCTTTTTCGAAGAACACTGTGCCCCAGCCCGTGTTGCTCCCGTGATCAAGGCGGACGGGTATGGACACGGTGCATGCCAATTGGCGCGTGCGGTGGAAGCAAAGGCTTTCCCCTACTTCGTCGTGGCCTTTTTGGAGGAAGCCATTTCCCTTCGGGAAGCGGGTGTGCGATCTCCTATCCTGGTGCTGAATTGGTTTGAGCCCGAACGCGTGGGGGAGTTACTGCATTGGGACCTCACGGCGACTCTTTTTTGTGAGCGCCAAATGGAGGCATTGGAAGCACAGCTCTTTTCCGGGGTACTCCCTGTGCACGTCATCTTGGATACCGGAATGTCTCGGCTGGGATTCCGCCCCCAACAGTTGGAAAGAGTGGCGGCTCGTATGCGCAAAACACGCCGCTTCCGCTGGGATGGCCTGTACACCCACTTGGCCACCGCGGATGAACCCGATTTGGAGAGATCACGGGTACAGATCCGGGAATTTTCGGAAGTGGCAAGCCAGTTTCGCGGGGACGTTCGTTGGGTCCATGTTTCCAATAGCGCTGGGGCACTTCATCTTCCCGAAGGGTTGTACGATTTCGTGCGGGTTGGAATCGCTTCCTACGGGTTGGATCCCTCGAACCAGAAGCGCCCTGCGGGGTTATCTCCCGTATTGCACTGGCAAACAGCGGTGGCGATGGTGAAAGAAATCCCCCGTGGAACGGGGGTTTCCTACGGTTGGACCTTTGTGGCCCCCAGGAGCATGAAAGTGGCTACCGTTCCGGTGGGTTACGCGGATGGGTACAATCGCTTGCTATCCAACACGGGGCAAGTGCTGATCCAGGGGAAACGGGCTCCCATCTTGGGACGGGTATGCATGGACCAGTTCGTCGTGGATGTGTCCCACTTGGAGGCGGTAGAAATGGGCGAGCCTGTCGTGTTGTTGGGCAAGATGGGTTCGGAAGAAATGAGTTGTGAAGAGATGGCAAACCGGGTACAAACGATCAATTACGAGATCACATGTCGGATTTCCAGTCGGGTACCCCGGATTTTCACCCAAACAGGAGAGGCGGTGTGATTTTGAACCTCGGAGATATGTTGCAACAAAAACTGATGGAAATGGATACCCTTTCCGATACGCTCAGCGAATTCCAGTACGGCAAGTACGTGAAGGACTTCCAGGTCGACGAGAACGTGATCTCGGTGTTGAAAGTGGCGGGAAAGCACCTGCAGGAGACGCGCGATGGTAAGTTTTTCCTGCTGTTGACGCTCGCGGACCGCACCGGAATCATTCGTGCCGTCGATCGCTTCAACGCAAGAAGGAACGACGAGCAGGTGTCCGTGGGTTCGGTGATTCGGATCCAAGGCAAGGTGGTGCGCTTTGAAAGCCACATCCAAATCAACGCTCCCAATTCCCGGGACGCCATTCGCCTTCTTCAAGAAGGGGAATACGATCCCAAGAAGTTCATCGAGATTTCCTCGAAGAACATCCGGCAGATGTACGAGCAACTCGTGAAAGCAATCGAAGCGGTGGGCCTCGTTCCCGTCAAGGAGCTGCTCAGCGAGATTTTCATTCGCAACGATCGCCTTGCCACGCGGTTTATCGAAGCTCCCGCCGCCATAAACGTGCACCACGCCTACAAGGGTGGGTTGCTGGAGCATTCCTTGGACGTAATGAACATGTGCCTTCAGCTGATGGAGTTGTATCCTACGCTGGACATCCACCGAGACATCTTGGTAGCCGGGGCGCTTTTGCACGATATCGGAAAAGTGGACGAATACCATGTTTTGTCTTCCGGTATCGTGCGCACCGATGTGGGGGAGATGGTGGGACATATCGGGCAGGGGGTTTTGACCCTTCGCGATATGGCGCGAAAGGTGCCAGGCTTCCCTCCGGAAATCTTGGTGGACCTCGAGCACATCATCCTTTCCCACCACGGCGAGTTGGAGTGGGGTTCTCCCGTTCTTCCCAAGACCATCGAGGCTTTTTTGGTACATGCGGCAGATAACTTGGATTCGAAGGTTGCCCAATTCCGCGAAATGGTGCGAAAGAGCCAGAATGCGAATGGACAGCAAGGGGAATCCAATTGGAGCGATTACAACAAGTTTTTGTCGCGACGTGTGCGGACGAAAGGAGTGAAATAACCGTGGAACCGAAACAGCCACCCCTTTTCTTGGGAAGCAAAGGTTGGAAAGGCACCATTGGTGATAATTTCACGTTCCAAAACGTACGCATGGTGTGCGGTGCCATCGCCCATTACTTGCACAAGGAAGGCGTGAAGAAACCCCGGCTCGTTGTGGGTTTCGATGGGCGTTTCATGGGCAAGCAGTTTGCCCAGCAAGCTGCGGAGGAATTGGTTTCCCATTCTTGCACGGTGTATCTCTGCTCGGACCCCGTGCCTGCTGCCCTTCTTGCCCACGCGGTTCTCGCAGAAAAAGCCGATGGGGGTGTGATGCTCGGGGCGTCGGACGAACCGTACGCGTGCAGCGGAATCACATTCCGTGGAAGAAACGGCAAGCTGGTTTCGCGGCAAGAACTGGAGTCGATCCAAGCGAAAATACCCCCTCTATTGGACTCCGGAAAACTTTCGGATAGGAACCTCCGAGAGAAGGGGACACGAAAAATCCACGAAGTGGCGCCCGAGGAAGGGTATTTTGGCGCACTGGATTCCCTGCTGCAAACAGGTGCCTTTGGCTCGTGGGAACTCCCGGTGGTTTTGGATTTTTGCAACGGTTCGGGAGTCGGCGTCATGGACCGGTACATGGAACGCTTTGCATTGGGGAAGCGGCTTTTCAAGAGGAACGATTTTTCGGATCCCACATTCGGTGGCTTTCGACCGATGCCAGATGCGCAAAGGGTTCGCGCGGTGGCTTCCAAGGTGCGCGAGCTTTCCGCTGCGCTGGGTTTGGTGCTCGACGGTGATGCATCGGGTTTTGCCATAGTCGATGATGCGGCCGAACCCGTTGGCGGTGGGGAATTCCTTGCCCTTGTGGCGGAGCACCTGTACCGCAACCGGGGTTTTTCCGGGAACGTCGCCCGTTCCCTGGCCGCCAGTCACCAGGTAGATCGTGTCGCGGCAATCCATGGCGCAGAAACGGTTGCCGTCCCGGAAGGATTTCCCGGTATCCTTGATGCTTTGGGGAATGCAGGGGTTTCCTTCGGCGGAGACGAAAACGGAGCATTGGCGCTCAGCAGCCATGTTCCCGAAAAAGATGGGATCCTTGCGTGTCTTCTCGCCTTGGAAATGGTTGCGATGCGCGGCACCCCTCTTTCGGAGCTGCGCAAGGAACTCCGCCAGCAAATCGGTTCCTTCCATTCGCACCGGATGGAGGTACGCTTGAAATCGGATGCGCAAAGAGAGCAACTGTTGGACAAGCTGCGCCACAAGGTGCAAACCTTCGCAGGACTGCGGGTTTCCGCCATGCAGCAAGGGGACGGGATGTTCTTCGACCTGTCCCACGACGATATTGATTCTTGGCTTTTCGTTCGACCCTCGGGACGGGAACCGTCCCTCCAAGTATTTTGGGAAAGTTCTTCCCGGGAAGACTTTGAAGCCATTCGCAAAGAGGTGTCCATGCTTTGAAAGATATTCTTGTCATCGTTGAATCCCCGTCGAAGGCGAAAACGATCAAAAAATACCTGGGCAAGGGTTTCGAAGTCGTTTCGTCCAAGGGACATATTCGGGACCTCCCTTCCAAGAACCTTGGGGTGAAAATCAACGGCTCGTTTGAACCCGAATTCGTGACCCTCAAGGGAAAGGAATCGGTTGTGAAAGACCTGAAAAGGCAAGCTGCTGGGAAAGCAGTTTTGCTGGCCTCGGACATGGATCGTGAGGGAGAAGCCATAGCCTGGCACATTGCCCGCATCTTGGATCTGTCGGAGAAAGAAAAGAACCGGGTGGTTTTCTCGGAGATCACCAAGAGCGCGATCCAAAAGGCGGTGGAAACCCCTTCCACGATTCAAATGGAAAAGGTGGAAGCCCAATTCGCCCGGAGGATCCTGGATCGCTTGGTGGGTTACCAGATTTCCCCCTTCTTGTGGCGCGTGATGCGCATGCCCAACTTGAGTGCGGGGAGGGTGCAATCCGTAGCGCTGCGCTTTTTGTGCGACTTGGAAGAAAAGATCACCCGTTTCGAGCCCAAGGAATACTGGCGTTTTACCGGTTTCTTCGCGGGGATCGAGTCGCAGCTGGTTTCTATCCAGGGAAAATCCTTGGACAAGAACCCGGTGGAGACCGAGAAACAGGCGATGGAAATCAAAGCGCAAATCCTTGCGGGCCACTTCTCCCTGAAGGATGTGCAAACAAAAACGGTTTCCAAGAAATCGCCTCCACCGTATATCACCAGTTCCCTCCAGCAGGATGCCGCGACCCGTATCGGTTTTTCCGTGAGCCGTACCATGCGCGTCGCCCAAGAGCTGTACGAAGGTGTGGAAACTCCCGAGGGACAAACCGCTTTCATCACCTACATGCGAACCGACTCCACGCGCCTTTCGGAACAAGCATTGGACGGAGCAAAGGATGTCATCCTTGCGCAATTCGGGGAAGAGTATTTCAAAAGGGAAACGTACCAGCGCAAAAAGGCCAACGTCCAAGATGCCCACGAAGCCATTCGCCCCACCTACCCGGAAAAGACGCCGCAGTCGTTGCAATCCATTCTCTCCGCGGACCACTGGAAATTGTATTCCTTGATTTGGAGCCGTTTCATGGCCTCGCAAATGAGTAATGCCAAGTATTCCAACACCAAGATCAAAATCAGCGATCAACAGGAGCGCTTCCTGTTTGAAGCCTCGGGCTCCGTCCGGATTTTTGATGGATTCGAGAAGGTATACCCCTCCAACGTCACCGAAAAGGAATTTGACATCGATGCGAAGGTCGGGGACGGTTTGGAATTGCAAAAACTTGACGTTTCCCAGCACTTTACCAATCCCCCACCGCGCTTCACAGAAGCCTCGCTGGTGAAGAAGTTGGAAAAAGAGGGAATTGGACGGCCCAGTACCTACGCCAGCATCATTCGAACCTTGCTGGATCGCAAGTACGCCTCGATGGAAGGGAAGACACTCTTTCCCTCCTTCCTGGGAATCATGGTGAATCGTTTCCTCACCCATCACTTTCCCAAGATCATCCAAACCCGGTTCACGGCGTCCATGGAAGATGGCCTGGACCAAGTGGAAATGGGACAGGACGACTGGCAAACCTTGTTGAAGAACTTCTACGGGCAGTTCGAACCCACGATCGAGAAAATGCAAAAACAGTTGGATTCCAAGGAATTGTACCAGGATTACGAGACCAACGTGCCCTGTCCCTCCTGCGGAAAGATGATGACGTTGCGCATGGGAAAGTACGGCCCTTACCTCACGTGCACAAGCTGCACTTCCAAGAAGAATATCTCGGTTCCGGAAAAGGTAGCGGTTTACTTCGAAGGGGACAAGATGTTCTTTCGTGACGTGGAAAGCTTACATCAAGTGGAAGAAGCACAAGAAATTGGGAGAGAGTGTCCCAAGTGTGGTTCGCCCCTTGTGAAGAAAATCGGACGTTTTGGCCCCTTTATCGCCTGCTCCAATTATCCCGATTGTAAGTACACCGAGAACATAGATGTGAAGGCACGCGGCAAATGCCCGGACTGCGGTTCGGAGGTTGTCATGCGCAGGAGCCGAAAGGGCAAAGTGTTTTACACGTGCAAGAACAACGAATACAACGGGGGAACCTGCACGTTCATTTCCTGGAACGAACCCTCCGACGAAAGCTGTCCCACGTGCGGCAAACCATTGTTTTACAAGTTTTCGAAAAGGGACGGCGAGCACTTGTACTGTCCGGAATGCAAGGTGAAGTTCCCCGTTGCCCCATCCTCCGTTGCCCCATCCTCTGCCGAAAAAAAGGTGCCAACGGA
>DAOPKN010000010.1:61136-73346 GCA_035391225.1 Thermotogota bacterium
CCGTTGCCCCATCCTCCGTTGCCCCATCCTCTGCCGAAAAAAAGGTGCCAACGGAGGCGAAAGCGGTGAAAAAGAAGGCGCCCTCCCGGAGGAAAACGCCGTCCAAAACCGCCGCTTCCGCCAAGAAGACTCCCCGGAAAAAGCCCAAAACGAAATAGCGGAAAATTTCCTTCGCTGCCCATGGTTGTGCTATAATGCTGTATCCTCAATCCAAGGGGGAAAGGGGTTGCCATCTTTCACGAGACGCCTGTCGGTGGAAGATGGCTTTTATTTTGGGAGAGTGGTTGCCGTGGAATTTTCGAAAGCGCAAGCGTTGTATCTCGCTGTAGGGGAGCAAATTCTCTCCGGATTCTTCCTGCAATTGTTGGCCGAAAAAGAAGAAGTGCAACAAGTCGGAGTACAGTTCCGCGAGGGGACCGCCCGGTTCTGGGTGAAGGGAAGCTGGAAAGGAATTCCCGGCACAGCGGACTTCGACCTTTCGCTGGAACGCTTTTCGTCGGATTTGGCAGATCCGGAAACGCTGGAATTTTCCCTGTTACCCCGGAATGCCCTTTCCCGGATTGCCTTGACGGGTTCCCAGGTTTTCCAAAAGGCACTTCGTCCGTTCGTGGAAGTCCGAAAGAACCATGTGACCGTGAACCTACCCGCCATCGTGCAGCGTTGGAAACCCCAACTGGAACCGTTGCTGCACTCCTTCCGATTACAACTTGCCCAGATCCAAAACGAACAAATCCAGTTGGTTTTGGTGCAGCTGCATTAAAAATCCGCATTTTCAACAAAGAAAAATCGCACACTCCTATGGAAAATCCAAATAGAAATTAGAATATTTGATTTTTCCCTTGACTTTTTCAAATTGAAGGAGTATAATTTGGAAAACGAAAGGAGGGATTGGCATGCAAAAAACCCTAACAACCTGTCCGGCGTGTAATGGGCCCCTGCATATCAGCGAATACTCTTGCAGCAACTGTGGGGTGGTGATTCGAGGAAAATTCGAACTGGATGAATTCTTCCGGTTATCCGACAGCCAATTGCTTTTCTTGAAGGTGTTTATCAAGAATCGTGGCAACCTTTCCGAGGTGCAAAAAGAATTCGAGATTTCGTATCCTACTGCCAGGAACCGCTTGGAGGAAGCCATTAAGGCAATGGGATTCGAGCCGGGTGTGAACCAGGAAAAAACGGAGACCCAGAGGATCCTTGACTTGCTGGCCCAGAAAGAAATTTCTTCCAAGGAAGCGATGGAAATGTTGCGAGCGCTCAAGGGAACGGCGAAGGAGGCAAAAGGATGAGTGTTTTCTTGTCCATACTCGGTGCTCTGTTCCTGGTGATCCTTGCGTTTAAGCTCTTTCCTGCTATCGTGGGGATCATCGTGGCGTTGGGAGCCGTGGTGCTGGTGGGCCTGGTTTTTGCCAGTATTTTCGTGGTTTTCATTCCGATTATTCTTTTGGTCCTGGCATTACTGGGATTCGTGTGGCTCGTGAAAAAGCTTGCTGGAAGCCGATAAAGGAGGGAGAAACATGTCCGATTTTCGCGTCGATTGGGACAAAATTGGCGAAACACTGAATGTGCACATCAATAAAAAGGAAGACGATTACGAAAAGGGTCGGGTTCTTCTTGACGACGTGGAAGAGCTGGTCATCAGCTCGGTGAGTGGAGACTTGGATATCCTTGGATCCGATGAGGGGAACAGCCTTGAATGGGAGGCCAAGTGGCGAACCAAGGGAAATGTGGAAACCGTTCGCGAGGGAAAGAAGCTGATCTTGCGTTTTGACGACAAGGAGACGTACGTGAATTTCCTGGGAATCAAGATTGGAGGGATGTCCGGCAACCTCGAGAAGGCAAGGATTTTCGTGCCCAACCACTTGAAAGTGATTTCGTTGAATTCTGTCTCCGGGAATCTTCGGGTTCGCAAATGCCGGGTGGAAGAAACATTTCGCTGCGACACCACTTCTGGGGATGCGTTCTTGACCGGTTGCAAGGCCCAAGAGATGAAAGGAAGTTCCAAGTCCGGAGATTTCAAGATGGAGGGGAGCCAGATCCAAATCCTTGATCTGAGCACCATCAGTGGGGATATCCGTTGTGAAGAGTACGACGGTACAAAGGCACGCTTTCGCACGAAGAGCGGCGACATCACGTTTGAAGCGGTTCCCCATTCCCAGATGCAAAAACTCTGGATCGAGGAAATTTCCGGAGATGCCCGGGTGAACAACGCTCCGGCAAACCTCAAATTCACCGGGGTAAGCTCGGATGCGGTCATCTCCACCGAGTATACCCGCGGAATTGACTGGCAACTCACCACCGTGAGTGGGGATATTCGCACCCACTTCCCGGAAACCCACTTCCTTTTGCTGTTCCAAACCGTTTCCGGTGAGTATTACTTCCACAAAACCAAAGCCTTGTCCTTGCAGAAAGGCAAGTTCCAACTGGGAGATGGCAACGGGGGAGAAGTTCGGGTGAAAACCGTTTCCGGAGATGTGTCGGTAAAATCCAAACTCACCGTTTCCGCTTCCGAAACGCAAGAGAAAGTTCCGACCGAAGAGAAGGAGCGAATCATGGCACCTGACGAAAACGTTCAAAAGATACTGGATACGTTTGGACGCGGCATCATTACCGAGGAGGAAGCCCGGGAAATGATCGCGATCCTTGGATTCACCCAAAAGGAAACCGATTTCTTTTTCGAGCAGAGTACCCAGGAAAGCTTCGATGCGGGGGAAACTACCGAGGAGGACAACGATGCGGCAGTTTCCGAGGAAACCGAGGAGGAACCTGGTGCTCCCGAAAAAACACCACCGGAGGTTGAGTCTCCCTAAGGGTAATGGTCAGGCCCCCATTTTTCTGCCCCCCCACCGTGGGGGGCTTCGTGTTATAATACCGGAGAATATCAAGGATAAAGGTGATTCGGTGTACAAAAGAAACCCCGTTACGCTCACCCTCATGGGAGTGAATTTGGTATTTTTCGTGTTGAGCATTTCCTTGGGGGGAGGCGATTTTTTTCGGAAAATCCTGGATGGCGGAGACTTGGAAACGCTCTTGCAGCTTGGTGCTCAACTGGGAATCCTCGTACAATCCGGGGAGGTTTTTCGAATCGTGACAGCCCTGTTCCTGCACGGGGGCCTGTTGCACTTCGCGTTCAATTCCTACGCGCTGTATTACTTCGGCACCGTGGTGGAAAACTTGTACACTTCCCCCAAATTCCTGGTGGTGTACGCGGCCTCGGGCATCGTGGGGAATCTGTTGACGCACCTTTTTGCCTTCGGCGTCGTTTCCGTGGGGGCAAGTGGAGCCATTTTCGGATTGGTGGGGCTTTTGTTTGCCATGGGATTGAAAAAGGAAACCCCGGCCTACCAAAAGGCGTTTACCGGCAGGGCCCTGCTTCCCATGATCTTGATCAACTTGTTCCTGGGGTTTTCGGTTCCCGGGATCAACAATATGGCGCACATCGGTGGATTGGCGACGGGGTTTCTACTGGGATGGATCCTGAAACCCGGTTTTCCCCGCACCAAAACGATTTTCTTGCGTTGGCAATTGTTGGCAGGTGTCGTGGCGTTCGTGCTGGTGGTTTGCGTGCTGTTGGTGTTCCTCATGCCCATGCCTCCGGTGGAGAAGCTGGTTTCCTTTAACAACCGCTATGCGCAACTGCTGAACGATTTTTCCGTTTCGAGCGATCCGGCTTCCCTCTCCTTCCAGATTCGATTGCTGCAGCCTTTCGATTCTTCCACGCGTGCATTGGTGGAACAAGCGGAAAACTGGGTGGAACAAGACCAATCGCAAAGCGGTCTTGCCGCAATGGAACAGGCTTTTTCCACCTGGCAGGAGGAGGTGCTGTCGAAATACGGTTCCTTGATCCAAAAAGTGCCCTGATCCTTCTTTTCCTTTTCACGTGCGTGCAGGTCTTTTCGGGTTCCTTGACCTTGGAAACGACCATTGCATTGCAAGGAAAACCCGCGCACCAGTTCTTCGACCCGCTTTTTCAGCGCTTGTTCGTCTTGGATTACCAAAACCCCGGGGTACAAGTGTTCGATGCGCATTCCGGTTCGCGACTACTGGAATTGGGGGGGCTTTCCTTTCCCACTTTCCTAAGTTTTTCCGCGGAATACCTGTTTGTTTCCGACTTTTGGGGACATCGCCTCGTCCTCTTTCACCGGGATTCCTTGGAATGGGCTGCCTCGATTCCCGTGCGAAGAGGGCCGGGTTTCTCCCTTGTGGAGGGGAGCTCCCTTTTCCTGGTTAGCCAACTCGAGTATGCTTTGCAAGTGTTTGACTTGGAAAGCCTTGCGTTGCGCCAGTCATTCGAATTGGAGGGTCGTGTTCCACGTTTCTTCCTTTTCGACGATTTACTGGTGTTGCCCTACTACGATAACTACCACACTTGGTCCCGGGATTTCGAACTCGAAGATTCCATCGGCTTCATCAACTTGGACACAATGTACCGCTGGAGTATCCGCGGAGTCTCCAAGAAACCTTTGCACGTGATTCGCTTGGAGCAAGGGGTTTACCTCGCAGCAGGGTACCTGGATCGGGGAATCTGGTTGATTCGTTGGGGAGAAACCGAGGTGCAGCCATTGGTCTCCTGGCAGGGGTATTCACACTTAATGGACATGGTATTGTTTCACGACCGGCTGGTGTTGGCTTCCATGAGCGAGGAATCGTTGTTGAGCGTGTTCCCCGATGGTTCGGGACTGGTAACGGTTCCTGCGGCAGGTGGCATGATTGACTTGGAACCTGTCGGTGATTCTTTCCTGGCGGGGATTTCCAATTTTGAGAATCGCTTACTGCTTTTCGATTCCACCTTGAAGCGAATTGCCCAAATCGAAACCGGAGATTATCCCATCAGCGTGCGCTTCTGGCAAGGCAAACTCTTCGTGTTGTGCATGGATGAACCCTGCGTGCAGGTCTATTCGCTGGAAGGCCTTGCCCCGGGAGGCGGGCAACAGTGAGCATTGCCTCCCCCAGGGTGGCACTTGCCTTGAGCGGGGGGGTAGACAGTGCCGTAGCATTGCACTTGTTGGTGGGTTCGGGCTACCGAGTTCATGCCTTTTTCATGGACACGGCTTTTTTCTCCAAGGATGCGCATTTGAAGGCCGAGGCGGTTGCCCAGCGCTTCGGGGTTCCGTTCTCCCGAGTGGATGTTACCCACTTTTTCGAAAAGACGGTGGTTCGCTCTTTTGAAAGGGAGTACTCTTTGGGACGTACCCCCAACCCCTGTGCATTGTGCAACCGTGAAGTCAAGTTCGGGTTTTTCTTCCGCGAAATCGTGGCCAAGTACGGGGTTTTCGATTTTTTTTCCACGGGGCATTACGCGCAGATCCAGGCTGGGGAAAGTGGGGTTCGCTTACTTCGTGGAGCGGATCCCAAGAAGGATCAGTCCTACTTCCTCTCGCGGTTGCCCCCCTCCCTTTTGCCGAAGCTCCTGTTCCCGCTTGGTGCCTTCACCAAGGAAAAAGTGTGGAAGATAGCCGCTTCCCTGGGAATGGCATCAGATTTTCCGGGGGAAAGCCAGGAAATCTGTTTCGTGCCGGGAGACGCGTATTACCCTTTCCTTGTCGCAAGAGGGCTCGTTGCGCGCCCTTGCCGGGTGGAAACCGCTTCGGGAGAAGTGTTGGGTGTGTTCCCCAAAGGCATCGAGGGAGTTACCGTGGGGCAAAGGAGAGGTTTGGGGATTTCCAGCGAGCGGCGCTTGTTCGTGCAACGGCTTTACCCGGAAGAGAACCGGATTGTCCTCGCACCGCGTGAAGACCTTTTTTCGACACAACTGGTGGCCGGCCAGTGGGCTCCCCTTGTTTCGAGCTCGGAATGGAACCAATACCAAGAGGAAGAACTCCTTGTTCAGGTTCGCAGCCGAACCCCCCCACACCCTGCAAGGGTTTTTCTACGCGAAATGGAAGGGGACTGCAAACTGTTCGTGGCCTTCTCCCAACCCGTATTCGCCATTACTCCCGGCCAAGTTGCCGTGGTGTATCGCCGTGACCGGGTTTGTGGTGCAGGCATCATAGAAAGGAGTGGACATGCGACTTGACCTGTTCTTGAAAAAAACGCGGATTATCAAAAGGAGATCTGTTGCCGCCGAGATGGCAAAGGGGGCGAAAATCACGCGAGATGGACACCCACTGAAACCTTCCGGAGAGTTGCGAGACGGGGACGAATTGGAGATTCGCTTTGGGAACCGTATCCTGCGCGTGAAGGTGCGCAGCGTGGAGGAAAAGAACCCCGAGGTGGAGATCCTTTCGGAAATTTCGCTGTGAGGGGAGTGGAAGAGGATGGAGACTGCCACTCCGTGGTACGGGGCATACATCGGTTTGGGATCGAACCTTGGAGACCCCAAGGCAAACTTGCGGAATGCTGTTGCTCTGCTGGAAAGCAAAGAGATCCAGGTTGTTCTTCGTTCCTCGCTGTATCGTTCCAAACCGTGGGGGTATGCCCCACAACCTTTTTTTGTCAATGCGGTGGTGGGGGTACTCACGCGGCAACCCCCCCTTGGTCTACTTCAGCTTCTGAAAAGCGTAGAGAAAGACATGGGGCGAGTTTCTTCCACGATTCGTTACGGGCCCCGTATCATCGACTTGGATATCTTGTTGTTTGGAAACCTGGTTCTCAAGGCGCAAAACCTTCAGATTCCGCATCCGCGGTGGCGGGAGCGGGACTTTGTGCTACGCCCGCTGTGTGATATTGCCTCCATGATCTGTGACCCGGTTTCCGGAAAAAGCGTGCGTGAATTGTACGAGATGCTTCCAACGGATAGTTGCGAGTATCTCGGAGAATGGTAGGTGCAGCAGTGGAAAAGGAGGAGATTGGCTTGGTTCGGGTTCGTTTTGCCCCCAGTCCCACCGGGAGTTTGCACGTGGGTGGGGTGCGCACGGCGCTTTTCAATTACCTTTTCGCCAAAGAGGGGAAGGGAGGCACGTTCGTTCTGCGTATCGAGGATACCGACACGCTTCGCTCCACCCTGGAATACGAAGAAGAAATCTTCCGTATGTTGCAGTGGTGCGGTATTACCCCCGACGAGGGTCCAAACGAGGGGGGACCCTATGGCCCTTACCGGCAGATGGAGAGGGTAGAAAAGGGGGTGTACGCTCCGTACGTTTCCCAGTTGGTCGAAAATGGTAGTGCGTATTTCACGGTGTACCAGTCAGACCAACCCGAGAAGGAATTGGGGGACTTTGCTTCTTTCCCGGCGGCCTTGGTGGAAAAGGGACACCCCTATACCGTGAAATTCCGTGTCCCACAGCAAGAAGTGGTTTTCCAGGACCTGCTCAAGGGGGAGATGCGTTTCGATGCCTCCCAGTACGAGGATTTTATCATTCAAAAATCCAACGGGGTACCCGTTTACAATTTTGCGGTGGTGGTGGATGACCACCTGATGGAAATCTCACACGTGTTCCGGGGAGAGGATCACCTTTCCAATACTCCCCGACAAGTGTTGTTGTACCAGGCATTGGGCTGGCCAGTTCCGGTTTTCATGCATATTCCCCTTTTACTGGGACAAGACAGGTCTCCTTTGAGCAAACGCCATGGTGGGACCTCGGTGGCCTTTTTTCGCCAAGAGGGATACTTGCACGAAGGTTTGATGAATTACCTGGCGCTACTGGGATGGGCGGTGGATGAAGAAATCTTCGATCCACTTTCGAAGGAAGGCTTTTTCTCCCTCGACCGCATATCGAGTCGCTCGGTGGTATTCGATTATGCCAAACTGGAATGGGTGAATGGGAAGCAAATGCGCCGAAAACCATTGGATGCGCTTTTGCACGAGTACATGGAGTGGTTGCGTTTTTCCGCGCTCCCCGGAAACCCATGGCGTTTGGATGCGCTGGAACGGTTACCCCGGACGTACGTTCTGGGTGCGCTTGCAGTGAGTCGAGAGAAGGTCAACACGTTTCGGGTCCTGGAAGAATTCCTTGACCCCTTCTTGCAGGAGGACCACTTGGTGGAGTTTTCCCCTACCGCCTGGAAAAAGTACCTGGAGCACCCGGACGCGCAAGGCATGCTTTTTGCATGCCGGGAGAATCTCCGGGAATTGGAAGAGTGGAACCAGAACACCGTGGAAGATGCGCTCCGGCTCACGATCACCCAACTCGGGGCGGGGAAGAAACGCTTCTTCCAAACGCTTCGCGTGGCCTTGTTCGGAAAAGAAGTGACACCCGGCCTTTTTGAAAGCATCGAAGCCTTGGGTTGTGGGAAGGCATTTGCCCGGTTGGATCGGGTTCTGGAAGAAGTGGAAAAAAATGTTTGAGGAATTGCACTTCGTTGTTCATGCCTCCGTTTTTCCAGGTTTCCCCCTGGATTGGGATCGGATCTTTCCCAAAGCCCAGCCGATTAACCTGGAAATTGGTTTCGGGAACGGGGAATTCATCGAGCAGCTGGCGCAACACAACCCCCACGAGAATTTCGTGGGGTTTGAAATGTCCGTTTCTTCGGTGGCAAAGACCCAACGCAGGTTGCACCGCAAGGGAATCCAAAACGTGCGTATCGTCATGACCGATGGGCGTTTTGGGATCACGAACTTGTTCCCGGAGGAAAGCTTGCAAAGGGTTTACTTAAATTTCCCTTGCCCATGGAGCAAAGCACGTCACTTCGAACGGCGGGTTGCCATCCCCTCCTTTTTTGCCGCCCTAAACATGGTTCTGGTAAAGGATGGGGTTTTTGACCTTTCCACCGACGTGGAAGGGTATGCAATGGAGACAGCGCAGATTGCGCGGGAACAAGGCTTTTGCGTTCCTCCGGTTCGCGTGAACGAACCCCGGGAGATTCGCACCCGTTTCGAGAAGAAGTGGATGAAGTACGGGCGAAACATCTATCGCCTGCATGCGCAGAAAAAAACGTACCAACAGGTGCCCAGAATTCTTCGGGAGGTGGAAGTAATGCCCCATGCACGTGTTTCCAAAAGCCAATCCTTCTTGGATAACCTTGCCATTGGCGTGAACCGTCCCCTGCAATCGGGCGATGGTTCCAGCGTTTGCGTTTTCAAAGGATTGTTCAAGGACAAAGTTTCCGAGCATTTCCTGGTGAAAACCATTGCTGTGGATGAGGCTTTCGAGCAACACTTTTTCATTGATATCTTCAGCCGTGGAGACGAATGGGTCGTGAAACTGGACAGTGTTTCGAACCCCTATCGCACACCCGCGGTCAAATTTGCGGTTGCGTCCCTCGCCAAACTATTGGTGAGAGGCGTGGCACTTTGGGAGGGAAAAAAGTGAAGTGGATTGATCTCCGCAGCGATACTGTTACCCAACCCACCCCCGAAATGCGTGAAGCAATGGCGGGGGCCGTGGTGGGGGATGATATTTACGAGGATGACCCCACGCTCAAGGAGCTGGAGGACTTAGCGGCGCATCTTTTGCAGAAGGAGGCTGCGCTTTTCGTTCCTTCGGGGATTTTTGGCAACCAACTGTGTCTTTTCACCCATACCCGACAGGGAGACGAGGTGATCGTGGCGGACCACTGCCATATCGTGGACCACGAAGTGGGTGCTGCTGCGGTGATCGCATCGGTGCAACTGCGGTTCTACCAGGATCGCAACGGAACCGCTCCGCTGGAACAGGTGAAATCGCTGATACGTGGGGAGGACTTGCACTACCCACGTACCGCATTGCTCTGCATGGAAAATGCCCATTCCAGTGGAGCGGTCGTGGAATTGGAGAACATGCGTTCCATGTACCAGTTGGCCCAAGAGCATGGTATTCCGCTTCACTTGGACGGTGCCCGGATATTCAACGCAGCGGTTCACCTCGGAGTGGATGCCGGTGAAATCGCCCGGTACGCAGATAGTGTGATGTTCTGCCTCTCGAAGGGGCTTTGTGCTCCGGTGGGGTCCATGGTGGTGGGAAGCCGGGAGTTCATTGCCCGAGCCCGGAAGAATCGACGATTGATGGGTGGGGCACTTCGCCAGGGAGGGATCCTTGGGGCAGCGGGAATCGTGGCACTCAGATCCATGCGCCTTCGCCTGGAGGAGGACCACCGAAACGCAGGGTACCTGGCGGAGAAGTTGCAGCAATTTTCGGGGGTGGAGGTATTGACCGACCGCCTTGCAATCAACATGGTTTTTTGCAAGTTGCCCCTCGTGCGGGGAGGAACGCGCAAATTGGTGGAATTCCTTCTGGAAAAAGGGATCAAGGTTAATCCGCCCGAAGGGGGAACCTGGAGATTCGTCACGCACAACGATGTTGGCCGCGAACAAATCGATGCCTTCCTACACTTTTTCCAAATGTTTTGGAAAAGCCGGGGGTAAGGTGTATAATTTTCCAACAGGCAAGTGCTTTCTTTTTTTTTCAAAGGCGAGTTGGGGGGATCAATTCGCCTTTGTTGTTGTTGGGAGGCAAGAAGAATGCCGAAAAGATGGTTTGTTGTTCTGGTGTTGCTGAATTCCGTTTTGCTTTTTGGCACGACCAATTTGCCGTTCCAATTTTCCGCGGAAAGCTGGATTTTTGAAGGAGACCTTTTGGACATTCGTTACGAGCTGGCGATTGGCTCCCCGAAACACGTTTCCGAGCTGACCGTTTTGCCCGTTTTCACCATGCGCATGCTGGAATACGGTTTTGATCCCGCTCTTTCTGCGGTGGCAACCCCCACGCTGCACGCACCCGTTCTTCAACCCGGGGATGCGACGGCTATTCCCACAAGGGCTTTGCACAAGAAGGCTTTCGTGGTTTCCGTGGAACTGATCCCCCTTGCCGTGATCCTACTGGACAGCAACGGGTTCCGCATCCTGCAAGTCGGCTCCAGTGAAGAGAAAGGGGCTCCCGTAGCCTTCGACCTTTTTTTCGATCGCCTGCTGCAAGTGGCGTTCGATTTCCAGGAAAACCGGGATTTCCCCGTGGACAATCCCCATTCCCCCACACCCATGGATTTGATGGTACTCAACTTCTTCTTGCAAAGCCTACGTTGAAGAAATCCCACAATCGGTGAGGTTTAAGATCAATGCGTCCATTTCTTTCATTCCACGCGAACTGATTTGGGCGAAGTTTTCCAGCGTACGATCGATGTTCGCGGAGACGATTCCATTTCCCTCCGGGACGGATACGTTTTGCAATGCCATTTGCGCGGATAGCACCGCTTCTGCGCTGCCGGTGCTGATTTTCAGGCAGCATCCCTCCTTTGCCCCGTCGCAGACAACCCCGGTCAGATTCCCCACGATGTTCTTCGCCGCAAAGGCCATTTGTTGCAGACTTGCACCCAAGAGCCAGCTACAGGCTACTGCAGAGCCGATTGCCGCGATGATCCCTCCACACATGGGGGACAGTTTCCCCATCTTTTCCTTGAGCGAAACGGTGAGCAGAATACTCATAGCCACCGCGCGGAGGACTTGCTCTTGGGGGAGGTTTTGGCGCTTCCCCACGAGGTAAGCGGGAAGTATCGTGGCAATTCCCTGGTTCCCCGAGCCCATCACCGTGGCGATGGAAAAGCAGGAACCCGACATTCGTACATCGCACGCCCCCGCAACGCCTTTTCGCACGAACAGGGGAAGCTCTGCATTTCCGGGGTAACAGGTATCGAGGAAATGCCCCAACCCCATTCCGTACGCTTTCTGGCTTCCTTCCCGCGAAGCGCGCGCATTCATTTCGATGGAAGGGGAAAGCCATTCGAGGTGCTCTACGGGGATTTGTTGGGCAATGGAAACCAGTTCCGAGAAAGGAATGGAGGAAACGGGGGGAGGATCTGGCAGAGTGGATTGGAAAAGGGTTTCCTCGTTCAACCGGGTTTCCGAGATGCTGGCGTGGCCTTTTCGGAGGAAGGTTTCGGCCATTCCCCGTTTTCCCGTCACGCTGCAGTGGATGTAAAAGCCGTTGGAGGGGACCACGCGGGCTTTGAGTCTCCCTTCTTTTCGCAGCGTATCCACCTCGTGCACCAACTCCGGGGTAAGCTCCCAAAAGAGCTCCAACTCACGGTCGGGGTTGGATAACAGAGCCCCCAGTCCGGCTGCAGTTTCCACCCCTTGGATGGTGGAGCAAGGGATCTTGACATTTTGTGCATTCTTGGCAATATTCTCCGACAGATCCACGCTCACACTCGTGATCGGCTTTCCCACGAGTTCACCGCCTACTGCTGCTGCAAAAGCGATACTGGCGGGTTCCGTACAACCCAGCGCAGGTTTCACGGCTGATTCGAGAATCGTTCGCACAGAAAGAAAATCCATGTTTCCCCCTCCTGGTTTTGGATATTCGATTGTATCACAAACGGCTTGTATCTTCGGGAGTAGAAGCACGCTCCCCAAAAAAGGGG
>DAOPKN010000011.1:0-67199 GCA_035391225.1 Thermotogota bacterium
CGGTCTCAAAATCCTGGGCAAACACGGGGGTTTGCCCCTACGGTTCCCTTCGCGTTCCTGCATCCTCGGCATTTTCCCTGCAGGCGCACTGGTTCGTAGGGGCCGCCCCCGTGACGATACCCACACTCCAGTGCGCGGGAAAAAGCGATTGTGATATAATTGATCATACCCGGTGCGGGGGGATTTGCTTGCAGGCAAGTACTACCATCGACCGCTTTCTGATAACCGTTTCTTCTTTCTCGCGGGAGCTGAACACTGCCCGCGAGTCGGTTCATGTTTTCCAGGCCATTCACAAGGTTTTGCGGCGCTTCTTCGAGATCCATTCGGTCTTCGTGCTGGAGGAATCCGACGAAGCGTGGCAGGTGATCCTCAGCGACGATTCTTTCCCCCTACCCCGTGAAGAACTGGATCCCCTGGTAGATCATACCTGCGAGCGCAAGTCGTTTAGCTTCTTTCCCGTGGAAGAGGGCACGTTGTTGGTTCTGCCTTCCTTGCAATCCGGAAAGGTCATCGGCGTGTTCGTGGCCTTTATCCAGAGTGACCCGGAGGAATTCCTCCAGGAGAACGAGAGCATTCTCGGGTTCATCAGTTTCTTCTCCGGGCTGGTGCTGGAAAACCTCCGCTTGTACCATAGGGTCCTGGATGCCTCCCAAGTACAGGAAGAGTTGAAGAGGTATTTCCGCGCCATGTTGGACTCGCTGGACGAATCCATCTGCGTGTGGGATCCGCAGTTCCGAAGGGTGTTTGAGAACGCTTCCTACGCGTCCCTCCAGGTGGACCCTTCTTTCGAGCAAATCTTGAAAGACCTTGCGGCAAAGAGCTTTGAGCAGGAAAAGGGCTTTGCCATCGAAAAGGAAATCCAGGGTAGTTTTTTCTCCTTCAACACCGTGGTGATGGATTCTCCCTTGCAGGTGATTATCCGCATGGAGGATATCACCCACACCAAGGAACTGGAACGGTTGCGCCAGATCGAGAAGATGCGCTCGGAGTTCGTGGCCAACATTTCGCACGAGTTGCGCACACCGTTGGCCGCGATCAAGGCCTACGCGGAAACCATCACGGATTCCCTGGAGGCAATGGACTCCGAAACGCTCTCGGAGTTCATGGGGATTATCCAAGATCAGTCGAACCACTTGGAATTCTTGATCGATCAGCTTTTGGATGTTACCAAGGTGGAAAACCACTCGCTGCAACTGGAGATCGAAGACGTGTCGTTGCACGCCCTGATCGAAGAAACCGCCAAGGGACTTGCAAAGTCTTTCGAGAACAACGGTGTGGCGTACCAGGAGAAAATCCCGGAAGAGGATATCAAGGTTCGAGCGGATCCCAAGCGGATTCGCCAGGTCATCAACAACCTTGTGCTAAACAGCATCAAGTACCGTGACCATGACAAGGAAGACCCCATGGTGGGGGTTTGGGCCGAGTGGCAGCACGGAGAAAGCAAGGTGCTGCTTTGCGTGGAGGATAACGGCATCGGGATTCCAGCGGATTACCACCAGAAAATTTTCGACAAGTTTTTCCGCGTGGATAGTTCGTTGACCTATTCCGTGGAAGGCACCGGGTTGGGGTTGGCCATTACCCGCGAAATCATCGAGAAGCACGGCGAAAAGATCTGGTTGGAAAGCGAACCTGGAAAAGGGACCCGCTTCTTTTTCACGCTGCAAAGGGCTGAGGCATAGCATGGACTTGAAAACAACCATCCAACAAGTCGAGGGTCTTCCGTCCCCGGATTTCGTGTTGCAGCAAATCGTGGAAACCGCGTCGAGTCCCTCCGCTTCGGCCAAGGAACTCAACGAGGTGGCTTCCAAGGATCCTGGCTTCGTTTCCAAGATCCTGAAGCTGGCCAACTCCGCGTATTACGGTTTGCCCCGGCGGGTGGCCAAGTTGACCGACGCCATCATGATCCTGGGGTTCAAAACGGTGCGCAATATCGCCATGAGTATATTCGCGGGGGAGGAATTTTTCAAGTTCCAGTCTTCCGTGCTGGATATCCGTGACCTGTGGTCGCATTCCATTGCGGTGGCAGTTACGGCGGAGACCATTTCCGAGCGCATCGGCTATTCCAACAAGGAAGAGATGTTCATGTGCGGGTTGCTGCACGATATCGGAAAAACCGTGCAGGGGATCTTGTTTCCCCAGGTTTTCGACGGTATCGTGAACCTTGCCAAGGAAAAGGAAATGCCGTACTACGAGGTGGAGAAGAAGCTGGACATTCCCACCCACGAGGTGTTCGCAGAGTACTTACTCGAAAAGTGGAATTTCCCGGAAGTTGTGCTGATATCAGCAGCCCGCCACCACAGGCCGCTTTCGTTGGGGCAATCGATTTACTCGGACGCCTTGTACATCGTGCACATGTCCACGTTCATCTGCGAGCGCTTGGAATTCGGGAACAACGGTTCCGGTGCACCTATTTCCTTGAAAAAAGAGGTGTGGGACGAACTGGGATTCACCACCCGCATGTTCGTGGATGTTGTGGACATCGTGCGTTCCCGGCGCCAGAAGATCCAAGAATTCATGAACCTTTAATATTTTTCGACAGGGAGGGTTTTATGCGAGTTGGAATTTTGACGGGCGGAGGAGACTGCCCGGGGTTGAATGCCGTGGTTCGCGGCATCGTGTACGCGAAAAGACCGGACATGGAAATCTTCGGTTTCATGAATGGCTGGAAAGGTCCCCTGACGGGGGAATACATCAACCTTTCGGAGGAAGACGTGGAAGGGATCCATATCCTTGGGGGAACCATACTGGGCACATCCCGCACCAATCCCTTCAACAGCGAAGAGGACAAGAAGAAGTTGTTCGAAAACCTGGAAAAGAACAAGATCGATGCACTCATCGCAATCGGGGGGGACGACACGCTTTCCGTGGCTGCCAAGTTGGCCTCTCTCCATTTCCCAGTGGTGGGGGTTCCCAAAACGATCGACAACGACGTTTCCCACACGGACTATACCTTCGGTTTCCACACCGCGGTGAACGTGGGAGCAGACGCCATTGACCGCTTGCACTCCACCGCTCAATCCCACCAGAGGATCTTCTACGTGGAGCTCATGGGGCGAGAGGCAGGTTGGATTGCCCTGGAAGCTGGCATGGCAGCTGGTGCCCACTTGATTATCATCCCGGAGTACCCCATGCTCATCGAGGAAATCCTGGATATCGTGAAGAAACGAATGAACCGCGGGAAGTACGCGATCGTCGCCGTGGCGGAAGGGTTCAAGCCCAGTGATCTGGAGGGCGACCTCAACACGCACGACCAAATGGATGCCTTTGGACACATCCGGTTGGGCGGAATTGCCCATTACCTCGCGGAGTTGACAAAGGAACGCCTTGGCTACGATACCCGTTCGGTGGTTCTGGGCCACCTGCTGCGCGGTGGAACACCGACCGCCTTCGACCGCATCCTGGGGACACGCTACGGGGTGCAGGCCATGGAACTCATCAAGAAAGGGGACTACGGGCGCATGGTCGCCTTGAGTGGAAACGAGATCGTCTCCGTTCCCGTGGAGTATGCAGTTGCCACGAAAAAGCTCGTTCCCTACGAGTATTACAAGATGTGTAGCCTTTTCTTTGGATGATCGGCTTTTCCGGGTTTTTGGGGCAGGGAAAAGGGAAAAAGACCATGGAGGTGGTGCCATGAAAGAACAGCATCCCACGGTTCGCTGGGCAAAAATGGTGATCGAGAGTTTCATAAAAAGAGGGCAGATTCCAGAGCTTCCCGAAGACCTTCCCGCCCAGATGTTGCAATCGCAGGCGGGTGTCTTCGTTTCCCTGCACGGTCCCGGAAATACCCTTCGTGGGTGTATTGGCACCATCGTTCCCACGAAAAAGAACGTTGCCATGGAAATTCGGTCCAACGCCATTGCCGCAGCGGTAAACGACCCCCGCTTCGAACCCCTTCACCCGTCCGAATTGGAAGGGTTGGAGGTCAGCGTGGACCTGTTGGGCCCCCCGGAACCCGTGAAGGATTCTTCCGAGCTTGACCCGAAGAAGTTCGGCGTCATCGTGGAAAATGGCTTCAAGAAGGGCCTGCTTCTTCCCGACTTGGAGGGAGTGGACACCGTGGAACAACAAATCCAGATTGCCCGTAAGAAAGCAGGAATCTGGGAGGATGAACCCGTGCAGCTGTATCGTTTTACGGTGGAGCGGTTTCATTAGGAGAGCAAAAGGAGGTTTAGGATGAGAGAAGCCCTTTTTTACGAGGAGCTGGGAGATGAAATCCTCCGTTGTAACTTGTGCCCCCAACACTGCGAGATTCCGGAAGGAGGCGTGGGAATGTGCCGCACCCGGAAGAACGAGCACGGGGTGCTGTACACGTTGAACTACGGGAGGATCTCTTCGATTGCCATGGATCCCGTGGAGAAGAAACCCTTGTACCACTTCCACCCCGGGTCCAAGGTCCTTTCGGTGGGTTCGTGGGGGTGCAACATGACCTGCCCGTGGTGCCAAAACTGGGAAATTGCCCACGAAACACCGCAAACCCAAAGGGTTTCTCCGGAGCGTTTGATCGACATCGCGGTGGACCGAGGGGCACCGGGGATCGCGTATACCTACAACGAGCCCGTGGTTTGGTTCGAGTTCGTGCTCGATACCTCGCGCATGGCAAGTGCGGAAGGCCTGTACAACGTACTGGTCACAAACGGTTACATCGCCTCCGAACCGTTCAAGCTGTTGCTGTCTACCATCCAAGCCATGAACATCGACTTGAAGGGTTTCACGGAGAAGTTCTACCGCAAGCGTTGTGCCGCCGACGTGGAATTGGTGAAGAAAAACATCGCCACCGCGGTGGAGGTAGGAATTCACGTGGAGCTGACCACATTGCTCATCCCCGGGGAAAACGACAGCCCGGAAGAAATGGAAGAGCAAGCGCAATGGATTGCGTCCCTCAACCCGGATATCCCGCTTCACCTGAGCCTGTACTACCCCGCGTACAAGTTCAATAAGCCGGAAACGGAGCTGGATACCGCAGTGTCCTTGCGGCAAATCGCCCAGAAATACCTGCGGTACGTCTACATTGGCAACCAAAGCGATTCCGCGTACCAAACCACCTCGTGTCCCTTCTGTGGCAATACCCTGGTGGAAAGAAAAGGCTACCAGACGCACGTAGTGGGCGTAAACGAAGGAGGAAAATGTTCTGAATGCAACAGCGCGATAAAAATGATCTTGTGAGACTTTCCCGCCGCACGTGGTTTTTGACCTACGCGCTGATTGGTTTCCTTCTCGTGCTGGGAGCCGCCTTCGTGTTTCGGAAACCACCTCCCTACGAGGTGGAAGACCGTTTGCTGCTGGGTACCCACATTCGTGTGGCCGTCAGCTCCCAGAAAAACCCCTCAGCGATCCTCGATGCCATCTGGCGGGAAATGCGCCGCATCGAGGCCAAGTATTCGTCCCACGTTTCGCAGAGCGAAGTCTCCCGGATCAATGCTTTTGCTCCCGGGAAAGCCGTCCCCTTGGATGAAGAAACCCTTTTCCTCTTCGAGCGGGCACTGGAATGGTCTCGGGTCACTGCGGGCGCTTTCGATATCGCACTGGGAAACCTCGTTTCCGCGTGGGGTTTCGACCGCGTTTCCGAAAGCGATTTCTCCGCGCGTGTTCCCACGCAAGCGGAGTTGGAGGCAGCGTTGTCGTCCAGTGGATGGCAGTTGGTGGAAATTTCCGGCCAGCAACTTTTCCTCCAAGGAGGGGTACAACTTGACCTGGGAGCGTTCGTGAAAGGATACGCGGTGGACAGGGCGGTGCAGGTCGCCAAGGGTTTGGACCCGGAATGCACGGGGTACGTGGATGCAGGAGGGGACATTGGAATCATCGGCCCCAAGTTTGGAGGGGCCAACTGGGTGGTGCAGGTGCAAAACCCCCGGCCAACGTCGCAGGATTTCTTCGAAGCAGCTTTTCTCAACCAAGGGGCCATCGCCACTTCCGGAGACTACGAACGCTTTTTCCTCGTGGAGGGCAAAAGGTACCACCACATCCTGGACCCGTTTTCCGGATACCCTTCCACGCGCTGGATTTCCGTCACGGTAATCGCTCCTTCTGCACTGGACGCCGACGCGTTGGCAACCGCCGCATTCAACATGGAACGGGAACAAGTGATGCAGCTGTTTCCCCGTTTCGGGGCCCAGGCATTGCTCGTCGACTCCCAGGGAGACGTGTACAAAACCCCGGGTTGGGCCTTTTTTTCCGAGGACCATCCCTGAAGTGACGGGCCACCCGGAGCGATCTCGAACCATCGCGTTCTTTCGCCCAGGTGACATTTTCGTGGGCATGGCCGTGCTTTTTTTCGCGCTCCTTCCCCTTCTTGCTCGCCCCGGAGAGGCGTCCCCTTCCCAGGTGGAAGTTTGGGTGGAGGGGCAATTGTTGCTTCTCCTCTCGCTCGACCAGGAGGGTACGTTCCCGGTACGGTACGACGGAGAGGAGCGCATGCAAATCCAAATCCAGCGTGGAACCGTCCGCGTCACGCAAAGCGCCTGTCCCCAGAAGTTGTGCATGCAGCACGGCCCCCTTTCCCATCCTTGGGATGTGATCGTCTGCCTTCCCGGCAAAATCCTGGTTCGTTTCCGGCCTCCATCGCACCCCTCTTTCCAGGGGGAATTTGACCTCGTGACCCGCTGAAGGAGTGCGGTACATTGAAATCCAAGCAAATCGTGATCCTTTCCCTTCTCACCTCGCTGGCTTCCGTGGTGTATTTCCTGGAGAGTTTCGTCCCCCTCCCCGTGCCCATTCCGGGGTTGAAATGGGGCTTTTCCAATGCGGTCGTACTGATGGTACTGGGGCTTTTTGGCCCAAAAAATGCTATAATCGTCACGGTTTGCAAGGGCCTACTGGGCTCTTTGCTGGCCGGAAGGCTTTTTTCACCGGCTTTTTTCCTGGGGACGGTCGGAGGAGTGGGGGGCGCGAGTACGATGGCCCTTCTTTTCCGGGCGAACCGTTTCGGTTTGGTGGGAATCAGTCTTGGGGGAGCATTGGTGAACAACCTTTTGCAACTCACGCTTGCGGCGACCTGGCTACTGGGCAACCAGGGGGTCTTCCTGTTGACGCCCCTCGTGGTGCTGATGGGAAGTTTCTCGGCAATCGCAAACGCATTCCTTGCCCGTGGAGGACTAAGATGGTTGAACAAAGTTCCTACTCGTTGATCCTCGCTTCCACCTCCCCGCGTCGGCGGCAGTTGGTGCAACTTCTGGGTATGCGCGTGGAATCCGTGGATGC
Organism: Thermotogota bacterium; assembly: GCA_035391225.1. Classification (GTDB taxonomy): domain Bacteria; phylum Thermotogota; class Thermotogae; order MWEM01; family MWEM01; genus DAOPKN01. The sequence continues at coordinate 7,198 of DAOPKN010000011.1, forward strand.
GGGGTTGTCCGAAGAGTATTCCCGCAAAGAACATCCGGAAGAAATCGTGGTGGATATCGCTTCCCAGAAGAAGCGGGCCTACCTGGAAACCATGGTACCCACTCCCGGCAAGGTGTTGTTGGCAGCCGATACCGCGGTTTTCTTGGAGGGAAGGCAACTGGGAAAACCGCGTGACGAGGGCGATGCGGTGCGGATGCTCCAGGCGTTGTCGGGCAATTGGCACGAGGTGCTCACCGGGGTGGACTTGCGCATCTTCTTCGAAAAGGGTGGGGTACAGGACGTGTTCTTCTGCGAGAAAACCCGCGTGAAGTTCCGTCGCCTTCCCCATTCCTCCATCGTTGCCTACGCCACCTCGAAGATCCCGTTGGACAAGGCCGGGGCTTACGGCATACAAGATTACGGCGCCCTATTCGTGGAAAGCATCGTGGGCGATTTCTACAACGTGATGGGTCTGCCCCTTGGGCGCATCTGGGAAGTGCTCAAGGATTACGAGGTATTGGTTTGAACCCCGCTTCGAAGAACCTCTTGCCGCGGGAAAAGTTGATGGAGCTGGGATCGGGCGCGTTAACCGAGGCGGAACTCGTGGCCATCCTGTTGCGGACCGGAAGCCAAAGTTTACCCGTTCTGCAACTATCCGCCGCACTCTTGGACCACTTTGGCCACTCCCTGGTCGCGCTGTATCGCTCTCCCCCCGAAGAAGTCAAGGGGTTATGTGGAATGGGGAGCGTGAAGGCCATCACGTTGAAGGCTGCACTGGAGCTTGGTGTGCGCTTTTACCGGGAGCTGCTGCAGAAAAAAGACCAGGTGGATAGCCCCAAGGATATCTACGAGTTGTGCATCGAAATGTGTTTCCAAGAGCAGGAAACCGTTCGCGTGATTTCGCTGGATTCCAAGTCCCACGTGATCGCCATGGATGATATAACGCGGGGAATCAGCAACGCCTCGCTGATTCATCCCCGGGAGGTTTTCAAGAAAGCCATATGGCATTCCGCGGTTTCCATCGCGCTCGTGCACAACCATCCTTCCGGAGACCCGTTCCCCTCTTTCCAGGATCGGGACGTCACCGAAAAGATGAAAAGCGCCGGTGAATTGCTCGGAATCCAGCTCGTGGATCACGTGATCGTGGGAAAGGGGAGTTTTTACAGCTTCACACTCCAGAAAGTTTTGGAAGGAGGCATACTGGATGCCGGATCAGAACCAGGATCTCGAGAAATTGCTGAAACTCAAGGAAGCCATTAAGAAAGACGTCGAAAAGAAAACGGGGAAGAAGCTTGACGAAGGAAACACCCGTGAGAGCAAACTGCGTCTTTCCGATGAGGTGAAAAAACGCATCAGTTCCCAGGTTTCCCTGCCCTTGAGCGTGGAGGAGGTTCGCACCTTCTTGGACGTGGAAATGGTCGCGGGGGAAGCGAACGACGAACAGCTGATGCGCCACATGATGCGCAACCTGGAAAAGGTTACCTCGCTGGGCATGCGCAACAATATCCTGGGAATGATCAAGGTGTACCAAAAGAAGTACACCGAAGCGCTGCAGATCTTTGCGGACCTGGCTCTGTCTTCCCCATCGGAAGCCATCCGTTTCGACGGCTTACTGGCACGCATGGTGGCGGGGGAAGACGTGGAGCAGGATATCCTGGCATTCCTCAAGCAATCCCCGCGTTCCTTCTACCCCTACCTTTTGCTCCTGTTCCGCGCGCTGTTCGAGTTCTCTTCCTTCCAAGCGGTTCCGAAGGTGCTGGAGTTCATGGGGCGCATCACCGAGCACGAGATGTACCGCATCATCGATGCCATGCAGAAGCTGGATTTTCCCGAAGTGATCCGCTTTTCGAACTTGCTGTACCGCAAGAACCGCTTCAAGGAGTTTCAAAACATCGCGCGCTTGCTCCCCTTCGCCTTTGAAAAAGATTCTTCCATGGAGCAGTACACCCTGGACACCCTGGAGAAGAAGAAAAACCATTTCTGTTCACAGGTATACTTCGAATTGTTTACAGGAGCCCAGGTCGTGGAAACCAACAAGCTGAACAGCTGCCCCATGTCTACCCTGTTGCTTGTGAAGCGCTGCCTGCGGAACAACGCGATGGAAGAGGCGGTGCCCGCGGTGCGCCAGCTGCAGAAGTGGCATGACCCCTACGGGGATATTCTCACGGGGTCGATCGCGATCCAGGCTGGCCAAAAGGAACGCGGCTACGCCATATGGCATTCGGTTCTTCTCCCCTTTGAAAACGTGCTGTTTGGGTGGATGAAGGGACGCTCGCCCAACTTCAAGGGACTGGGGCTACTCCGGATGGATTCCTCGCTTTCGTGGGAGAAGCTTGCCATCCCGGAATCCTTCGAGCAGTTCTCCGCGATGCTGGATTCGCGTTTCGCGCGCTTCGAAGATGCCTTTATCCTTCTCTATCCCTACGAGGAATTCCGTGCCTTTTTCGGCGGGCGATTGTGCACGCGGTTCTACGCCAGCAGGAGTGGGGAATGATGGAAAAAGGGTACCGTCCCATGGAATTCTTCTGGGAATCCCCGCAGCAATGGAAGCTGCTGGTGAAGAACCCCGCTCCCCTCGTTTTCAGTGGCGTGGGTTTCCTGCAAGAGCAGGCGAAGCACCTTTGCATCGTGTACCACCCTTTTTTCCAGCCCGGTGATTTCATTGCCAACGAAACGTGCCTGTTCCAGCTTACCGGGAGCCTGGGACCACTGCTTTCTTTCCGCCAGGACCTGGTTCCCTGGCTGGGCCACGTGTTGTTCTTTGCCACAACGCTGTATCGCATGCGGGAGACCGTCCGGCACTACAACCAGAACACGTCGATCATCTTCCGCGGGATTATCCCGGAAGGGCCGTTGAAAGGGGCCCTGTTGGAAGCGATGGGCGATACGGGTTGCTTTTTCTGGTCGCCGGAGTTTCCCGACGGAATCCTACACATCGAGCTCTGGAAGCAACTGGGGGGAATTCCCCGCGCCGTGGAGCGCACGCGGCTCAAACTGGCACCCAACTTGAAGCTGCTCGTGGAAATCAACAACCTTTCCGATGGCATCACGGCCATGAAACACGGTGCGGATGGCGTGGTTCTCCGCGGGCTACGCGGGGAAGTGACCTCGGAAGTAACGCGCGCCCTTCGCGAGCGGTTCAAGAAAGCGTACATCGAGTATTGCGGACCTGTTGGGCTTTCCAACATCGATTCCTTCGCCTCTGCAGGTCTGGATGCCATCAGTCCCGACAACATCCCCCGCCTGTTGGGCCTCACCCAGCTGGAAACGGTGCTGGAGCTTCTGCCGGAAAACGCGGGGGAACAACTGCAGCCGGGTGCAGAAGAATGACCCCTGGGAAGCATGCGGTGCTCGCCGTGGACGCAAGCACATCGGAGTACCTTCTTGCCATGCACATCCCCGCGCGCAACCTTTTCGAAGCCCTTTGTTTCTCCCATGAGCAACTCAAGGGGGAGAACCTTCTGTTTGTTTTGCACCAGTTGATGCAAAAGCATCGCCTCCAATGGCGGGATTTCGCGTACCTTCTCACCACGTCCGGACCCGGATCGCTCACGGGACTGCGCATTGTGTTCAGCACTCTCAAAACGCTGGCGCAGGTCACAGGGATCCCACTGGTAACCGTCCCCACCCTGTACGCCTTGCAACTGGGCGTGCCCACTTGGCAAAACTGCTGCGGTGTTTTCTTGAATGCGCGGCACAAATTCTACTACTTCCGGGAACCCGGTTGGTCCCCGGAGCGTTTCGAATTGCTGCCGCAATCGTGTGCTTTGGAGAAAGCGCGAGAACCCGGGAAGGCCATCCTGGAAAAGCGTTGCTTGCTGGCAAAGGAACTTCCTTCGGAAAAATGCGTCTTACAGAGTATCGATGTTTTTTCGTGGATTCAACAGGGAGAAAGGCACTTTTGTCGGGCAGAATTCCAAGACCCCCTGTACGTGGTACCCTTTTACGGAGGAAAATCCGTTGCGGAACAGGTTTTCGAGGAGAAAGGTTCCACAAGAATGGATGTGTTATAATTTTCAAAACGGCTCGGGAGGTTTTGCATGAAACTGACGACTCAATTGGGTGAGATCAATATTGGATTGAACGTGGTGAAAGAACTGGTGTTCCAGGCGTTGCTGGAATGCTATGGACTGAAGAGAATGGACGATCCCAACATCATTAACAAGTTCTTTGGGGGCCAGCAAAAGGGGATCCACGTGCGGGAAGACGAAGAGGGTTTGTTTATCAACGTGTATCCCGTCGCTTCCTATGGGGCAAAGATGGACCAGGTTGCCCTGAACGCCCAACAAGGAATAAGCTACAAGGTGGAACAGATGCTGGGGATGAAACCGAGGAGGGTGAACATCCACTTTTTGGGAATCGACGTCGAGTGATTGCTTTGCTGGAAGTTTTCCCATTCCCCAAGGGGTTGAGGTGCACATTATGAAACAAGTTGATAAAACCATTGATGCCAGATTTTTGAAGGAAGGGTTCAAGGTCGCCACCGAGAACCTTCTGGCCCACAAAGACGAGATCAATGCGTTGAACGTTTTTCCGGTTCCGGATGGAGACACCGGGCATAACATGTCCGCTTGCATGTTGGAAGCCACCCATTCACTGGAAAAGCTTCCCATCGATTCGATGACCAACGTGTTGGAAGCCATTCGAACCGGAACGCTCATGGGCGCGCGGGGAAACTCAGGTGTCATTCTTTCCCAAATTTTCAGCGGTTTTTGCGAAGCCATGGCAAAGAAGAAGGAGATCAGCATGCCGGATTTTTGCGCCGGCCTGGAGAAAGCTGACCAGGTGGCGAGGGGTGCTGTGATGAAACCGGTGAAAGGAACGATTCTCACGCTGATCAACGACGTGGCCTTGTTCGCCCGGCGTAACCTCGCCGAGTACGAGGGATTCCCACATTTTCTGCGTGCGTTGACCGAACGGAGTTTCCTGGTGGTGGACCGCACCCGGGAAATGATGCCCAAGTTGAAGCAGGCTGGTGTGGTGGATGCTGGGGCAAAGGGGTTGGCGTATATTTTCGAGGGGTTTTTCCAGCACGCGATGGGTAAGGTGGCCGGAAAGGCCGCGGTGCAGTTGGAAGAGCCTACCGAAAAGCCCACCTTTGCATTGGAAGACTTGACCTACCTGTACTGCACCGAGTTCATGTTGCGGTTGTTTCCCGGTGTGGAGAACGGCTACATCGCAAGCCTCAAGCAAGAGCTTTCGCAAATGGGAGATTCCGTGGTCATCGTGCACGATGGTTCCATCCTGAAAGGGCACATCCATACCAACCACCCCGGCCAAGTGTTCGAAAAAGCCCTTGCTCTCGGAGAGCTTCATCGCGTGAAGGTGGACAACATGAAAGAGCAGCACGAGTCTCTCACGCATGCAGCCTCCTCCCCGACCAGCACACCGCTGCCAGAACCCGAGAAAAAAGCCGCTCTTCTCCTGGAAGATGAGGAACACCTGCAAGCGGAAGTGGAAAGCCCCCCGGAGCCCAAAACGTTCGGTTTCGTATCGGTTTCTCCCGGCGAGGGGATTTCCCGGATTTTCTCCGAAATGCACGTGGACGAAATCGTGCTGGGTGGCCAAACCATGAACCCGTCCACCGCGGATCTCACCCGGGCAGTGGAAAAGGTCAACGCCAAGAACGTGTTCCTTCTTCCCAACAATCCCAACATAACCCTTGCCGCGGAAAGTGCCGCGAAGATGTTCCAGGATTCTCCCAAGGATGTGCGCGTGATTCCCACCCGTTCCATCCAGGAAGGCATCGCGGCGTTGATCAGTTTCGTGGAAATGGAAGACTTGGCATCCAACTTGCAGAGCATGCAGGAAGCCATCCAGGAAATCGTTTCGATTTCGGTGACGCATGCCGTACGAGATTCGGAAGTGGAGGGCCACAAGATCACCGAAGGGGAATACCTGTTCTTCGCCAACAAGGAACTTAAGGCCCATGGTCAAGAACTCGACGAGATTGTTTTGGACGGCCTCCACAAGGTGGACGCGGGAAGGTACGAAATCTTGACCGCGTTTTACGGAGACGGCGTGGAGGAAAAGCAGGCGAATGCCCTTATGGAAAGGATCGAAAAGGAGTTTCCCTCCCTGGAAGTTTCCCTGTACTTTGGTGACCAACCACACTATCCCTACTACCTTTCCCTGGAATGAACCCTGGTAAAGGAAGGGCAAGATGACCCGACTGGAAAAGCTTTTGCTCGGCTGCGTGGGGATCTTTTTTTGCCTGGGTCTTGTGCTGGGGTTTCGCCCCGTTGCCACGCCAGCCTTCGCGTCCGAGCAAGAGCTGGAACAAAACCGCATGGCTGCCGAGCCGGTTTCGTTTCCGTTGGACCTCAACACGGCTTCGGAAAATGAGCTGATGTTGCTCAAGGGAATTGGCCAAACGCGTGCGCACGATATCGTACGCTTCCGGCAGCAAAACGGCCCGTTTTGCAGCGTGGAGGCTTTGCTGGACGTTCCGGGAATTGGTCCCACGATCTTGAGCCAGGTGCGGGAATTCTTGGAGGTGCCGGGAGGGGTACCATTCTCCCCTTCGAACAAAACGTTGGAAATTAACGTCAACCTGGATAGCGCGGAAGATTTGCAACAGTTACCCGGAATTGGCGCGGTAAAGGCACAGGCAATCGTGGAGTATCGCGAGGCTTTTGGTGCCTTTCTTTCCCCGGAGGACCTTCTGAATGTCAGCGGAATCGGGGAGAAAACGCTGGAAAACATCCGGCCTTACGTGGTGTTTTAATCCATTCTTTTCCATAACCGAAGGAGGCTTTCGAATGAACATGCGAAACATCCGTTTTGTCACTCTTTTCTTTGTTTTGACCCTGGTAGTGGGTACGCTTTTGTTGGCCGGAACCCCTTTCACAGCTGCTTCTCGAGCCCCGGTGATCGCATTTATCGATTTCGACCGTGCCGGCCAAGAATTCAACGAACTCAAGGAATTGATGCAGGAGTACCAGGCCGACGCCGAGTATTACAATTCCCTCCTGAAGCCACTGGAAGACGAACTCGTGCAACTCCAAAAGCAATCCACCACCTCCAACACCTTCCAAATGAAACTCAACGAGTACCAGCTGCAACAACAAAAATACCTCAACCAGATAGAGAGCAAGTACAACCCACGGGTGGAATCCCTTCAGCAAAAATTGATGGATTATGCCAAGGAATACGCCAAGATCAATGGCATCGACATTCTATTGACCAAGGCTGTTTCCATGTACGTCAACGACATGTACGACGTCACGACGAATTTCATCCAGTATGTCAATACCAACTACTGATCATGTTCTCCGCTGCGTAGAGCTACGCAAAAAATACGGGAAACGTGAGGTAGTAAAGGGCGCAAGCCTGGAAGTGCATTCCCATGAAATCGTTGGCTTACTGGGCCCCAACGGGGCCGGTAAGACAACGATTTTTCGTATGATGCTTGGCATCACCATCCCCACGCAAGGAAAGATCGTGCTCAACCAAACGGAAATTTCCCGCCTTCCCATCCACTTGCGCGCACTGGAGGGCATCACCTACCTCCCCCAGGAAGTTTCGGTTTTCAGCGGTTTGAGCGTGTGGGACAACATTCGCCTGGTGCTGGAAAGCAAGCGGATGGACAAGAAAAGCGTGCGCCACAAGATCGAGGAACTGCTGGCCGAGTTCGGCATCCAGCACCTGGCTCCCCAGAAGGCGGATAATCTCTCCGGGGGGGAAAAACGTCGGTTGGAACTGGCCCGCATGATGACACTCAATCCCAAGTTCATCCTCCTCGACGAGCCTTTCAGCGGCATCGACCCCATGACCGTCAAGGATATACAAAGGCTCACCATCAAGCTCAAGGGCATGGGAATCGGGGTAATCGTCACGGACCACAACGTGGATGATATCCGGCGCATCGTGGACCGATTGTACGTGATCCACAAGGGTACGATTCTTGCCCAGGGAGACCCACAGACCGTTTTCAACGATCCTGCGGTCATCCAAAACTACCTGGGAGAGTGAGGTGTTTCGATGAACATCGCAGTAATCGGCAATTCGGGCGACTTGGACGACCCTCTCATCCGCCCCTTACACGAGCAAGGATACCTTGTCGGAAAAAGCATCGCCAAGGGTGGACACGTGTTGTGGTCAGGCGGCCGTGACGGGGTGATGGAACTCGCTTCCCGGGGTGCAAGCGAATCGGGTGGTTTGGTCGTGGGCGTGCTTCCCTTCAACCGCCACGACAGCCTTTCGCGCCCCAATTCCCACCTGGATGTGCCGGTCTTTACGGGGCTGGATTTCGGAATGCGCAGCTTTATCCTGGTGCAAAACGCCGATCTCGTCGTATCCCTGGGGGGCGGAGCGGGCACAGCCATCGAAATTTTCGTGGCCTATTCCAGCGGAGTTCCCGTTGTCCTGCTTCGTGACACCGGCGGCTGGACGCAAAAAGTGGCCGAAACTTTCCCCCCAAGCTCTTCACCGGTTTACCTTGACCATCGGCAAAGCGCCCCGGTTTTCCTATTGGACAACGCCTTCCAATTCCCGGCCTTCTTGTCCGATTTTCGACCCGGGAAACCCGGCTAAGCCTTTCTCCTTCACCCGTGGTTGGAATTTCCCACGAAACATGTTATCATTTAGCCAGTTCATAATTCGTAAAAGGAGGCAAAAAGAATGAAGAAACTCTGGATTGTTCTTCTGGTTGGTATCCTGTTTTCCGGCATGGCACTTGCCGAAGAAATCGTGAAGGCTTATACCACGTTCGAGGAACCCCTTGCCCAGGAACTCTTCGATGCATTCGAGGCGGAAACGGGCATTCGCGTGGAATGGGTACGGCTGTCCACGGGTGAAGCAACGGCGCGTATGGAAGCCGAACGCGAAAACCCACAGGCATCCATCTGGGCCGGCGGCGTGGGATTGGGGCACATCGAAGCCAAGCTCAAGGGCTTGACCGCTCCTTACCGCTCTCCCCTGGCGGCAAAAACCCCCGAGAAGTACCGTGACCCCGAGTATTACTGGATGGGCCTGTACATCGGACCCATTGCGTTTGCCACCAACATCGACCGTGCGAAGGAACTTGGCATCACCGCGCCCAAGGGTTGGTTCGACATCATCGATTCCAAGTACCACAAGATCGTGCGCGTTGCCAATCCCAACACCTCTGGAACTGCCTACAACTTGATGACCACCATCCTGGACATCTTCAGTGGCGACGAAGAGCTGCTGTTCATGTACCTCAAGCACCTGGACGACAGTATCGAACAGTACACCAAGTCGGGTTCTGCCGGTGGAAAGAGCTGCGCCATCGGAGAAATCCCCATCGCGATTGGGTATGCCCATGACCTGGTCCGCCTGCAAGCACAGGGTGCTCCCATCGAAATCACCGTTCCCGAAGAGGGAACCGGCTTTGAAATTGCCTCCATGTCCCTGATCAAGGATGGCCCGAACCCCGTGAACGCAAAGAAACTCTACAACTGGCTTCTCGGCGCAAAAGCCCTGGAAATTTTTGCCAGCTGGTACGTGATTCCCGTGTCTGCAGATGCCCCCGTTGACAAGATTGCCATCGACGTGCGCACACTCAACACCGTGGAACAAGACCTGGTGTGGGACGCGGAAAACCGCGAACGCCTCGTGGAACGCTGGGGCCGCGAAATCGCGGGAGAATAAAGGTTTCCCAAAAGGCGGGCTCACGGCCCGCCTTTTTTTTCATGGAGAGGGTGAGTACGTTGTTCAAACCCAAAAAGATCTTGATTTTCGTCACCCTGGTCGCCCTGGTGGGAGTCGTGGATCTATGGCTTCTCCAGACCATCCGGGGTAGTTTCGCCCAAGTCGCCGAAAGTAACCAGAAAAAGTGGGCCTCTTCCCTCGTGGACGCGATTCCTTCGGAAAGCGGGGAAATCTTGGACTGGCTCCAGCAAGCTCCTTCGGAATACCCCGACGTGCACATCCTGTACATCCAGGGGATTCCAGGATTCGAAGAAACACAGCTCTTTTCCGAGAATCCCGGCTTTGAAGCCTTTTTTAAAGAACGGGAGGATTCGTCCCTCTTTCAAAAAGGCCTTGAAAGTGCCGCGTACAGCGAGATCTTCTTCGCCCCGGAAAAAATGACCCTGGCGGGGGAGAACGTGCAACTGGTTTTCGCCCCCGTGGAAGAAGACTTCTTCGTAACCGGGGTGGGGGTCTTCGCGTTCTCCACCGCGGAAATCGATCGTTTCGTGCGGCTGCTCAATGTGCTGGGACTCGCGGTGATCATCGTTTTTGCCGTGGTTTTCGGGATCTTGCAGTTTTCCCGCGACCCGGTGCTGGGGTTCATCATCCTGGGCCTCATTGCCATCGTTGCGGTTTTCATCGTGTACCCCTTGTTCCAGGCGGTGCGCCTCACCTTCTTGGAAGATGGCAAGTTTTCGCTGGATACCTGGGCCAACATCCTCACCAAGAAGCAGTACCTGGGAGCACTCTGGGGAAGCATCCAGCTGGGGATTTTCACCGCCACGGCCTCCACGCTCGTGGGGTTTCTGTTTGCCTTCATGATCACGCGCACCACGGTGAAGGGCAAGAAATTTTTTACCACCCTGGCCACGCTTCCGGTGATCTCGCCACCCTTCTCGCTCACGCTTTCCATCATCCTGCTATTCGGAAACAACGGGTTGATCACCAAGAAGCTCTTGGGCCTGACCAATTTCAACATCTACGGCCTGGGGGGACTGACCCTGGTACAAACCATGGGCATGTTTCCCATTGCCTTCTTGACGATGGTCGGGGTGTTGCAAGCCATCGATTCCACGTTGGAAGATGCCGCCATGGACCTGAGCGCCACTCGATGGACAACCTTCCGTACCGTTACCTTCCCGCTTGCGGTCCCGGGGTTGCTGAGCGCGTGGTTGCTGGTGTTCACCAATTCGCTGGCCGACTTCGCCAATCCCTTGATCCTATCGGGAAGTTACCGGGTTCTCTCGGTGGAAGCATACCTGGAGGTCACGGGCATGCATCGCCTCGGAAACGGCGCCGCACTCTCGCTGTTGCTTCTCCTACCCACGCTTACCGCCTTCCTGGTACAGCGCACCTGGGTGAGCCGCAAGTCTTTCGTGACCGTCACGGGCAAACCCTCCACGCGGCTGACCGAGTTAACCTCCAAGCCCGTGCGCTACACGCTGCTGGGATTGATGATCGCCATCGTGGTGTTTTTGCTGGGGTTGTATGGCACGATCGTGGCGGGATGCTTCGTGGAAAACTGGGGAATCGACTACACTTTCACCCTCAAGCATTTCAAGGAGGCGCTGGAACGGGGTAAGGACGCCATTGCCGACACCACGACGCTTGCCGCTTTCGCCACTCCCATCGCGGGTATCCTGGCAATGATTGCCGCCATGATCTTCGTGCGCAAAAAGTTCCCGGGACGCCGTTTGCTGGAAGTGCTGATGATGACACCCTTCGCAATACCGGGAACGCTGGTGGGGATCAGTTTCATCTTGGCCTTTAACCGGCCACCGCTACTCCTGGTGGGAACGGGGGCCATCATCGTGATCAACTACATCATCCGCGAACTCCCCGTTGGGGTAGAGGGAGGGGTCGCCACGCTACGCCAGATCGACCCCGCGATCGAAGAAGCCGCACAGGACCTGGGAGCGGACGTACCAACGGTGTTCCGTACCATCGTGCTCCCGCTGATCCGGCCGGCTTTCATCTCCAGCCTGTCCTACACGTTCGTGCGTTCCATGACGGCGGTGAGCGCGGTGATCTTCTTGATTTCCGCCCGCTGGTACCACATGACGGTGCTGATCTACAACTTCTCGGAAAACCTGCGCTTTGGGCTGGCCAGCGTGCTTGCAACCACGTTGATCGTGATCGTGCTGGCAGTGTTCGGGTTGATGCGCTTGCTGGTTCGCCAGAGCAGCGCGCTGGAAAAGAACGTAGCGGTGAAATGAGGTGGATGGTATGAAAAAAAACGAGGCTTCGGTATACCTGGAAAACGTGACGAAGGTCTTCTCCGACCCCCATTCCAAGAAAGACGTGGTGGCAGTGGACCGCGCAGACATCACCATCGAACCCGGCCATCTCGTGACGTTGCTGGGTCCTTCGGGGTGTGGGAAGACCACGACGCTGCGCATGATTGCGGGCTTTGAGCTGCCCACCAAGGGCAAGATCTTCATCGGATCGGAAGAAGTCACCTACCTTCCGCCAAACAAGAGGGATACGGCCATGGTCTTCCAGAGCTACGGCCTTTTTCCCCACATGAACGTGTTCGACAACGTGGCCTACGGCTTGAAACTGCGCAAGGTACCCAAGGAGGAACGAAGGAAACGCGTCCTGGAAATCCTGAAAATGGTGGGGCTGGAAGAACTGGGAAGCCGTTCGCCGGGCCGCCTTTCCGGTGGGCAACAGCAACGCGTTTCCCTGGCGCGCTCGCTGATCGTGCGGCCCTCCGTGTTGCTTTTGGACGAACCGCTCTCCAACCTGGACGCGTTGCTGCGCGAGCAGATGCGCGTGGAAATCCGGCGCATCCAGCAATCGTTAGGGATTACGGCCATCTACGTGACCCATGACCGCGTGGAGGCAATGAGCCTCTCGGACCTGATCATCGTGATGAACGCGGGCAAGATCATCCAGGTGGGCCCCCCTTCCGAGATCTACGAGAACCCAGTCTCGCGCTTCGTAGCGGGGTTCATCGGCAAGGTTGCACTGCTTCCCGTACAGGTGCAATCGCTCAACGGCACGGCACGGGTGGCCTTCCGGGACCAAAGCTTGGAAATCCCACGCTATTCTTCGAAGTTGGAACCGGGTTCGCAGGCGTTGATGATGTGCCGCCCGGAATCGATGCGCGTGGAAGAAGCGGGGCAGGGTCTCTTGGATGGCCGTGTTCTGAACAATATCTACCTGGGCAACAGCGTGGAGACCTACGTGCAGACAGACTTCGGCGAGATCCTGGTGCAGATCGACAACCCGGCACAGAAAAAAGTCTTCCCCGAGGGAAGCGGTGTTTCGATCCGCGTCGAACCCGGGCTTGCCAAGATCCTTCCTTCCGAGTAAACCCACAAAACCTGGCGGGGCCTACCTCCTACGCACCCCCGATACTCCGGCCTCGCCAGCTTCCTTTCTTTCCCAAGAGTCCCTGGAACACCGAGGTAAAGAAAAGCACCACGAAGAAGAAAAGGTACACGGGGAAAAGCCAGGCGGAGTACCAGGCAAACTTGCCCACCTTGGCGGTCAGCAAATGGAACGAAGATACCCCCGCAAGGTAGCAAGCACCCGAAAGAACCCCATTTACCCACGATGGCTCCACCAAGCTTCCCAGCAGCCCAAAGAAGGTGGAAATCCCGGCGAAAACCCACAGAATGCTGATCAAAAGGGGAATTCCCCCCGTGGAGGCGGCACCGGAAGACATGTTCTTCACCCACCCCTCCCACAAGGAAGGGAAACCTTCCGGGTACATGCGAAACGAGATCAGCTGGCTTCCGAAGAGTGCACGGGGGGTGAGGCCTGCCTGTGCAACCCGCTTCCCCAGTGCAATGTCTTCCACCACTTCGCCGCGCACGGCGCGATGCCCGTCAATCCTGCGGTAATCCGCGCGGTGGAACAGCAGGAACGGCCCGTACAGCCCGGGAGCCCTTTTGCTCTTGCGGAATCGAACGGACATGGAAAGCACAACCAGTAGGTTGAAAACAGCCGAAAGGCTCTCGTATGGCTTGATAGCCCTGTGGAAAGGTTGCACGGAAAGCACTTCCCCTTCTCCCTTCCACCGCGAAAGCGCTTCTTGTAGGGCATCCTTCCCCAGCTCCACGTCCGCATCCAGGAACAGCAGTACTTCCCCCTCTGCCGCTTGGGCTCCGTTCCAGCAGGCCCAGTTCTTCCCCATCCATCCCTTGGGAAGCGGAGGAGCGGCAATGACCTTGCATCCCGCTTCTTTGGCCAGTTGTGCCGTGGCATCGCTGGAATGGTCATCGACCACGATTGCCTCGTCGAACCACCCCGACTGCGCGGAGAGCGAACGGAGAAGCGGGGGAAGACGTTTCTCTTCGTTTCGTGCGGGGATGATCAGACTCACCCGAGGGCGCTGTTTTCTTGGGGGCTCTCCCCAAGAGGCGAGGCGCTGCTTACCGAGCAGCAACAGGAAGGGGAGGAAGAAACCCACCGCCTGCAGAATGGCCTTCACGATGTCCCACCACATCCCCCGTTCACCCCAACTCTTTGCGGTGCTTGAAAACCAGCAGGCCCAGGTTAAAGGCCCAGAGCACGAAAAGGGGAACCGAGCCCCAGCGGAAGAGCAACAGGTACACCAGCAAGAAGCCCATGGCCACAAAGGTCTTGTAGGCATCCCGCAAGCGCACGAAAAGCTGGATCGTCATGGCGATTCCCAGCACGGTGGGAGCTTCCCAGCGCGTGATTCCGGACCAAGCCCCAAAGGTAACCGCCACAGCTTTCCCTCCTTGGAAGCGGAAGAAAAGGGGAAACGCGTGCCCGCAAATCGCCGCCATGCCCATGAAGCAAGCGAGCCAATCGCTGGCCCCGAAGAAAGTGGTTGCCAGGAAAAGCGGGGCAAACCCTTTGCCGAATTCCAAGAGCATGACAAGGATACCCCGCTTGTAGCCCAGCGCCTTGAAAGCATTCACCGTACCTGGATTGCCGTCCCCCACCTTGTCGATGCTTCGTGAAACCAGCAAGGAAACGAAAACGCGCGCGAAAAGAATGGAGCCACTCAAGTAGGAAACCCCGATCCAGAAAACCCAATGCCAAGCTTCCATCGGTATCTCTCCTCTCCATCATATTGGCGTAATCGATTGTACCACGAAGAATGGAAACTCTGCTCTGGTAACACGTTGCTTTTTTTGCTATACTTGAGCATACTGGGGTGAAAGGAAAGGAGGCACGCGATGTTCAAGCGGAAAGATGGGGTAATCGTTCGCAATCTGCCGGAATGGAAACGTTTCGTTCCTTTCCTGATGCCCACGAAATCCGATGCACTGATCTTCTTTCGCAAAACCATCTTCGTGGAAAAGACCCTGGCATACCTACACGCGAAAAACCAACCCGCTCAAGGGAAAAGGGTGTCCCTTTTTTCCATCCTGGTATGCGCCTTGCTGCACACCGGGGTGCACTTTCCCGATCTCAACCGCTTCATCGTGGGGAAGAGAACCTACCAGAGGAACGGCTGGTTCCTCTCTTACACCGCAAAATCCTCCTTGGAAAAGGATGGGGAGACCGTGCTGGTGAAAGCGGCTTTCGGCGATCACGATCGTTTGGAAGATGTATTCCAGAAATTGGAGGACGTGAAGCAAAAGGTGCGCCACAAGGCGGCTTCCCAAACCAGCGGCGCAAGTTCGGAGCTCGCTTTCTTCTTTTCCTTCCCACCCTTCTTGCGTCCCGCCGTTTTTGGATTCCTCAAACTGTTGAACCTCTGGAATATCCTGCCATACCGGATGATCGAAGGAGATCCTTTCTTTTCCTCCTGCTACATGGCCAACGTGGGAAGTATCGGGCTGGAGCCCCCCTACCACCACTTATTCGAGTGGGGGACGGCTTCGCTGTTCCTTTCCGTGGGAAAGATCCACCCGGTTCCGGTTCGCGATGAAAACGGGAATGCCATTTTTCGCGATGCCTTGGACATCCACTTTACCCTCGACGAACGCGTTTCGGAGGGGGTGTACTTGGCTCGCGCCTTGGAGTACTTCCAGCAGATGGTGGAAAACCCATCGCTGATGGAATAAAAAAGGAGGGGTACACATGAAAACGTGTGGAAAAGTCATGCCAGTCCTGCTACTGTGGGGCGTCGCATCCATCTCGCTTCTTCTCTTCGTGTCCTGTACCGTGGCAGCGGGAGGAGGGAACAATCCACCCGTGGGGGGTGGGGAATGGCAAGTAGACGTGAACATTGACTACGGTGGAGGCAACGGCGCAAACGTAACCGGCGAAGCAGACCTCATTGTGGGGGCCGGCGGGGAGACGGCGCAAGGCACTTTCACCCAGTTGACCTACGCGGATACGTCTCCTTTCTTCAAAATGGCCACCAAGATCGTCTGGGAACTGGCGATGCTGGGGAAACAGCTTTCGGTTTCTCGGCTGGACGATCCACCCGACGACGACTTCCCCGTTCTCTACAAGCGCATCGGGGATGGCACCGAAAACGAAGACAAGGCCCAAATCACGTTCAACGTGGGTTTTGAAGGGGCAAATTCGATCCAAGTCCCGGTTCGTGCCTACTTCTACCCCAATTCCAATCCCAACGAGTACATCGACGGGCAGGTCACGATTACCAAGGAGGAAATCCGCGCCAGCAATGTAACCTTGACCTTCGAATCCGAGGGAGCGTTCGGGAATTTTTCCTACACCGCGGAGTGTACGGGCCCCTAAGCCTCCGAGGAACCGAAGAACAGCCGTGGGGACCGCAAAGTCCCCACTTTTTTCAAAAAAACGCAAATTCCTGACCCTTTTTGCCGTAATCGCTTCTCTTTGCCCTCCGCAACGCTTTCCGCCCCAAGACGTTGGTTGGTTTGCGCCTGCAATTGTTATATCATTATCATGTAATCCCTTCTCATGGGAGGCGAGGTGTGGTTCTTGAATTGGAACACCGGGGAAAAGAATCGATTGCCCATTTACTACCGCATCGAAAAGGAACTCGAAAAACAAATCCAGGTGTCCAGCCCGGGCGACCAATTGCCCACGGAAAACGAGCTCATCGAGCGTTTCGGTGTGAGTCGAACCCCCGTGCGTGCCGCCCTTGGGGAACTTGAACGAAAAGGCTTGGTGGTCCGCAAACCCGGGAAAGGAACGTTCGTTGCCCGTCCTCGCTGGACGCACCTGCTCACTTCTTTGCGGGGCTTCACCGAAGAAATGAAAGAAATGCAGATCCAATCGCGCTCCGTGGTGGTGGAAAGCTCATTGGTTCCTGCCGGACCTGACCAGCAAAAGAGCTTCGGGCTTTCCGCCTCCGGTTCCGTGTTTTTCCTTTCCCGCATCCGCTTCATGGGGGAATGCGCCATTGCCCTGCAAAATGCGTTTATCAACGTGTCGCTGCATCCCTCGCTTGCGCAGTTGCAAACCCTCGACTTCAACGGTTCCGAATCGCTGTACGGAAACCTTGCGCGCCTGGGATTCCCTCCGCATCACGGCGAGGAGGAACTTCGCGTGGAACCGATTTCCCGCGCGGAGGCCCGCCTGCTTCAATGCAAGTCGGGGATCTGCGGACTCAAGAGGAAACGCCTCACATTCTTACAGGATAACCGCTGCATCGAGTTCGTGGATTCGGTGTATATCGGCGAAAAATACGTGTTTCGCTTTTTTCTCCAATGAACTTCACCCGAAATGCTCGGGAAAATCTTTCAAGGGAGGTTTTTGTATGTCCAAACGGTTGGTTTTGATCGCGTTGGCAGTGCTTATCGCCATCGGTGCCTTTGCGGCAACAAAAGTGGAAATTTGGAGCTGGCGCACCCAGGACGCGCAAGTTTGGGACGAGGTGCAGAAGAGGTTGGACGAAATGGGAAAGGATATCACGATCGATTTCCGTGCTTTCCTTCCCACCGAGTACGATTCGAAGGTTCTTTTGGCACTTCAAGGTGGGCAGGGGCCGGATATCATGTACACCCGCAGGCTTCCGGGCGGAAGAACCAAGGCCCTGGTAGACTCCGGGTTGTTGATCCCCCTTTCCGACAAGGTGGACTTTTCCAACTTCTCGGAAGGCGTTTTGACGAACATCACCCAGGAAGGACTGCAGTACGGGGTTCCATTTGCCGTCCAAGTCGTGGGGATTTTCTACAACAAGGACATGTTCGACAAGTTCGGTCTGAGTGAACCCCGGTCCTGGGCTGAATTGATCGACATTTGCGAGGTTATCAAGGCCAATTCCATCGACCCGTTCTTCGTGTCCGGGAAAGAAGCCTGGTCGCTCGTGATGCAACACGCCATGACAGGTGTCAGCATCCTCGGCCCCGGCTGGATCAAGAGATTGGCCGAGGGAAAAGTGGATTTCTTGGATCAAGATTGGATCTACCACCAGCACTTGCTGAACGACTTGAAAGTGTATTACCAGGATGGATTCCTTGCCAACGACACCAACGACTTGAACTCGGCCATCGCGTTCGAGCAAGCCGCGATGGTTTTCTACGGTGTCTGGGGCTACCAGATGTGGAAGGAACTCAACCCTGACTTGAACATTGGGTACTTCATGGTTCCCTCCGACTACGCGGGGTACGACCCCTATGCCTACGTGTACATGGACGGTGCCTTCGGTCTCACGGCAAACGCGAAGCATCCACAAGAAGCCCTGGAAATCCTCAAATTCACGGCAACACCCGAATTTGGCACCATCTTCTCCAACATCACCATGAATATCCCCGCTGTGACCGGTGCCCAAATGCCGGACGTTCCCCTTCTGGCAGAAGTCAACGAAGTGGCTGCCACAAGCGCTTCTCCCTGGGTGTACTGGGTTGGATCCGAGTTCGTGACCGGTGCCCCTTCGCTGTACACCGATGTGCTGAGCCCGGGAATGCAGGCCATGTACGCTGACAAGATCACACCCGAGGAGCTTGCCCAACAAGCCCAAGACGCATTGTCCCAGTGGTTCCCGCCATTGATGGAACGCCTCGGAAAATAACGGGATGCAGATGACGGCTTGGTGCCCCTTTGGGGGCACCTGGCCGTTTTGCTTTTTTCGCTTGGATTTGCCAAAAAGGGGTGCGAAGGGATGAAATGTAAAACCCGCTACGTTCTGCTTTTTACCGTTCCCGCGTTGGTGTTGTACACCTTGTTCGTGATCTACCCTTTCCTGTACAGCTTCATCCTGAGCTTCTTCAGCTGGTCGGGGGTAGGGGAACGAACATTCGTGGGGTTTCAAAATTTCCAGCGCTTGGTCTCCGGAGCCTACGCCGACGAGTTCCGCAATGCGCTGCTGCACAACGTGTACTTCTTTTTTGCCAACACCATCTTTGAACTGGGGTTGGCCTTCATCATTGCGATCATCCTTGCTTCCCTTACGTGGGGAAGACGGTTTTTCCAAACCATCGTCTACCTTCCCAACGTGATTTCCATGGTGCTGGTGGGCTTCATCTGGTCCATGATGCTCAACCCGCAGTGGGGGTTGATCAACCACCTGTTGCGAAGCGTGGGGCTCAAGGGATGGGCCCAACCCTGGCTGGGGCAGGAATCGACAGCACTGAACACCGTGATCCTGGTGAACATCTGGCGAAACATCGGGTTCTACATTCTCGTGTTCTTCGCTGCCATCCTTGCCATTCCCAAGGAGCTTTTCGATGCCGCCTACATCGACGGGGCTTCCAACTGGCGCGTGACCTGGAAGATCGTGTTTCCCCTGACGGTGCCCACGTTCCAAACGCTGTTGATCCTGTTGTTCATCTGGTCGTTCAACATCTTTGACGTGGTGTACGCGCTGGAAGGGGTACAGGCGGGGCCTTTCCGTTCCACCGACGTCCTGGGAACCCTTTTCTACAGGACGGCTTTCGGGGGACTGGGTTCCTCTGCCCAAGATTACGGGCTGGGAGCAGCGGTGGTGGTGCTGGTGTTTTGCATGGTCATTCCCCTGTCCATGGTGTACGCGTTCATGCTGGATCGCAGAAGGAGGGCAGCCTGATGCTTCGGATGTCACGAACATGGAGGATCATCATCGTGCTGGTCATGGTGGTGTATTTCCTCGTGGTGGCAACACCCTTTGGAACATTGTTCATGAACAGCTTCAAAACCATGCGGGAAATTTTCCTCAAACCTTTTTCGTTCCCGGAAAAGTTCAGCTTCTCGAATTACACCCGTGCCTGGAAGGATGCCAACCTGGGCATGGCCTACCTCAATAGTTTCTTGATCTCCGGTGCTTCCATACTGGGAATCTTGTTCTTTTCTTCCATGATGGCGTACATGATCTCGCGCTACCAGTTCCCGTTGCGCCGGTTCTTGTACATCTACATCATCATGGGGCTTGCCCTGCCCGCACGCCTGGCCATCATTCCCATCTACGTCACCCTGAACCAACTGGATCTGACCAATACACGCATCGGGTTGATCATCGTGTACGTTTCCACGGGCATCGCTTTCGCCACGTTCCTGATCAAGAGCTTCATGGATCAGATCCCGGTGGAAATCGAGGAATCCGCACGCATCGACGGGGCTTCGCCCTGGATGATTTACCGCAAGATCGCACTTCCATTGACCGCACCTGCCATCGTGGTGGTGGGGCTGGTGAACTTCGTCAACGTGTGGAACGATTTCTTCTTCCCGCTGATCATCATTTCCGATCGGTCAAAGGAAACGGTTCCGCTTGCGGTCTCCGTGTTTTTCGGGGAGTACTCCAACCGCTGGGACCTGATCGCTGCCGCGCTTTCGATGTCGGTGATTCCCATCATGGTGATCTTCTTCCTTTTCTCCAAGCTCTTCATCTCCGGGATCACGCAGGGTGCCATCAAGTAAAAACCCGCCGTGCTCGCGGCGGGTTTCTTTGTTTCACGAGATTACAGTGCACTCCAAATGGTCGAAATCAGGATAATCCCCAAAATCCCCAGCAACACGTCTACAGCGCCCAAAACGATGGCGGCCACCGACCGGGGACTGTGGTCCACCCTGTTGGCGCGCACACCCAACCATACCGCCAGGGGACCCAACACGACCGGGAAAATGAAAAGCCCGATGAAGGCCATTCGAATCGCCAGCACGGAAAGGGCTTGGGCCTGTTGTTGCGCTTGGGTCGTGGTCCTTTCGGTTGGCTGCGCGGGGACAAACTGGCCCCGCTCTTGGTACACCTCATCCAATAACCGCTGGATGAGGCGTTGGTGCTGTTCCCCAAACTGTTCGATCGCAAGGCCGTAGGTATCAAAGCGCTTGAAACCGATTTCTTTTCTTTCGAGGATGAATTGCCGGATTTCATTGGAGATCAAACCATTTCCCCTCCCCACCTCGCGGTTTGCCCGGGATCACTGCACGAAATCGTATCCCTTGGCTTTCCAGTTGGAAAATCCACCTTCCATGTTGTACACCCGCAAGAAACCCAAGCCCTTCATCAGCAGCATGGCCTTCTTGCTACGGCTTCCCGCATGGCAATACACCAGGAACGTTTTGCGACTGTCCAGCTGGCTCACGCGGTCACAAAAATCGTTCTCCAGCACGTTGATTTGCAGCGCGCCAGCCAGGTGCCCGTTTCGAAACTCGCTTTCGCTACGCACGTCCAAGATCACGAGATTCGGACTCGTACCCCATTGTTCCAGCAAAACAACCGCCTGGGACACGCTAATGTTCTCGAAAAAGGAAACCGATGAATCCGTTGCGGGAACACCAAAATCTGCTCCACCGAACGCTACCGTTGCCACAAGAACGAAAAGCAAACCGAAAAACCAGTTGCGCATTTTTTCTCCCCCTTTTTCTTGGTGGGTGTATTATAACATCCAGGGGCTTGTTTACTGGCCCCTACAAATTTGGAAATCGGCGCAAAAACTGCTAAAATATGTTAGAATACAATGATTGGAGTACATTTTATCAGGGGAGGTAGTGCAATGAACAAAAAAGAGCTGATCGAAGCTATCGCCAAGGAAACCGGGGAAACGCAGAAACTGAGCGAACGATTCCTTTCTGCTGCTATCCAGGTTATTTCCCACGAGCTGAGCAACGGCGGAGATGTGCGACTGGTAGGCTTCGGAACCTTCAAGGTAGCCGAACGGAAAGCTCGCAAAGGTGTCAACCCCAAAACCATGAAGCCCATCGACATTCCCGCGACCAAGGTTCCCAAGTTCGTCCCGGGGAAAGAATTGAAGGAAAAGGTTTCCTAGGTCTCTCTTTCGCTTGTTTTGTTCTCAAAAAAGCGGGAAGGTTTCTTCCCGTTTTTTTATGTTCCCCGTTTTTCTTGCTGGAACCGTTGCACCTCGGAAATCGTGGGCATGGATTGCGCGGCTCCCAGCCGGGTGGCTACCAACGCCGCGCCGGCGTTCGCGAAAGATAGCATCTCTTGCAGCGAGGGCAGCGCTTGGTCATAGGACAACCCCGCCACGAAGCGGGAACCCCATTGAAAAATCAAACCCGCCATGAATGCATCACCGCATCCCGTCGTTTCCTTCACCGCAACGGAAAAACCGGGCTCTTCGGTCCAGTTCCCCTGGAAAAACGCATCCGCACCTTGCTTTCCCCGCGTCACCACGACCAGCGCCCCGGGCTTGGTTGGCCATCTCTCCACGGTTTCCCGGTACCAGCCAGTCCCTTCCCGTCTTTTCGCGGGGTACAAGAAGCCGAGGTCATCGTCGCTGCATTTCACCAGGTCCACCATGGGGAGAATCGAAAGGATTGCCCGATGGTAGGCTTCACGGTCTTTCACGAGTGCGGGGCGTACGTTTGGATCGAAACCTACGGCTTTTCCAGCCGCCGCAAAACGCTGCACCAGGTGGAAAATGGCTTCGCGAACTTTCTCGTGCAGAATGGCGATCGATCCGAACTGGAAGAACGAATAACGGTCCACCTCCACCTTTTCCGCGTCCGCTACGCTAAGGTATTGATCCGCGGCGTTTTCGCGGTAGAAGGCAAAATCCGGCTTTCCGTGCGCGTCGAGCGCCGCAAAGGCAAGCGTCGTTTGGGCTTGTTTCTCCACGCGGGTCTCCCGTGTTTCCACACCCTCTTGTTCCAGCAGTTTCCACAAGGAGCGACCAAAGGAATCTCCGCCCAGGCAGGTGAAAAACCCCACCTGCAGCCCTAAACGCCGCAACCCCACGGCAATGTTGAAGGGCGAACCACCGGGACGCTTCTCGAACAGGGAGGATTCCCCCAGTCCAGCCCCGGATTGCTGGGAAAAAAAATCCCACAAGATTTCCCCCGAGCACAACACGCGCTCAGGCATGGGCTTCCCCTTCACCGCTGTGCTCCTCTTGGAAAGCGTGCAAGGCGACTTTTTGGAAACTCAGCATCCCTTGGAAAATCACGATCATGATCAGCTCCTTTTCGTTCTCGAAAACCACCGTCAAGTTACATTCATCGGAAAACCCCGGGTTCTGCTGCATTTGCTGCTGCAGTTGGGGATCTTGGTGAAAACAAACGATGGAGGCCCCCTGGTACTGCCAGCGGTTGAGGAAAGAAGCAAAAAGCCGGGCTTCGGATTCCTTTTCGAACGTTTCGATCTTTTGCTCGTACACCCCACCGTCGGGACGTTGGAAGAAACCCCGCACCTCCCAACCGACCCCTTGGGAAAGAAGGGAAACGGATTGTACCTGTCCCATTTCCAAGGACTGCCCGTGGCGATTGACGTACAACATCTCGCACCTCCCCCCTTTCGTGTACAGAACTCTACTGGATTCTTCTACGAAGGGCAAGCAAATCCCGAAAAAGGGTGCTATAATCCAGGCACGATCATTTTTTTGCAGAAAGGGTGACAGCTTTGAAAACCATCTTGGGTTGCATGTCGGGCACATCATGCGACGGGCTGAATATCTGTGCCTGCTCGTTTGAGGGCCATTTCACCGCAACGAGCTTCCGGTTGCTGGCGTTTGAATCCATCCCCTTTTCCCCGGGGCTTCGCGAACACATCCTTACCCTGACAACCGGGAAAATCGACGTGGCAACCCTTGCCCATGCCCACGCGTTCCTCGGGGAGCTGTTCGGGGAAATGATCCACGACTTCGTGGACCGGCACGCGGTTTCCAACGTGGATCTCGTGGTAAGCCACGGCCAAACCGTGTTCCACGATCCTTCCCCCGGAAAATTGCCAGCAGGCAGGCCGCCATGGGAACAGGTTCCGTGTACGCTGCAAATTGGGGATGGCGATTTCATCTCGGTGAAAACGGGGTTGCCCGTGCTTTCGGACGTGCGCATGAAGGATGTTGCGTTGGGGGGGCAAGGTGCCCCGTTGGCGGTTTTCGGTGATTTCGTGTTGTTCTCCCAGCAAAAGGCAAACGTAGCCTTGCTCAACCTGGGGGGGATCGCCAACGTCACGTATCTTCCCGCGGGGGCTTCTCTCGAACAGGTGAAAGCGTTTGACACCGGGCCGGCAAATACGCTTGTAGACTGGGCGTGCCAGACATACTTTTCCCAACCCTTTGACCGGGACGGTTCACTCTCGCGCGGGGGAAAGGTGCATGCCCCGCTCTTGGAAAAGCTGCTGGAGTTGGAAAACGACTACGGCCAACTGCCCCCTCCCAAATCCACGGGAAAGGAAATCCGGTACAACGAGCTGTACCATGCACGGTTAGCCCAAGCCATCGAAGCCCTCCACGTTCCCGCCGCCGACGCGGTGCGCACCTTGGTGGAATGCACCACAGCAACGGTGGAAATGGCGCTTCGCCGTTTTTTACAACTGCCCGACCAGCTGATCGTTACGGGAGGAGGAGCCTACAATCCCACGATGCTGGGCAGCCTCCGGGAACGCTTGGCCGGCTGCGAGGTATCCCTTCCCCCCGAGCCCTTGCCGCAAGCCAAGGAAGCCATCCTGTTCGCGATTCTTGGCAACGAGTACGTAAACGGGCATTTTTCCAACGTACCCTCTGCCACAGGTGCCAGGAAAGCAGCAAGGCTGGGGAAACTCAGCCTGCCGGATTGAGGAGAGAAGCGCAAGGAGGTTGGGAAGTGCAGGCAAGAAAAGGAGTGTTCAAGGAGTTCTTTTTCTCCACGTTGGGAACCTTTTTGGTAGCCATCGGACTGGTTTCCTTTTTAATCCCCCACAACATCGCCTGTGGGGGCGCCAGTGGTATGGCCATCGTGCTGGCAAGGTTCGTCCCGCTACCGGTTGGGGTTCTGATGTACCTGGTCAACGGGGTTCTTTTCGCCCTTTCCTTTTGGCTTATTGGCAAGGAATTCGGCTTTCGGAGCTTGTACTGCACCTTCGTGTTGACCTTCTTCGTGGACTTGCTGGATCGCTTGGTTCCTTTTCCCAAGTACACCGGCGAAGACTTGTTCTTGTCCATGAGTTTTGGGGTGATGATTTCGGCGGTAGGTATGGCCATCACCTTTTCGCAGGATTCTTCCACGGGGGGTACGGACATCCTGGCGCGCATCTTCAACCGCTACCTGGGGCTTGCCATGGGCACCTCGCTGCTTTTGATCGACCTGGTGGTCGCACTTGCGGCAGGCATTGCATTCGATGCCCGAGTGGGAATGTATTCCATCATCTCGGTAATCTTCAACGGGCTCACCATCGATTACGTGCTCAAGATGATCGACAACCACGTGACACTCACGATTATCTCCACGAAGGAAGACCAGATTGCCTCCTATATCATGCAAAAGTTGGACCGTGGCGTTTCTTTCTTGAAAGGAGAAGGGGGATTTTCCGGCGAAGAGAAGTACTTCTTGTACGTAGCCGTGCGGCGAAGGGAAATGGGCGAGTTGTTCCGGCATATCCGCAAGATTGACCCCTCGGCTTTCATCGTGGCACAGGAAGTGTCACACGTAATTGGAAACGGCTTCAAGAAGATCAACAAGGTCTTTTAATCCATCTGTGAAAGGGGAGATCGTTATCTTTTGCCCAAAATGTGGTACGCAGAATGCAGACGATGCGGTTTTTTGCGCGCAATGTGGCAATCGCTTGTCGGGTGCAGAAAAAACCCAACGCTTCCACCCCGGTTTTTCCACGGACCAGCAATTCCCGACAGCGCCACGCGCAGAAAATTCTACCAAGAAAGTGTTCGCGGTGCTCTCGCTGGTTTGCGGAATCTTCGGGCTTTTCGTGCTCCAGTTCATCTTGGGCCGTTCTCCGATACCTACTGAAATCTACCATGAGATTCCAAGCTCGGTTCTTGCTTCAACGAGGCTGCAAACGATACTGCTGTTTGTCTTATGTCACTCTCTGCAAGCGTTCGCCTTTCGGCCTGTTCCCACCGAACTGGCGGTACAGCCAAACTCTTTAGATTTAGCGCCGCGTTCAAATCCCTGTCCAACACCGCGCCACAATCACAAGTCCATTCTCGGTCAGACAATTTCAGCTCCGAATTGATACATCCGCAATGTCGGCATAGACGCGATGATGGAAAGAACCTATCCGCAAGCATCAATTCAGAGCCATACCAGACACTTTTGTATTCGAGTTGTCTACGAAACTCGGCGAATCCAACATCGCTTATTGCCTGTGCCAAACAGTGATTTGCCAACATACCAGACACGTTCAGGTCTTCCAGGACGATCATACTTGGTCGCTCGCTATCGGGCTTGGGTTTCGCCACGATAGCCGATGTAGCCTTGTGCAAGCTGTCACGTCGGATGTTGGCTATTCTTTGGTGTACTTTTGCAACTTTCTTCCGTGTCTTTTCTCGGTTCTTGCCACCTTTCTTTCGTCTCGATATTTCGCGCTGAAGTCGCTTTAACTTCGCTTGTGCTTTCTTCAACGGTTTCGGGTTCTCGAATCTCGCCCCATCACTGGTCACAGCCAAGTCTTTAATACCCAAGTCAACGCCTACAGACTCTCCGGTTGCCTGAGTAACTTCTATTTCCTGTCGGCATTGAACGCTAACAAACCAACGGCCAACAGATTCGGAAACCGTAACAGATAAGATATGGATACCATCAGTTGGAATGTAGCCATGTTCCTTTAGCCTTAGCCACCCAATACGAGGGAGCTTGATTCGGTCATTCTCAACACGGATAGCTCCGGTGAGCCTAAAGCTACCAATGCCATTCTTGCGACTTTTGAATTTTGGAAAGCCATGCTTCTTGCCAGCTTTCACTCGGCGGAAGAAGTTCTGATACGCCTTATCCAAATCGCGTAAGGCTTCTTGGGGGGCTGCCTTACTGACCTCGTACAACCAGGGGAAATCCGTCTTTTTTAGCGCGTTCAATTGCCGATGCTGCTCGATAGCATTGCTCGATTTGTTTGTTTCCTCATATTCTTGCTTTCGCCGTGTAAGTCCCCAGTTCCAAGCGAATCGAGCAGCGCCCGCATGTTTCAGTAAAGCAGTTCGCTGAACATTATTTGGGTCAAGTTCGACCTTATATGCTCTAAGAATTTCCACTGGCCTTTTTCCTTCGCTCGGCTGAACGCTTCCCGTAAATCTTGGCTGAAAATGACGAAAGCAAAGACAGCATATCCTCTACCAGTTCTACCTCATAGGACTTTGGCAAAACCTCTTCGCACCACTCGACGGCAACGCCGTGACTTTCAAACAGCTTGACGAAGATACCAAAATTGAAACGCGCAAGTCGATCTTTGTGCTCTATAACCAAGCGATTGACCTTCTGCTCAACGGCCAAGTCTATCAGCTTGTGTAGTTTTGGGCGGTTATCGTTCATGCCAGACAGCGTTTCCTCGAACACGTAGCCAACGCGGTATTGTTTACTGGCACAATACTCAAGGAGTCGCAACTTCTGACGTTCTAAATCGCCTTTCTGCTTCTGGTCGTGACTGCTAACGCGGGCGTACACTGCAACACAATCATTGGGCGGATTATCTTCTGATACCACACCTTGAAGTTGCTCAATATCTTCAATGCGGTATCTCCGATGTCCGCCCTTTGTGCGTTCTGCCTTCAATGTGCCTGAGTCATCCCACGCTCGAAGCGTAGAGATGCCAACGCCAAGAAGTTCAGCAGCTTTCGCTATCCCGATCAGTCTCTTGCTTGTCATCCAATTCCTTCTCGAAAAGTTCTCGCCAATGGTCATAGATACGCTGAAATTCCTCGTTGGTGGGAACCTCATCAAGTTCAAACGGGTGCTGGTAAATCCGCCCATCATTAAGTTCAAACTCAGTCTTGGTTACTCGTGTGACCATCGCCTTTTTCATCCCTCACCTCCTATTATACCACAAGATTTTGGTAGTGTCAAGTAGATTG
Source organism: Thermotogota bacterium (assembly GCA_035391225.1). Classification (GTDB taxonomy): domain Bacteria; phylum Thermotogota; class Thermotogae; order MWEM01; family MWEM01; genus DAOPKN01. The sequence continues at coordinate 34,845 of DAOPKN010000011.1, forward strand.
TAGTAGGTTATTGGCTAACAGTTTCTACCCTCTGGCGCTGGTGTTTGGTATCATCGCGCTGGTGGGTAGCGAGCGCAAGAGCGGCATGGCCATCGCGGGAATCGTGCTGGGTTCCCTCGCCATCTTGATCTTCATCGCGCTCCTTTCCCTGGGAGCCTGGGCCATCTGGAACCTCGTGGAATCCTTCATGGATTACGGGTACGGGTGGTAGAAAAACCCCGTCGTGTCGACGGGGTTTTTTTCCAGAAGGATCAGATCTCGATTTGCAGGTGCACGTCCTGGTCCACCACTTCCACCGTATCCTGCCAATCGGGACTGGAGAAGTCTGGTGCTTCGGAGCCAATTTCCATGCCCAGGAACACCTTGACCTCGTAACTCCCAGGCTCCACTTTACCCAGGGAGAAAAAACCGTCTTGCAGGTCATTGACGCAGTCTTGCGTCACGGTTAGGCGAATGGGCTCGGTTCCACCAACCGCGAACAAGGCAACCACCGCACCACTTGTCGGGGTTCCCCCAACGAGCACATCTCCAGTGACCTGGAAGTAGTTCATCGAGCCTTGGAAAATCTGTGAATGCAGCACCGGCACCATGAAGTAGGAAACTCCTTGCCCCTGGCCGTTTCCGCTTCCCCTTTTCCGCAGCGAAGAGGCCGCGTCGAAGTCCAGGAGGATTTCATCGCCTTCCACCAGTATGCTGGAGTAGGTGATCTTGATCACGCTATCGTTCCCCGCGATTTCCACGGGGAAGGTTTCCCCCGCGATGGTCGCTGTCGCCGATTCCACGGTGAAGCGAATCTGGCACAGCCGGGCCCCCTCCGGCAGCTCGATGGTAAACCAGTCCATCTGCTGGTTGGCCAGGGATAACAGGTCCACTTGCAAGTCGAGGTCCACCGGTTCGGTCCACACCACGTTTCCCTCAGCGGTTTCGAACACGTAGAACCCGTTCTGCAGGTTCACCCACAGCTCCTCTACGTCGCTCACCGGTTTGTCGGTGAGGGAAACAGCGATGCGCACCGTGGGTGTTCCGCCATCCAGCGGGTTGTCAATGGGATTGTCAATGGGCATGCCATTTCCCCCAAGGCCCGGAACCGTGCCACAACCCACGAAAAGTAACAGTACCACGGCCAGCGTTCCCCACAACCACCATTTTTGGATTCTCGCATCTTTTTTCATTTCTCGTACCCCCTCTACTCGTTTTGGATTCCCTTCTACCAGGATGATAGCACCCGGAAATGAGAAAACGCTGAAAACTCAGCGAAGAGCGGAGCGGTAAATCGCAAGGGCATCCTGCCAATCCAACTTCTTGAAATTCCCCGTGCTCTTGTACTCGATGAACTTCTTGGCCATCTCCTCCAAGCGATCACCCGGAAGTCCCGCATCCGCAAACGAAACGGGCATGCCAATGGATTGCAAGAACGCCTTGTAGCGCGCAATACCTTCCAGGATCGTGGCGTCTGGATCGAAAAAGTCGGGTTCCACGTCCCAAACCCTTTGGGCAAACTGCAGGAAGCGTTCCCGGTTCTCAGGGTACACGTATCGCATCCAGGCGGGGAACAGGATGGCAAGCCCCGCACCGTGTGCAATGTCGTACAGGGCGCTGATCTCGTGTTCCATCCCGTGCGTGGCCCAGTCGCTTTGGCGCCCGGTGTCGAGCAGGTCATTGTGTGCGAGGGTTCCCGCCCACATGATCTCCGCCCTTGCGTCGTAGTCGCGGGGGTTTTGCAGCACTTTCGGAGCGTTACGAATAATGGTCTTCATGGTGGCTTCGCACAGCCGATCCGTGAGATCGGTGTGGTCCGTTTGCGTGAAGTACCGCTCGAACACGTGCGCCAGCATATCGGTGATCCCCGCCGCCGTCTGGTAGGGAGGAAGGGTGAAGGTGAGTTCCGGGTTCATAATGGCAAACTTGGGGCGAAGAAGGAGGCCGCCGAACGAGCGCTTGCGCTTGTCTTCCTCACGCGAAAGAACGGTTCCTGCGCTTGTTTCGCTACCCGCTGCGGGGATGGTCAAAACCACACCCAGCCCCAAGGCGTCTTTCAATTCCGCCTTCCCCTCGTAGAAATCCCACACGTCCCCCTGGTAGGGAACACCCGCGGCAATAGCCTTGGCGGAATCGATCACGCTGCCGCCTCCCACCGCGAGCAGAAACGAAATGCCTTCCTTGCGGCATATCTCGATTCCTTCGTGCACCAACGAAAGCCGGGGATTGGGCACAACACCTCCCAGTTCCACCACCTGCACGTTGGCTTCCCGCAACGATTCCATCACCTGGTCGTACAGCCCTGTCCTCTTGATGCTCCCGGAACCGTAATGGAGCAACACCTTTTTCGCGTACAAGGCGGTTTGCGCACCCACCTGGGACTGCGTACCCTTGCCAAACAGGATGCGCGTGGCGTTTTCAAACGTGAAATTCTGCATTTTTCCTCCCGTTTTTTCCCCCGGGTATTCCGGGGTTGGTTTCTTTACCAGACGCAACGGCAAAAGCGTTGTTCCGCTTTCGGTGTTACGAAACGGTACCAATCGATGTGGTATAATGCTCGTCGAAGAGTGAGGGGAGGGGGATACACGTGGGGGTTTTGCGTTTCCTGGGCCACAAGTACAAGGACCTGTTTTTCAACCCGGTGGTGGGGGTTTTCTACCTGTTTTACCCGTTGGTGATCGTGGGGATACTGGGGTTCATCATTGGGAATACCCCGAATTTCCTGTTTAAGGGCATGGGTTTCGTCGATTTCACCACCCCGGGAGTGCTGTCCATCGTACTTGCCCTCAACGGGCTGGTGCTGCTTCCCATGGACTCCTCCTGCATGTACGCGGTGTTACCCTCCAGCAAGAATGTTTCCTACCGCACGCGTATCATCGGCCTGTGGATCTTCCACCTCTCGCTTTCGGCAGCCAGTATCCTGGTGATGTACGTTTTCGGCAGGCTGTTTTACGGCATACGCGCACCGCGCGACCTTCCCCTGACCATCGCGGCCTGCCTGCTGTCTGCGGCGGTGTTCGAGCAGATGGGATTCATTCTCACGGGCTGGCTGAAGAAACCCCAAACCATGCTGGTGCTCGGTTTCTGCCTCTTCCTCCTTTTCGCGGTGTTCGGGCTGGTGGTTTCCACCTTCGGGGATATCTCGGTACTCAAACCCTTTCTGCACGACAACGCGAAAGCCTTTGCCGGCTGGCTGCCCATTCACTACTCCATCCAACTGCTGTCCTCCAGCTGGCAGGGACTCAAACTGAACCATCTCACCCAAGCCTGGTTGGTGCTGGCCGGTCTCACCGCAGGGCTTTTCGCCGTGGATTTCTTCCTGCGCCCCCTGCGCAATGGCTATTCCAAGAAAACTCAACCGTAGATTCCTTTGCGCCGTACCACGAGAATCAACGTCTTCCAAAAGATCTTCCAGTCCAGGGCAAGCGACCATTTTTCCACGTACGCAACGTCGAAAGGAAAGCGCTCCTCCCAGGGAATCTCGTTGCGCCCGTTCACCTGTGCCAGCCCCGTCATACCCGGACGCATCCCAAAGCGCACCTTCACGCTTTCCGGGTACTCCGTGCAGCGATAGGGGAAAAAAGTGAGTGGGGGGCGTGGCCCGATGAAACTCATGTCCCCCTTGAGAATGTTCCACAACTGGGGAAGCTCGTCCAGGCTCGTTTTGCGCAAGAACCTTCCCACCCGCGTGATGCGCTCGTCTCCCTGGCCCACGTGAATCCCCGCCCCTTTGTGTTCGGCGTTGGGAACCATGCTGCGGAACTTGACGATCTCGAACACCCGGCAATCCTTTCCCAAACGTTGCTGGCGGAAAAACACCCCGCCCCCGTCCTCCCCGCGAATCCACAGCGAGAACAGCAAGAACAGGGGGGAAAAGAGCAACAGGAGAAACAGGGAAAACAACACGTCCAGCCCGCGCTTGAGTGCAAGGCTGGCCCGCATGCCTTTCACGCCCACTCCCCGCTCAAGGAAGCGAAACGGTGGTAAAGGACCAGTCTGGCCCGGTTGTGCTGTCCTTTCCATCGTCGGCCACCACTTTCCAAAAGTACGTCTCACCGGCGCGTAACTCCTCCAGGAGGCAGGAAGTGGCCGAAACGCTGGTGGGAGAAGCGTACAGGGAAGTATCCGTGGCACAGTACACCTCGTAAGACAACGTGTCTCCCGCATCCAGATCGGAACATTCCCAGCTCAAGGTGAGCGATGTGGCTACGTCCGTCGCTCCGTCCTGTGGATCGGGGTTGGTGGGTTGGTTCGGCGGATTGTTCGGGGCTGCTTCGGTGGTAAAGGACCACACCGCGCTGGAAGTGGTGGCCCGCAAGCCCGATGCCTTGCCGTCATCCGCCACGACCTTCCAGTAGTAGCGCGTGGCATGCGCCAATGTCCCGGGATCGTAGGAAGTGGAAGTCACCTGGGCGGGGGCTGGCCAGTTGGAAGAACTCGTGGAAAGGTATACCCGGTAGGAAAGCGTATCGTGATCCGGATCCGAGCAGTTCCAGGACAGCGTGGTATCCACGCTCACCCCCTGGGCCAGGTTGGCGGGCTGCGGGTTCGAAGGAGCAGCCGGGGGTTCGTTGGGAGGTGCGGAGGTGGAAAAACGGAAGACCGCACTGGTCGCTACCGCGCGCGCACCCATTTCCTGGCCATCATCCGCGCTCACCTGCCAGCGGTACTCCGAATCGTAGTCCAAGTTCGAAAGCGCCAACTCCGGCTGCGTCAAGCCTTCTTCCAGCAATTCCAGGGAGTGGTCTCCCTTTGCCATCCATACGCTGTATTCCAGGGCATCACCATCCGCATCGCTGGCGCTCCATTGCAGCGTGAGTTCCACGGGCTGTGCGGTGGCGCCATCTTCCGGGAGGATGGCTTGTAAGGCAGTTGGCGTGGCGTTGGAAGCACGTAACGTCCACTCCGGGCTTACCGAGAACCCCCCGTACTCGTCGCGGGCAACTACCACCCAGGCGTACTCCCTGCCGGGCTGGAAAGGTTGCAGGGGTTGGAAACGTGTTTCTTCCAAATCGCTTCCGGCACGCACGTACGCTCGCCCGTCTCGGGAAAAACGTGTGTCCCCTTGGGCTTGGCTTCCATCGCTCACGTACACGTCGTACACCAGTGCATCCCCATCCGGATCCCGCGCCGCGGACCAACCGAGGAAAGCATCCGCGTCCACGTGCACCTGGCCATCCCCCGGTTGGGGGGTGGACACGGCAGAGGGAGGCTGGTTGTCGCCGGTGAAGAAAAAGTGCCCCACTTCCACCTGCGCGTCGTGCTCGTCGCGCGCGTGGATCCAGCCCTCGTACAAAGTATGTGTTCCGAAACCCGGGACGCGCAGCGAAAGCTGGGAAGTGGTGGTGGAATACTCTTGGAAAACCCGCGCTTGTGCCATTTGTTCCGGGTTTTCATCGATGCGAATGTCGTAGAAAATGGGGGCTGCAGCATTCTCGGGGTTTTCAAAGCGGGGCCAGTTCAGTTCAATTCCTTCTCCCCCCGTGGTGTTCACCAAGTACTGGCTTTCCACGGAGTTCCCTTGTGCCTCCACGGGAAGCGGGAAATCTCCCACGGTAAACGACCAGCGATCCGAGCGGCTCATCCTCTTTCCGGGGTCCACCGACATCACCCGCCACCACCAGGTGCCCTCCGAAAGATCGTGCAACTGGATGCTCCGGGTTTCCGTGGCATCCACGAAAACGTCCCCGGAATGGATCACGTTGGTGGCAAAAAGGATCACGTACTGCACCGGATCACCGTCCAGGTCCACCGAAACGTTCCAGCGAAGCGTGGGGTCGTTTTCCACACCCGTGGCACCGTTCGCGGGTTCGATCAAAAGCGGACGGGTGGGAGGGAAGTTGTTGGCGTTGGGATCGGGCCCGGGAGCCGCGCAACTGGGAAGAAAAAGGAGTATAATCAAAAAAAAGAGAAACCCAAGTATTGTTTTCCGTTTCATCGTAGCCACCTCCGAGAAAAACGCATCATTGGGTATTATAGCAAATTTGCACGCTACGGGGAAAAAAACGAGGAGGTTTGGAGTATGAAACCAATTGGCCGGTACTTTCTCCTGTTACCGCTCTTGCTGTCCGCCACCCTTTGGGGGCACAAAGTGGTGGAAAGCAACATCGTGCACGATTCCTTCGAAAAAGCCCTTTTCCTCGACCAACCCGATGTCTCGCAAATCGCCTACCACATCTTTTCGGAACAATCCGCGCAGTTTTGGATGTGCTTTGAAACCGTTCCCGGGGAACCCATCGACCTGGTGCTGAGCGTGCCTGTCCTTTCCGAACTCAAGGATTTCAAACCCGTTGCCTGGCTACTCTCTCCCTCGTTTCCCACGGACCTTTCTCCCACACCAGGGGTAAGCCTTTCCTCCCTTTTCCCGGATCTTCCCTCGCACTGGGGAATCCAATCCTTCGTGACCCGTGGGAACCCGGTGGAATTCTTCCACGAGCCGTTCTCCAACACCGACTCGTGGTTCTTGCTCCGCCTCTCCTTCACACCTGTCCAGCAGGAAATCGTGTACGTGGTCGTGACGCCCGAACCCGGCAAACCCGTGGAAGGACGGGTGGGTTTGGCCATAGGAAAGAAAGAGAAATTCGGGTTGCGGGATATCCTTGCCCTGGGACGCTGGATCAAAATCATCCGCGAATTCCACGCACCGTAGGTTACGCTTGGCTCTGTGCATGTGCGATGGAAAGGGTGATTTCTTCAAAAATGCGGTGCGCGGGGTTTTGAAGAGGGCGCAGTTCCTTGAGTTGGAAGCGCATGGACTGTGAAATTTTCTTGTCCAAAAGCATTTGCAGCTTGCGCCCGATGGCTTCCACGCTGGCTTCCTTTTCTTCCAGGAAAAAACCGGCCCGGTTCTTCTCCAGGGAAATGGCATTGATCAGCTGGTGGTTTTCCGCGGCTCCCGACCAAGGAATGATGAGTGCCGGAACGCCGTACGCGATGATTTCTGCCACGGTGGTGGCTCCTCCCCGGGCCACGACCGCATCCGCCGCAGAAAGGTACAAGTGCATATCCTCGATGAAGGAAAAGGGGTGCACGAACTCGAATTCCCGCAAACGATGGAGGGTTTGCTCGTTTCCACACGAATGCAAGAACTCCATTTCGTGGTTTTCCCCCGAGAAATGGCGGTACAGCTCCATCATCCGGTCGTTGATGAAATCCGATCCCCCGCTTCCGCCGGTCACCAGGATGATTTTCTTGTTGGGGTTCAACCCCAGCGCTTCGAAGATCTTGCGGTCCCTGTTTTCCACATTCCGAACGGGGTTTCCCGTGTGCAGGATCTTGTGGGCCAGGTGTTCACCGAAGTCGCGGGAACTCTCCGGGAAACTGGTGAAGATGCGTGTGCACCGCTTTCCGACCACCCGGTTGGCTTTTCCCGCAATGGCATTTTGTTCGTGCACGAACGTGGGAACGGTGAGCCGCTGGCTCATGAGCCCCACGGGCACCGAAACGTACCCCCCCGTGATGAAACTGAAATCCGGGGAGAAACCTTCCAGCTCCCGTTTACAAACGCGCATGGCACGCCAAAGGCGCATGGCCACCTTGAGATTCCCCGGGGAATACAGCGGGCGGATGAGCCCCCCCACATCCAGCTTCACGATGCGGGCATGCGGAAAAAGGCGCACGATTTCCCGGTTTTCCAACCCGTGCGGGGTGGCAAAGTACAGCACCTCCACGTTTTCCTTTTGTTGCATGAAGTACTCCAGCACGGCCACCGCGGGGTAAATATGCCCCCCCGTAACCCCTCCGGCTACTGCAATTCGCAAATCGAATCCCCCTCTATTTTGAACTCCTACAACCTCTTGAACATTTCCTGCACGTACTGTGACCAGAAATTCCGGAAAAAGATCAGGAGAGGAATGGCCAGCAAAACCCCCACGACACCGAAAAATGCTCCACACAGGAAAATGGCCACAACGATGGCAAACCAGTTCAGCTTCATTCGCTGCCCCTGGATACGCGGTGCCAGAACCCAGCTTTCCAACTGGTTCACGACCACCAGCACGATAATGACCTTGATGACCCCTCCAAACGAGCCATGCGTGAACCCCAGCAGAAGGGAAGGAATGGATGCCACGAAAACCCCCACGAACGGAATGAAGTTCGTGATGCCCGAAAGGAATCCCAGAAAAAGCGAGTACGGAACACCCGAGAGGAACATACCCACACCCACCAACGTCCCCACGGTAACGGCGATGATGACCTGGCCACCGATAAAATGGCGGATATCCCGGTAGTAGTCTTTCATGAACGCGATGGCCTTTGCCCGCGTGGAGGCGGGGAAGAAACGCCAGATATTCCCTTTCAAAATGGGAGTCAAGGCGGTGAAGTAAGAAGCGGTCACGATGAACAGCAACGTGGCGGTCATGGCGTTTGGGATATTTTGGATGATCCAGTTGATGATGTTCACCCCAAACTCCGAGAAACGGGTAACCAGGTCAGAGGTAAAATTCTCCACCCATTCAATCACCTTGGGGTCGATGCGGGTATTTTCCCCCATCATGTTGAGCTGCAGGTCTTCCGCGGCCTGGGTGATCATGGGGAAGATCTTTTTCCCCTCATCCAGCAGGATCGGGATCACCTGGTAAAAGGCGTAGGCCATCAGCGAAAAGATCACCAGCGAGGAGATCACCGTGGCCAACTTGAACGATACCCCCTTGATCCGGCTCAAGAAATTGGCGGGAACCTCGATGATGAGCGAAAGGTACCAGCCAAACAACAGGGCTCCCATCACCGTGGCGGTCAACTTGTACAGCAGGAAAAACCCGAAAAAATAGACCAGAAACACCCAGAAACTCGGGTCAATTTTCTTCTCGGTAGGTGTCATACAGCCTCCTCACTTCCTGGATATCCTTCCAGGTAAGAAACTTCGGGGAACCCGGGGCCTTTGATGCGTTGCGCAATAGGTAGCTGGGATGGAACATGGGAAAGATCTCCATCCCCCCCTTGTAGGGAAGCTTCACCCCACGCTGCCGGGTAATGCGCACGTTTTTATCCTGCAACAGGAAAGACAAGGGAGCGGATCCCAGCGTGACGATGAGACGTGGCTGCAGGATGCAAAGCTGCGCTTGCAAGAAGGGAAAACACGTTTCCATTTCCGCAAACGTAGGGGTACGGTTTTGCGGGGGACGGCACTTCACGATGTTCGTGATGTACACGTCCTCCCGGCGCAAGGAAACCGCTTTCAAGATTTCCACCAGGAGGTTCCCCGCCTTTCCCACGAATGGGCGGCCGCTTTTGTCTTCCTCCGCGCCGGGACCTTCCCCCACGAACACGATGGGACTTTGGAGATCTCCCTCCCCGGGTACGGGATGGTTGCGCTGCTCAAACAGCGGGCAACGCGAACATTGCTGCACTTTTTCCTCCACTTCTTTCATCAGGGAGTATCGGTCGGACAAAACGACACCTCCAACAAACCGTTGCGGTTGCGCCGCACTTTCTTCGCGCGCACCAACTCTTCGATCAACGGATCAAACCTTTCGTCCAGGGAAGAGGAATAGCGGGAATACCCCCACCACTGGGCCAGCTGATCCTTCAAATCCTTCGCAGAAAGGCTAAAAGCCTGGGACAACAACCAAAGCATGTTTGCCTGCAATTCCTCGTCGCACACCCACTCGATCGGGAGGCGTTTTGCCTCCTCTGGCTTGCGCAAAGGGGGAACGTGCTGCCCCTGTTTCCAGAAAAATTCCCCCCTTTGCGCATACTTTCCGGAGGAAACCAGTTCGTCCAACGCCCGGTTCACCCCGTCCGAAACGCTGGAGCTCCTCCTGCTCAATCCAAAAAAAGGAACGAATCGCTCCCAGAGAAACTTCCGATGGACCGGGGCTTCGCTTTCCAGTACCCGTCGGATCTCCTTTCGCAGCAGCACGGGGAAATCACGATGCTCCGAGCTGCTGGGTCCGGGAGAGATGGGCAAGACCTCGTAGGCCAATACCTGTTTCTCGCCGACGGGTTCGGGAACCTGGAGATCCGCTTCCGCGGAAATGTCGGGCACCCGACCCGTGGCAGGAGGGGGAACGGGGCCTTTTTCTTGCAGCTCTTGCACCAGCTCAGCGATCCGCTGCACTTGCTGGTCGGAGTTTTCGTTCCACGAAAGGCTCCAGGCACGATGCAGGTTCCACCCCAACCCTTCCAGTACTTGCTGGCGCAAGCGTTCGCGATCCCGGGTGGAAACACCCGGTTGGTACAGCGAACCATCGCATTCGATTCCCAAGATGTACCGGTCGGGATCATCCGGATGCACGATTCCCAGGTCAACGCGGTACCGCGACCGACCAACCTGCGGATCCACTTGCAATCCCTTCTCCTCCAGGGCACTTTGCACCGCCTCTTCAAAATCCGAACGGGGAGCCAGACCCCCTTTGCTCTTCGCCATGTTTCCCTTGCCGCTCACATACTCCAGGTATTCCTTGAGCAAGCGCACTCCCCTGCTTTGGGAACCCCCCAAATCCATCTGGGAGGGGGAAAAGGAAGAAAACACCACCACTTTTCGCCGAGCGCGGGTGATAGCAACGTTCAAACGTTTCTCCCCGCCCGGAAGGTTGAGCGGCCCGAAAAACATGGGGAATTTCCCGGCCGAATCCGGAGCATACCCCACGCTGAAAAGGATCACGTCCCGTTCATCCCCCTGCACGGTTTCCAAGTTCTTCACGAAGAAGTACTCCACCTTGTTTTCCGCGAAAAAGGAGGCAAACGGTTTCCCTGCTTGCGATACCTCCCGTTCGATGGCCTCCTCGATCGCTTCCTGCTGCGCCACGCTGAAGGCCACCACCCCCAACGACACTCCGTTTTCGGGGTTTCGCGCGGCAAAATCCACCACCCACCGTGCCACCGCCTGGGCCTCCACCGGGTTGGTTCGCGTGGTACCCCGTTCGTACACTCCCTGCGGAACCAGAACATGTTCCACACCCTCCCCGCTTCCTCCTTTGACGCACCCGGGAAAAGTGAGCAAAGAGTCCCCGTAGAACTGCTCGTTGGAAAACGAGATCAGCGCTTCGTGTTTGCTGCGGTAATGCCATCGAAGCACGCTTTGGGGGAAATTGCGGATTTCGCATTCGTCCAAGATACTTTCCAAAATGGGGATGCCGGCGCTGGGAGCGGACTCTTGCTTCTGGGCAGCCTCTTCCCATTCTTCCAACTCCACGATCTTCTGGAAAAACTGGGTCGGGGGAAGCTGCTTGGAATCACCCACCACCACGATCTTCTTCGCCCGGGAAATCGCCCCAATCGCGTCTTCCGGAGGGATCTGCGAGGCTTCGTCGAAAACCACCAGGTCAAATTCCACCTCCATGGACCCCAACAACGTGCTCACGGACAACGGGCTCATCATCATGCAGGGTTTGAGGTCCAACAACAAGTTGGGGATCTCGGAAAAAAGCCGTCGCAATGGCTTGTGCCTCCCCTTTTTGCGATCCTCTGCCCCAAGGATTTGCGGCTCGGAACCCTGTAGCACTTCCGCGCTTCCCCGTGCGCTCTTGCGGCTGGACACAACCCGGCGGAGCAAACGCAATCCCGTTTTATCCGGCCATTCCGCATCCAGCTTGCGGAATACCTGTAACTTTTGTTCCATGTCGCCTTGCACGAAGGTGCGGAGGATGTCCTCCCTTTTCACGGAATGCTGCAACAGCTGCACGAAAAAAGTGGCAAAAAAACCCCTGCCCAAGTTTCCCGGGGGTTGCTGGGATTCCACGAATTCCCGGAGAAAAGGATCCAAACCCTTTTCGGAAGCCTGTTGCAAGATCCCCCGCAACCGGAAAAAGAAAGGGGCGTCTTCCAGCGTGGCGGCGCGCTCCCTGAGAATCTGCTGTAACTGCTGCAATGGGACGTGTTGCACCGCGCCGCCGTCGAGCAAACCCTTTCCGTTCTCGCTCCATTGCTTCTCCCAGCTTTCGAGCAAGCCCCGTTGCCGCGCGATCTTCTCCCGATGCGCTTCTCCCACGGCGATCGGTGCGGAATCCATCCGGTGCGCTTTCATCCACCGGCCTTCCTCCATCCAGCCTGCCAACACCTCGTTTCCCGGGGGCCAACTATCGCCGAGGAAAAAGGGCTTGATGCGCCGCAAGTCCCTGTAGAAAAAAGGATTCAGCCAATACAACCCCGAGCCGGCGTACCCGGAAAATCGCTGCTGCCACTCCTGTAGGTCGGTTTCCAAGATCCCCGGGTCAAACACCTCCAGGAAACGGACAAACCGCTTCGCATCGCTCCAGGTGGAGGGTGACTGCAACCCCATGCGGGGATACTCCCGCGAAAAGCATCCCAAAAGCTCCGAAAGGCTCGTGTTCAACTTCTCCAAGCGGGATTCCAGCTGGGAAACCGCGTTGGTGGGTGGAACGCTTCCGGAAAATTGCCCCCAGGGATGCGAGAACAAGCGGAGGAACAACTCTTCCCCACCCTTTTCTCCCTGGACGAAACTGCGGATTTTTTCCAGCGATTCCACCACCTGCGCATGAGCTACCTTTTCCAAGCAAAAAAATGGCTCCAGGGATACGTTGAGGATACGTGGAAGGGGCACCATTCGCGCAAGCTTTCCCACCATTTCGTACACCGACCAATGGCTTGGTTGGATCGGGAAACACAGGCGTTGCAGGTACTTGTTCAGCGTTTCGCGCAGCAAAACGATCTGCTCGGATTGGGCCTTGGTGTTCGCCATCTCGCGATCCGTGATCACCGGGTATCCCTCGTTGAGCTTCTTCCAAGTGTCCGCCAGTTCCGCGACGATGTGGGAGCGTTTGCGGTTGGGATCGTGGATCTCCAGCACGAAATCCGACAAGCCCACCCCGTCCAGCCGACTCTTCACCACCTGCAAAGCCGCCATTTTTCCGCTCACGAACAACACCTTTTTTCCTTGTGCAAGGCTTTCGGAAATGATGTTCGCGATGGTCTGGCTCTTTCCGGTGCCGGGGGGGCCCTGGATCACCAGGTTTCGACCCGCCTTCACCATCTCGATGGCTTGCTGCTGGCTGGAATCGGCATCCAGCACCTGGAAGGCCTCCATGGGGTCCAGAGCATTCGGATCGGCTGGTGTTTCCCCGTTGCTCTCCAATTCGCCCACATCGCACAGGAAACGGATCAAGGGATGCGCAACGCACAGCTTCTTTCTTCGTTCCAAGTCCTGGAACATGGGAAGGCGGGTGAAGTGAAACAGGGCCAGCGAAGAGCCCCGGCGTACCTGCCAGGAAAGGCTCTTCTCGTGGATCGCTCTTTCCAGCTCCACAAGCCATTGCAACATCGTTTCCCCGTCGGAAAACTCGGGGTCTTCCCCGGGGAATAGCTCGATTCCCAACGATTTGAGCTTCTCCTTGAGAGCCTGGTTCACCGTGGTTTCTTCCGGGGAAAATTCCATGGAAAAGGGGAAGTGGCGGGTATTCTTCTTTTGGAATACCGTGGGGACCAGCAGGAGCGGCGAAAGGATCTGCTGGGAGTTCCCCGGTTCGGACCACTCCAGCAACCCGGCGAAACAAAAGAGGATATTCGTACCTTGCTCGCGGAGCGCCGCACGCGAACGGGACCACAGGTTGGTCGCAGTTTTGTGCACTTCGCTCTCTTTCCCCCGCACCACCCATCTTTTCCCACGTGGAACGGGATGCTCCGGAAGCGCGGGGACCAACGGAAAAATGGACCCCGAAAAAAAATCATCCAGCAAGGACGGAAAGCCCGGCTGGATGATTTCCAGGGCTCCGCGAAGGGAGGGCTGGAAATGAAGCAATCGGTTCTTCAAACTTAAGTCGATCAACCGGCTTTTCCACTCTTCGATCCTCCCACCAACCTGTTCATCCGCGCTCATGGGAAAACCCCTTCCAGGCGTTTGCGCAAGGGTGGCACACCGATCGATACCGCACGTTTCTTCTACTCAAAATAGGAGAATTCCCGGGTGATCACGGACTTGGGAACCCACTGTTCCTTTGTGATAAACATCTCGAACGAAAAAAGCGTTCTTTGCGTCCAGTTGCCGTAGGCATCGAAAAGGTACTCGTATTTCCGTTTCGAAAGTGGTTCGTCACCTTTGTGGGTTTCGTCGAAGAGCAAGTTGCCCTGCTCGTCGAAACGCTGCGTGGTGGTGGTTTTCTTCGGTCCGTCAAGCACCACTTCCTCTTTCTTTTGGCCATTTTCGTGGTACTCCGTGGTCCGGGACTGCCAGGGTTTTCCATCGCGTTTCCACTCGAAGGCGGTAACCCTTCCCTGCTGGTCGTAGGCGTACGTTTTGCTCTGCTTCACCGTGGTCTTTCCGCTGGTGACTTGGGTTTCCTCCTCGACCACGCGACCTTGGCCGTCAGTGCGAATGCGCTCGCTGGATTCATCCGTTTTGGCACCCTTATCGTCGAAGAGAACCATTGTCTCGCTCACCTCTTTGAAATCAGGGCCCTCGGAGTACTTGCGCTGCAGTTGCTTCACGAGAACGAACTGTTCCTGCTCGGGAAGGGTGGCATTCCGGCGAAAGAAGTCAAGGGATACCAAGCGGCCTTGCGGATCGTAGCTTCGCTTTTCCTGCTCGAAGGGGTCCCCATCCCCATTGTACCGCGTTTTCACGCCCATGTTTCCCTCTTGGTCGTAGGTCCAGCGCACCATCCAAAGGATTTTTCCCGCACCGTCCCGTGCCACGTGGCGTTCCAGCAAGTCCAATTGCTGGTAGGCAAACGACTCGGTGTACAAGAGTTCGCCCTCTTTTCCAAAAACGGATGTGGTTTGAAGCTTTCCCGTGGGGGTGTATTCGCGTATCTCCGCGGAAACCTGCCCGCCGGAGAAATCGAATTCCCGTTCCTCCACGAGCATCGCCCCTTGGAAACGGAAAGTTTTCCGAACGGAGAGGCCCGATGGTGCGAAGAGCTCTTCGGAAAGCAGCCGGCCCTGGTGATCGAATTCTTTTTTGCTTTCCAATCCCAGCGCGTTGTACTTCTCCTGGAATCGGAGGAAAGTGTCTTGGCCTTCTTCGCTTGCATCAGCAGGGGAATAGGCATTGACGACGCTCGCCACAAGATCACCCGCAGCATCTCTTTTTTCGAAGCGCAGCAAATTCCCTTGCGCATCGTAGGAAAAAAGAAGGGTGTTTTCCAGCTTCTCCCCGGAATACTCCCTCCTCTCGACCAATCTTCCCTTTGCATCGAATTCCCGTTCTTCGCCTCGGATTAGGGTCTTCTCGACGTCAAAAGAAGCGCTGCGGATCATTCGGGAATCTTCCCCATACGTATACAGGACTTGAAAAAAAGCAGGTTCTTCGGAGGGAACGTACGCACGTTCTTCCACAAGCAACCCCTTTTCGTTGTACTTCCAAAAATGTCCCGGAATTTCGGGCTCCGTAACCCATTCCCCGAAAAACGGGGAAATTTGCGCGGAAGCTTGAAAAACACTCTGCACCGGACCCAACCAAGAAGTGGCCCGCGGGAGCGGAGCCCATAACGGGTCATTCTCTTCGGGCAGAAAATCTTCTACGGCAACACCTAAGGGCGTCCCTCCAAGCAGAAAACCCACAAAACACAAAAAAAACAACCCCTCCAGGAGTATTTTCCTACGGCTTCCCATACCTTTTCCTCCTTACACCCTCATTCAACCATTTACTCGACTTCGACCACGACCTGCGCATAGCGTGTTCCGTTTTTGGTTTGGAAAGAAAGTGGAATGGCATACACCCCGGGCAAGCATCCCATCTCCACCAGGAAAGAATTTGTGCCATCTTCCTCCACCAACCGAGCACCGGGAGGTAGCTCGATTTCGACTTTCAGTAGGCTCTCCACGGGGAAGACATCGTACGAAATACAGGTACGTTGCCCAACCTGTACCCTCGGGGGATTGGCCACGACTGTCGACACCCTGGGACTGATCCAAGCCTCCGGGAAATGAAAAGGAAATTCCAGCATCCCTCCCCTTCTTCCCAGCTGCAAACCAATGGTGTGTTCTGCGCCGTCCACGAAAGGGATGTGCGATTGGAACCAAGCCATGACGCGCGTTTTCACCACGTTTTGGTTCCACAAGAACGGTTTTCCCAGTTCCTCGGAGACCTTGGCAAGATCCAACAGCTCCCCACCCGTACCTTGCGCCATCAACTGGTAGGCTTTCCCGTAGAAGGAAGGTCCATCCAGGTCGTAAAAGATATAACACTTCATACGTGAGTTCCGGTAGTTTTCCAGCACGCTCTGGAAGAGCACTCCATTCAATTGCTCAATGGGAGGACACTCGTCGGAAAAAAACAACACGAGTTTCAGGGCATCCGCGGAATAATCCAAGTTCCGCCAAATCCAGTCAAGCACTTCAAGAGGCTTCGGAGAACGCGAGCTTCGATACTGGATGACATCACGAATGGCTCCCAAAAGGATCTCGCTGTCCCGGGTAAAATACGAACCATCCTGGAACTTCCACACCGTGTTGATAAGGTCCGAAAACCCCACAACCGCAAAGCGCGAAGGCCGCACCGCGGAAACCTGGGTTTGCAAGAAACCTTCGAAAGCTTCCAAAATCGGTTCAACCCGATCTTTCATACTCAACGAGTTGTCCAAGACCAGAATCACTTCCATCGATTCGAAGGATTTGTACTCGCGCGATTCCCAGTACGTGACCTCCACGGGTACACCATCTTCCCATAGGGAAATGTCTTCGAGAGAGAGGGTGGCATCGGTGACAAGGGACAAGTAACTCTGTGGAAAGCCCTGGTACTGGATTTCCTCCACGGAAAGGAACCCAAAGAGGCTCCCTGTTGCGCTCACCAACAGCAGCCACAGGGAAAGGAACCCAAATTTCCGAGGGTTGGAAGAGATCATGGACAAGGCTCCTGAAGGAGATCGTAGACTTCCACCACGACTTGCCCCGGTATCGTCAGGATCTGGTTGGACACGGACACTTGGATGGAGTAGGAACCCGGTTCTTCGGGAGCCACCCAAACCACCTCTGGCCCCTGGGCATTGCCCTCGAAGCGCCCGTGCTCGCATTCCCAAGCAAATTCCAGGCCCGTTTCTGGGTACACGGAACACCGCAACAGGACCTTTCCCCGGGGTTCTACGATCGGGGGATTCGCCGTAACGGTGCTGATCTGCACGTTGGCCAAGAAATTCCTTGCGTACGAATCAAAGAACGTATAGGAGTATTGCAGGGTGTCATTGAGAAGGAAGGTTAAGCAAGGTTGGTTTTCCCATTCCATTTGCCGCGAGAAATCAAATTCCACGCTTTTGGCATTCAGAATCTTTTCAAAGGCCGCGTCCAGCAACAGGTAAGGCTCCATTTCCTCCGGACTCATCGAGAATCCCGGCAACAGGAAATCCAAGTAGGAAAGGTGCGGTTCAAAATGGGAAAGGGAAACCCATGACAAGTTCCGCTTCATCATCCCCCGTGCCACTGTCCAGGGGTCACGCGACGAAAAGGTGAATTTCTCCGCCAATTTCTCGGAAGACGCATCGGAAAAGAAGACCACGAAACCAGGTACGTTCGGGCGAAAATGGTACTGCGCGATTTCCTCGAAAGCCAGGGAAAGGTCCCATTTGCTTTGGTTGTTCTGAACCTTCTTCTGGATTTCACCGAGTACCCGGTCCGTATCCACCGAAAGGTCGGAGTAAGCGATTCCCGCGCTGGTCACCAACAGGAACCCCAAGCGAAGGTCCATATCCTTGGATCGGCAGTAGGAATCAAACTTGCGCAAGGTGCTCATGAGGAGTTGGCGCTCCTCTTGCGTGGTACGATTCAAATCGAAGAAGAAAACAACGTCCAGTTTTCCCGGGGTCTCCGTCACGGGAACGGGCGAAAGGTTCAAGGCAAGGTGCGACATCCCTTGGTCTACCCCGAAAACCTGCACCGGGTCCGGAGGGGTGTAGGAAAGGCGCACGACGGGAAACGAACTCTTGTCCACACCGATGATACCCGAAACCTGTGGGCTGGGGGAAACCGTGTAGGAAACGCTTGCCGAAGAACTTCCAGGGGAAGAAACGGAAAGGGTATGTGGCATGCCCGGAAGCGACTGCGAATCGAAAACCACGCGGTACCGCATCGGAATCACGGAAAAAAGCCCCGAAAAAAAGGTTTGCAACGCCTGGTGGATCGAAACCTTGCCCTCAAACGCGCTATACTGATCTTCCAGGGAGAGATCCGGGTAAAACAAGAACTGCTCTCCACCTGTTTCCTTGGCCAATTGTTCGTACAACGGATCGGGTTCGATCTCGGATATGATGGAAAAAACCCGAATCTTCTGACGCTCCAGGAGCGGAAGAAGCCGCTGGAATACCGCCGTGTTTTCGGTGGCATTATCCGTAGTGTCTTCATCGGTCAGCAAAACGATGATACGCTCGGAATTCTCGCGGAACAGGAATTCCGCACCCACCTGCAGCGCGCGCATTTGGCATTCTTCGGCGCCACCAAACGTTTGTCCGCTGAAATTCTGGATGGCCAACTTGAACTTCTCCGGGTCTTTTCCCGATTCGTTTGGATCGCTGAACGGGTCGAACACCTGTTGGATGGTGTCGGAAAAGCCTACCCACCCCAACCGGGCATTGACCTCCCGCTCCACGAAGAAATCCATGACTTTTTGCAGTTCGAGGGATAGTACTTGCAGCTCCTGGCGCATGCTGTACGAAAGATCGACCACGAAAACAACGTCCAACGGTTTCTGCTCTTCCTGTTCCAAAGCGGTAAACCGCACGGGGGACGCAACGAGCTTGCCGTCCTCTTCCAGCTGGAATTCGTTTTCGGCAAGCAACTCGCCTTCCAAGGAAAAAGAAACGCGGGGAAAGAAGGAAACATCCAGATCCTGAATCCTCCATTGTGCTCCTGCAAAAACGAAAAAGAACGATAGAAATGCGATCAGTAACCCTTTTCCCCGCACAAAACCACTCCTTTATCGAATGACAACATTTCCCATTTTTTGGGGCACACCATTGATGGATGTGTAATACCCTCCCCCGTATGTTTTTCCTTCAATCTCCGAGTTGCGGAACAACAAGGAATAATTTCCGCGTAGGATTTCCACCGCAGTTCCCGGTGCCTCCAGGGTTCCCGCGGAAACAAGGCTATTATCCACTTCTGCTACGTACTGCAACGGTTTTCCCTCGTCATCCAAGATATCCAGGGCAACCCGGGGTTCGGCAAAAGGCGAGGTTATTGCCCGGATCCCCGTATTGCGAGCGGTTATCGAGCACTCTTGCAAATCCATCCAGGAATATTCCTGGTGGATCCCGGTAATGACGTCCCGCATGGAAAAACGTTCCGCGGAAAATTCGCTATTCGACAAGACCAAACCGACGTCCAGTTTCTCCGCCTCGACATCCGAGAAGAACACTTCGGAATCCCGGAAATCGAATGCCGTGGAAACACGTTTCTCCTTACCGCTGAAAGTGGAATCCACCACCTTCAAGGAGGGAACACCCCGCGAAGAGATACAGGACTGGGAGACGTTTTCCATCCACACGTTCTCCAGCGAAACGTCTCGCGCATAGTTCAAAACGACCCCACGTGCTACGTTCTTCATTTCGGTTTCGGCTATTTTCAGTTCGCCCTGATTCACGGAAACCCCCAGCTGCAGGGTATCAAACACGGAGTAAGCACCCACATCGAGGCTGCCTTTTTGGATGTTGATCCCCTGGATGGATTGCTTGAAAACCGTTCCGGAGACTTTCACATCTGCGCTGAACGAATCCAAAAGAAGCTTCCCACCGGAAAGGCTACTGTCCTTGATGTTCACCTTCCCCGCGTACGCCACGATTCCTCCCCAGAACACGTCGCGATTGGGCACTTGCAAAACCGTGAAACGCGCATTTTCCAGGGTGAGTTCCCCAAAATTCGTGGAGATCCCCACTCCAGGTGCCACAAAAATGGTAGAATCCGCGATCCTCAGCGCACCGAAACGTCCAACTTTTATGTTCCGTGACAGGAATGCATTTCGCAAGCCTTTCCATTCCATCGACACGTTTTCGGGAACATCCTCGAAAAGGTATTTTTCTGCCTGTGCGGTGAAAATCTCAACGGTATGCGTTGCAGTCGCTCCGGTAGGAACATGCTTTTCGAAAAGGGTTACGGTTATCTTCCCTTCCAACGGTCCCGGAGCAAGGTTGAAATACACGTCCTTCTTGGGATGGGTGGTGGTTTCGATGCGGTACACGTTGGGGTTTGCCATTGGATCATCGGTAACGATGCTCCAAGAATACACGATGCCTGGAAAATCGTCGTATGCTACCAAGCGAAGGCCCTTGTCACTGATTTGGTACGCTTCCAAGATCCCCCCCAGGTTGGGAGGTTCTTGCTGTGATTGCTCGTTGGACAGAACCGTCTCGACCGGGATTCCGTATTCATTGGTATAGGAAAAATACACCCGGCTTTCCACTTGGAAAATGGCCCCCGGGCGAGAAGGCCAGGAAAAAGAGTCGTTTAAGTGTTGCGACGTGTTTTCCAAGATCACACGGGTTTCTTCCCCGAATTTCTCGGAGATTCGGAACCAGATTTGCTGGAAGCCTTGGTTTTTCTTCACGGTGTACGTTAACTTCCACTGTTCTTCCTCTTGCTGCAGTGCCAAATCCACGAAACTCGAGAAGTCCTGGCTTTGGAACACGAAATCCATCTGGTCCAGTTCCACGTACTTGTCGGGAAGCCAGTACGACCCCAAAATCAGGGAGTAATTCTCTTTGGGAAGCTGGGAAAGATCGATTTGCAAGCTCGTGGAAGTGGAGGCGAATGTTTTGGAGAAACCGCTCTCTCCCAGGAACGACAGGAAGAAACTCTCGTAATCACGGCTTTCCGGAGAATCCTTCTTCCACTCCACGTGCAGCAGCTGATCGATCAATCGCATCCTGCTGAACTTCACCTTTGGGGGAGAGAACCGGGAGACTTCAAAGGGATATTCCACCACCTGGTTCCAGAAATCCACCATGCGGATCTTTCCACGGATCGAGAGGAGGTCGTTTGGGTACCGCTCCAACAGGAACCCCGGAATCGGGATTTCCCCGTCACCGGAAAAAGCAGGCCCCGTTTCGAGATCCTTTCCGGCCCATCCGGGAATGACTTGCCATTCACTCTCCAAGGGAAGCCATGCGTTGGTGGAAGAATCGCCCGACACCAGGTATTCTTGGAGAAGGTATTCCACCGTCACACTCACCGAGGCGTTCCCCGAAAAACGGATGGGGATGGTACTCGAATACACCTCTTGCGGGATCTCCAAAACCATCCTTGGAAGCTGTGGCTTTTCGATTTCCAGTGAATCCCCACGTATTCTCCCGAAGTATACGGGGCGAACCCTTATGCTCATCTTCTGCGGCGAGTAGGCCAAGGAAAAGGAGGTAGCCGTGGTCGTGGCCGCAAGCACGTCATCTTGGAAAATTTCGTAGAATTGGGGTGCAACCCCTTCTTCCAAGACCTTTTCCAATGACCAACTCACGGTAACATCGTTGTCGGAACCCACGGTTCCCTTGAGGTTTTGAATAGGAACCAGTCCGGGGAGCCAAACCACGACATGCGGGGCAAAAGGATCCACAGCGATTCCCTTCTTGAAGTAACTTTGACCCAAGAGGGCAACCTCCAGGTTCATTTTCTCCATCCTGCGTGCGGAGAGAACGGAAAAAACCAGGGTGGTGTCATCCTCTTGTTGCCAATCCACGATTTGTTGCGCCTCGATATTGAGCGAAAGCTCTTCCAGGGGAATGGATTCCAACAGGAAGGGGAAACGAAGCTGAACACGGTACTTCCACAAGGACAGGGGTACTTTCTTGGTATCGATTACCCTGCCAGCCACACGCAATTGGAAGTCAAGGGGTATTTCAAGGGGATTGGATTCTTCTCCCTGCAAGTTTTCAAATTCAGAAACGGGAACCAGCACGGGTTCCTCGTGGAAAGGTTGGGTAAGGATTTCTTGACCATCGCGCAAAATCCCAAGGGTTTGCGGAACATAGAAGCCCTCTGCCAAGTCAATTTGGAATTGCACGTGATCGTTGTCCGGGGTTTGCGATGTGACATCGCGAATCCGGGGGTTTTTGAAGTCTTTCTCAAACACTTTCTCGTCTGTTCCCGAGGATCTCTTGAGGAACACTTCCAGCAAAAAACTCTCCTGGTGAAGGTATGGGTCAAAATCTTGCCAGGAAAGGATCCCGTTTTCGAGAGGAATCTCTTTCCCATCGAGTTTCACCGATAGGGGAGGGTTCTTCTGCCAACCGGAATTATCTGTTTGCAGCAGTACACCATCATCTTGCAGAATGAGCCGCACATCCGTGACTTGCACTGCAGGTGCAAGGTGAAAAACCACCACGGGGGCTTTTTTCCGGATCAAAATCGTACTTCGGGGAACGCTTACCGAAATGCTCTTTTCCTCGGTCAAGTCAAGGGAAATCTGGAAATTTCCATGTGGAAGGGGTTTTTGGAGAAACCAGGTTCCCCTTTCAAAAGCAATCGACTCGCGAAAACCATTTTCCCCTGCAATGGAAAGCACCAAGTTGGGAAGCGCAACAGAAAGCTGCTCTGCCGAAAAATCTTGCGCATTGGCAATTTCCGCTCGGAGATTGGTTTTAACGGGAAAGAGAAAAAGAAACAGCAGGACCCCGAGGGCTACGATAGCAAAAATCCAAACCATCATGTGCTTTTTTCTTGGCATGGTTTTTCTCCCCTCTTCGAAGATCAAAAAAAAAAGTAGCGGCCTGTTAGGGGATTCCTAACAGGCCGCGCTTGTCGCTTATTCTACTTCGTAGGCTCTCAGGATAACTTGGTTGGTTTCAAACGGTGCGGAGAACATCTTCGTGGCAGCATCGAAAACAGGTTGAATGCTTCGGGCAATCACGTACTCGTTGACCGCAACACCGTGGAATCCAAGGAAGTTCTTCTGCAGCAGATCCTTTTCACCAATCTTGGTAACGGACATATCTGCAGCCATCTTCACAACCTTGGCGTTGTTGGGGAACTGGAACAGGTAATTGGCGTAAGGATCGAGCGCCACTAACCAGGAATCCAGGTCGAACGTGCAGTCGGAAATGATGCAGAACTTGGGATCGGAATAAACCTTTTCCTCATCCTCTTCCTCGCCGCACACTTCTTCACGCAGACCGGCAACCGCGTACTCGGGATCGTTGGAGCCTTCTCCCTCGGGAGCCACACGATCGAAGCCTTTCACGGTCATGAGTTCAGCTTCGCTGTCCATGACTTCCAGTGCGCGCACTTGGCCCAGGATTTGTTCCATCATGCGGAAAGAAGAAGCGCTCATTTCGTATTCCTTCGACTCAACCTTGGTCTTGACCACAGAAACCAACTTGGCGGAATCGGGAATTTCGTGCTCCGCGGCATAGTCGATCAGTTTCTGGTAGTAGGAAACCATCGGGCTGTTTTCGTCATCGGCGATACGATCGATCACCGTGTCGTACATAGCCACGAACTTCTTCAAACCAGCGATGGTCAGATCTTCGTCGCTGTGGTTCAAACGGTCTTTTGCAACCAGCATGTCGACGATGTCGGAAGGTTCGCTGTCGTCTGCCTCGGTGAGTTTCACGGTCCAGTTCATGAACACGGATTCGCCCTTGACAAGGCTGCTCACGGGAAGGCTTCCCACGTTCACGTATTCGGGGAAATCCTTCAGGTTCTCGTTGAGGCCACACACGATGTGGTACACCAGTTTGTTGAGGATGTTATTTTCGTTTTGGGCAAGGAAACCATTCGCGTTGGGAATGAAGATCTGGTTGAAAGCGACTTCGCTGACTTCCAGGCTGTAGGTGCTATCCACCATGGCAGCAATATCTTCGATATCCATGCCGTATGTCACTTTGTACGGTGCATACTTTTCCTTTTGTGCCTCGGGAATGAAGACCCAGTCTACGTCCAGAGCAGGTTTTCCGTTTTCTTTCACGGTCGCCTTGGCCACGAAGGTCAGGTCAACGTCAAAATTCTCTTCCGTCTTCTTGGTGTAGCAAACACCCTCTGGGTCATCGGCTTCGTCTTCGCCATCGCAGAACTGCGCGGAGAAATCGGCACCACTGAGGTTGAATGCACGGTTGTTCCAAGCGGTCATATCCGTGATCACGTAGTACTGATCGCTACCCGCTAACTTGAGGAAAGCAACTTCCAGATCCTTGGCATCAGCGCCGAGAGCAGGATCTTCACAAGTCTCGCAAACCACGCTGCCCAGTTCACCAGAAACCAGGGCAACATCGTTGAACATGACCTGACCCGCAAACGTATCCACGGGGTTGTAGGCAAGCACGTTGTTCAGGATCCGTTCGGGTGCCCTTTTGCCATTTTCCACCTTTTCGGTTTCGGTGGCAAAAATCTTCGCGAACAGGGCAACGGTCCACCAGCGATCGGCATCCTTCGCCACATCATTGGTTCCGGGCTTGTAGTACTTGAAATCGCGGTCGTCACCGTAACGCCCCAGCACTTCCAGAGCGTTGGTTGCGCGGTTGCGATAGGTGCGGAACGTGTCGAGGAAAAGAACGGGAACCGCGAGGTTATGCATCACATCATCGATTTCTACCTTCTTGTCGGTCAAGAAGAAGAATTCGAAGGAATACAGGAACCCAACGTTTTCCGGAAGCATTTCACCGTACAGGGTGCGCAGATGTTCGCTCAGTTTCTCGGAGAACTCCACCAGGCTGGGATTTTCACCCACGACAGCCTTGAGTTCCTCGTTTACCGTAAGGCTTCCGAACAGTTCGGGATGCTTGGCCTGGGCAAGACGCACGATGAATTCCAGCACGTCCAGCCGGGAAACATATTGCTCGTGCAGCGCGTTATCAGCCGCATCCGCTTCCTTGGAAGTAACACCAAAAACCTTGTATCCATCCGCGGTCGTTTCCACTACTTCCGCAACGAGCTCATCCGCACTGTCATCGATTTCCGGCAGCGGAGCAAGGCAAGGATATTCCTTTCGCAGGAAATTCTCGTACAGTTCGGCATAGCCAAATGCGCGTTGGTAGTAGTAATCCTTGACCGCGAAGCCGGCCTGTTCCAACTCCGTTTGCATGTCACTGAACGTGGGCGACATGATGGGGTAAAGGTTCAGTGCCCTCTCTTCGGCCCCGAGCAATTTCACAGCCATGACAGCAAGCTCAAGCTTGGTAATGGGCGTTGCGGGATCCCATTCCACCGACAAACGCTTCCCAAAGTTGGGAATGGCAACACTTGGGTCAATATTCATTGCAATAGCTGCCTGGATAAGCTCGACGGCATCAGGCACCTCATCCAAACCAGCAGCTTTCAGCGACGCCCGCACATCGAAATTATACACGTCCTGAACGGGAGCGTTAACTGCCATGAGCAGTCCTACAGAAGCAACACACAGTACTACGAATACCAGAAACTTTTTACCCATAAACTTACTTCCCCCTTCCAAAAAATTGGTTACAAATTTGGTTGTCTATAAGGTAATGGAGATTACTCGAAAGGCCTCTCCTTAGGTCCATCAGCAATTATAGCAAATTGAATCCAGTGTGTCAATGAAAAAAAGAGGATTTTTCAAGGGATTGCTCTCCGCGACCAGGAGACACTGACTTTGGGATTATACCCTTTTTTCCGGTAAAATGCAAGATTATCGAGCCATTCAACGCTTTCCCAAGAAATTGAATTGCCCCGGGAATTGTGATACCATTCTTCGGAAGCGAACAAAAACAAGGGAGGCAACGTATGAAAAAGAAATGGGTAAGTCTTTTGCTCCTCGCCATTTTCGTTTTTCCCTTTCTCCTTGGGCAAAGCCCGTTCGACGACTGGATTTCGGCAGCGGTGGAAGCTGACCGTGGGGGAGATTTTTCCGACGCACTCCGCCTATACTCCGAGGTACTCCCCTACTTGCGCGACAGTGATGACACCCAAACCGTGCGGAAACTACAAAACCGCATCTTCGAAATGCAAAAGATCCAACAAGAATTCCCGCTTGACGTCCAACTTTTCTACGAGGAATTGCAACGTTCCTTTCCCCACATGGAAAAGGAAACCATGGACAAGATCCTGGCAAACCCCCGCTTGGAATCCGTGCAAATCGACGGGAAGACGTTCTTTTTCGGCGGGTTGATCCCCAACCTTCGCTACCGTGACCGGGAGCTGTTCCGCACGGACCACGACGCGTTGGTGCGCGCACGCCTGTTCTTCCTACACACCCGGGACACCGCCCTCCAAGACGATCGCTGGGGGTTGCATCCCACCTTCGCCAACCCCTTCACGTCCCCCACAACGTTCCTTTTCCGTTCGGGGATCCACGTTTCCCGGGACAAGCTCCCCGCCTCCGGTACGTTGCAACTTTGGTTCCCCCAACCCATCCTGGGTGCCTCCCAGAAAGACGTTCGCCTGGTTGCGATACAGGGCGAAGAATTCCTGGGTTGCACACCCCGCTTCGATGCCGAGTTGGGGATTGCCTACTTCGAGGTTCCCCTGGAACAGTTGCCATCCGACCTGGAACTCTCCCTCGAAACGCTGGTCACGAGCTATCGCCAGCAAGTCGCGGTTGACGCCGCCAAGGTGGGGGAATACGATGACCAAGACCCCGATTTCCTCCGCTACACGGCATCCTCCGGCGCCATCGTCTTCGATGCCTCCCTTTCGGAAACGGCACGGCTCATCGTGGGGGACGAAACCAACCCCTACCTGCAAGCAAAGAAGATCTACGACTACATCGTGCAACGCATCGCGTACTCGGACACCCCGCACATGACGCTGAACTCCCTGGATATCGAGGGAAACCTGCGCCAACCCGAATCGCTGTACGTGCACCGCAACGGGTTCGGCGACACGCTGGGCCAGTCCGCGTACTTCTGCGCGCTGTGCCGTTCGCTGGGAATCCCCGCGCGCACCACGGGGGGTTTCCAATGGATTCCTTCGGTGGAAGGCCCCCATTACTGGGCGGAGTTTTTCCTCCCCCGCTACGGTTGGGTCCCAGCGGATCCGGCTTTCGCGGGCTTCGTGGACTATTTCCACGATTACGAGATCTCCGCCTCCGACAAGAAACGCTTCCAGGAGTTTTACTTCGGGGGAATCGATCCCTACCGCATGGTCGTGCAAAAGGATCTCTGGCTTCCACTGTCTCCCAGGAACCGACAGACCGTGCTCCTTCCCATCGTGCTGGAATTTCCCCAGGTCAACTTGGAGGGGGAAAGCTATTCGTTGGACGTAGCCACGGCGATCAAAGACGGATACGGGTACAGCTTCTTACCCCTGTCCTATTAAAGAGTATGGGGATGAATGAACCCCTCCGGAGAAAGGACCGGACAATGGACCCGGAAACGTTTTTCCCCCTCCTTGAGAACGGCTTTTTCGGCGTTCTTTCCACGGTGGGTGCAGATGGCTACCCTTACGGCATCCCCTTGAACTACGTTTTCCACGAGGGGGCGGTGTTTTTCCACAGCGCGGGGGAAGGCAAGAAACTGCGCAACCTGGCATTTTCCGCCAAGGCTTGCTTCACGGTGGTTCCCTCCGCTTCGCCTTGGCCCGAAACATGGTCCACGCGCTACCAAAGCATCGTGCTTTTCGGACATGTTCAGCAAGTACCCCCTGAACAAGCGCTCGGAGTGCTGCGGTTGTTGGTGGAAAAGTATGCCAGTGGTACGGAGTCGGACCATTTGCTGGAAGAAGAGCTCACGAAAAGCCCCACCAAGGTGTTCCAATTCGTGGTGCACCACGCGAGTGGAAAACAAAATCCGCCACCAAAGAAGGAAGGGTGAACATGAGAAAAATCCTGGTACTTTCCTGGGCTTGCTTGCTGGTTGGATGGATGCTGGGATACAACGCCACCGAAGCCTGGGAAGTGTTCCGCCAGGCAAACAGCCTGCGCGACGCGGGGCGCATGCAAGATCTTGTGCAGCAACTGGAGCTGCAATGCCCACAAGATCCCTCGCTGTACACCGTTTTGGCCTCTTGCCTTTTCCGCTACGCCGACTGGGGAAACTTTTCCAAGAGCCAGAGGAAAGAATGGTACACGCGCGCAGTTTCCGCGGGAGATAAGGCCGTGGAAGTGGACGAAAGCGACCCGACCGCGCACTACGCGTTGGGCCTTGCCAGTGGAAGGCTTGCCGAGTTGAAAGGATTGACCGGGCTGGGGCTTTTGAAAGATTTCGAGTTCCACTTGCAGCGCACCTTGGAGCTCGTGCCCGAACACTACCTGGCACTGTACGCGCTTGCGATGCGCTACCGCGACGCACCCTGGCCCATGAAAGACCTGGATCGAGCAGAGGATTTTTACCTGCGTAGCCTTGCCTCCGAACCGGGATACCTCAACGCTTCGTACGACCTGGCATTGCTGTACCTGGAACAGAAGCGACCGGAAAAGGCCATCCCTCTACTCGAGTTCGTGGTGCATGCAGCGTTGCACCCCGACTGGACGGAAGAATCCCGGGTCATGCAGCAACTGGCCCGGGAGGAGTTGGAAACGTTGCGCTAAGGGCTTAGTCGAACCATTTCACCCATTGCGGCATGTGGTACAAGGTTTGAAAACCCATGTTGCGGTAAAAAGGCTGCTCGGAACCCACGTAGGCAACGGTCGCGCCCTTTTGCCCTGCGCGCCGAATGCTTTCCATCACCGCGGCTTTGCCCAATCCCATCCTCCGGAAATCCGGGTCGGTGGCGACGGGTTCCACGTAGGCAACCTTGTGCACGGGTTCCACCCAAATCCCCGCGTAGCTCACGAAATCCCCCGACGGAGCCTTGACCACGAGGTTCAGGTCGAGTTGGAAGTTGGGAGCCGACTGCATGAAAGCCCGTCCCTCCACGCCGTCTTCCGGTGGCTCGCCCGGATGGTCAAATCCACGGTACAGCGCACGGTCTGCCTTGTACAGGTCGTTTTCCTCCGCAAGGCTCTGCAACTTGAACCCCTCAGGCAGGGAAATCTCCGGGAAAGGGTTGGGGATGGGTAGGATGGAAACCGTGTCCCGGTAGCCCTCGTCCAGCTCGAAGCCAGCTTCCTCCACGAGCTTGTTCATTTCCCCGTCGAAATCGTTGATGAACAACCGCAGCACCTGTCTTCCCTTGTCCTCTCCTCGCAGGTTCTCCATCGCGTATTCGAGCAACTGCGGCTTGAGCCGTGGGTACCCCGGGTGTAGCGCGAAGTAGGCCCACCCGGGGGAATGCTCGTAGTTTGCCATGCCCACGATTTTGCCCGCGTCTTCCCACAGCCCGATGCGAGGGAAATGCTGTGCCTGCGTGATGGGATGGTAGTGCATGTATTCCCAGCGGGGTTGCAGCCAGTTGGGAAACTTCCCCGGGTGGTAGGTGTCCACCAGGAACTGCCCCACTCTTTCGTAGTCTTTCTCACGGTCGTAGCGACGCGCGATGATGGCCATTTTTCTCACCTCGTGTTTTGGTTTGTTCTGCCAGTTTCTTCCCCAGCGAATGGAGCAGAACCGAAACGAAGTACCCTCCCCCGAGAAGCAGGATAATCGTCGCGCCGGAAGCCAGGTCAAACGTGTAGGAAAGCCAAAGCCCCGCGATGCCTCCCACCATGCCGATTCCACCCGCGAGCACCATGGTAAGGCGGAGATCCTTGGAAAAAAGCCCCGCGATGGCGGAAGGCGCGGTGAGCATGGCGATCACCAGGATGATTCCCACCACGCGGATGAGCACGATCACCGTGAGCGCCACGAGGAAAAACAGGAAGTACTCCAGGAACGCCGTGGGGAGCCCCGAAACGAAGGCGTATTCCTCGTCGAACAGGAAACTCTTCCACATGTTGAAAAACGAAAAGATGGAAACCACCACGAAGGAAGCCAGCACCAACATCATCCACAGGTCGGTTGGGGTCACGGTGAGGATATCACCGAACAGGTAAGACGCCATGTCGGGGGGATACCCTGGTGTGAAGGAAATGAACAGGATCCCCGCGGCCATGCCCAAAGCCCACAACATGCCGACCAACGTATCGGTGCCGGTGTTGGTGTGGCGCTTGATCGCCGCGATGGCCACCGACGAGCCCGACGCGAAGAGCAATGCCCCCAGGATGGGTTCAAAGCCGAAGAAGTACCCCATGCCAATTCCCCCGAAAGCGGTGTGGGCAATGCCACCACTCATCATCACCCAGTGCTTCTGGATGATGATGGTGCCGACGATACCACACACCACGCTTGCCAGCAAAACCGACCAGAAGGCGTTCTGCAAGAAACCGTAGGAAAACAAGGCTTCAAACATGCTTTTCGCCTCCATCCTGCACCGGGGAAGAGTGGGGGTGGTGCGATAGAACACGATGCGAAACACCGTGCGCGATCAGGTCCACCGGACAGCCGTAGGTTGCGTCCACCACACCCTGGGAAAGCTCCTTCCCCCCGTGGTAATGCAGCGTGCGGTTGAGGCATGCGATGCTCTCGAAGTAGGTGGAAATGGCACTCAAATCATGCGTCACCACCACGATCGTCACCTGCTCGTGCAACGATTCCAACAGCGAAAAAATCCCTTCACGCGCGGAGGAATCCAGGCTTGCGGTGGGTTCATCCATCAACAGGATCTTGGGGTGCGAAACCAGGGCACGCGCGATCAGTACCCGCTGCAACTGCCCCCCGGAAAGCTCGCTCACCTGCTTGGTGAGGTGGTCCACCATTTCCACCTTTTCCAATGCCATGGTGGCCTGCTCGCGGTCTGCTGGCGTGAAATGGTGAAACAGGGGCATCTTCCCCCCCATTCTTCCGCTGAGCACAACGTCCAACACCCGGATGGGGAAACTCCTCTCGAAACGGGTGTTTTGGGGCACGTAGCCCATGAGTTGCTCCTTGCGCGCGGTGGAAACGGGTTTTCCGAGTATGCGGACGCTGCCGCGCCGGGGATGCACCAATCCCAGCAAAACCTTGATCAACGTGCTCTTGCCCGCGCCGTTGGGCCCGATGATGCTCAGCATCTCCAAGGGCTTCACCTTCAGGTGCACATCCTCCAACGCGAGTTGGTCCCCGTAGTACACCCACACACCTTGCAACTCGATCGCGAGATTTTGCTCCATGGTTTCACGGTTCCTTGGACAATACTTGCACGAAGGTTTGGGCCATGGTCCGCAAGTTTTCCACGAAGTCGGGAGCCAGCGGGTCCAACTGCACCGTGGTTCCCCCGAGTTCCGTGGCAATGGCCTCGCTCTGCCGGGAATCGATCTCGGCCTGGTAGAACACCACCTGGATCCCCAAAGACCGGGCCTCGTCGATGATCTGCGCCATCTTCTTCGGGGTGGCATCCTTCCCCTCCTGCTGGATGGCGATCATGGTCAACCCGTACTCTTGGGCGAAGTAGCCGAACGAAGGGTGGAAAACCAGGAAAGCCTTGTTCTGTACCGGTTGGAGCATGGCCCGTATCTGCTGGTCCAGCTGGTCCAGACCTTGCTTTGCCTTTTGGGCGTTTTCCCGGAAAGCTTGTGCCTTAGCGGGAACCAACTCGCCCAACTCTTGGGCAATGGAATCCAGCATGTATTGGACCCGCGGGATGGAAAGCCAGATATGCGGGTCACGTTGACCGGGCGAAAACTCCCGGGGTGGGATTTTCTCGTCCACGCGTTGCCAAAGCGGCACAATCTCCAGCTCCGGGAAAAGCCGTTGCACCCGGGGAAGGATGCCACTCGTTTCCGCCGGAACAGCGATGGTGAAATACAACGAGGCACCATCCAGCGCCACGAGATCCTTCGGGCGGGGCGCGTAGTTTTCCGGGCTGTAGCCTGGTGGAATCAACACCAGCACATCCACGTCGTCTCCGGCGACCATGTTCACGAACGTCTGCTGTGGCACGATCGAAACCGCAACCCTTGGAACCGCGAACGAAAGGATGGCTGCGGCTCCCAAAAAATAGAAAACAAGAAACCTGCGAAAAATAACCCGATTCATTGGCAAAAAACCTCCCCATTCTCCACGTGCTAAAACCGGTAGCGCACCCCGATGCCGAAGGAAACGGTGAACCCCGTTTGCGGCAGCAAGTCCACGGTAGGAGCGAGCTCGAGGAAAAACTCGAAGGGTGCGCGCTGGATGTAGAAGGGAAGCATCATCCCCACGGGAACCCGCACGCTCACCAGGTAATCCCCGCCCGCACCGGACCCCACGTAGCGCACACCCCCTCCCAGGTACACCGGAATACGCGTGTTCTGGATGCGGAAAAGATCGGGGTCAACGTACACGAAATCGGCATGCACGTGGAACCCCTTCAATCCCCAAAGGAAAGAATACGCCGCCGCAAGATCCAGCGACACGTTGCGGCTCACACCCAAGCGCGCCGAAAGCCCACTGGGATCCCCCGCGATCACGCCCAGCGAAAACTCCGCAAATGCCATCACCGAAAGCACCAAGCAGGCGACCAAAACGATCCATTTTTTCAATGCTATCCCTCCCCACGGGTTTTCCTGTAATTGTACCACACCGGTATTCGAAGCCAAAGTGGGACCGCCGCAACCCACTGCGGCTGTTTGGACCTGCGTCCCGAAAAAAAAGGAGCCGCACTGGGGTGCGGCGTACCCAAGGGCAGGAACGTGAAAGGAACTGTAGGGGCAAACCCCCGTGTTTGCCCAGGGTTTTG
>DAOPKN010000012.1:0-18883 GCA_035391225.1 Thermotogota bacterium
GTATCTTGGATACCTTGCACTGGTTCGATTTGATCCAGCTGATCCCGCTGGAAACGCTTCTGGACCTGTTGACTGCGGAGCGCTTGCAAAAACTTCGTTCCCAAAGAAGGCGAGAAAACTTTGCCAATGCAAAAAGCATACTACGTGGAAAAGCTTTACCCTTTTCAAGATGGGATCATCTCGATGCTGAAAGGGCTCGACACGGGTTTTTCCCGCGATGGGGGTACGGGGATGTGGAACCCTTTGATGCCCTGGAAAACATCCTCGTGAACAAGCTGACCGCGTTGGGGCGGTACGAACCCAAAGATGTGGCGGATACCTGGATCATTGCCAAGAACAGTTCCTTTTGCTGGAAGCAGCGGTTTGTCCAGGCAAGCAAAAGGACATGGATGTCACGCCGGAGGAATCGGCCAGCATTTTGAAAGGGTTTCCCGTCTCCTTTTTTGAAAAAGTGCAATGGCAACAACCACCGAACAGGGAAACGTTCTTCCAAGATTTAGGACGGATCGCTTCCGACATGCTTAGGGGGGAAGAGAATAGCCTTGCCCTGGGAAAAGCGTAAACTCTGCAAAAGGATAGATTTTCAAGGCTAAGGTATCGAGAAGGAGGCTACCCATAAATTGGATAGCCTCCTTCTCGATTCGGGGCGGGAAGCGAGGAGGGTGAAAGGGGCTGCTATGCGAAAAGTGCTGGGAACTGGGGGAGGTAGCGTGCATTTCCCCGAAAACGGTTCCTTCCTGAAGGTGCGGTAGTGCGCGCTGCTTTACGTTCCGGAAGTGAGCCGCACTGGGGTGCGGCGGTCCCAAAGTTCCCGCTTTACCCAGGGAAATAGGAATGGAAAACTGCGGGGTATCCCCCACATGGTTTTCCTGGGACCGCCGCACCCCAGTGCGGATCTTTATCGGGGCGGATGGCGAGGTGGGTGAAAAGGGATTGCTATGCGAAAAGGGCTGGGGACTGGAGAAAGCAGGGGGCCTTTCCCCGAAAACGGTTACTTCCTGGAGGTGCGGTAGTGCGCGCTGCTTTTGGTTCCGGAAGTGAGCCGCACTGGGGTGCGGCGGTCCCAAAGTTCCCGCTTTACCCAGGGAAATAGGAATGGAAAACTGCGGGGTATCCCCCACATGGTTTTCCTGGGACCGCCGCACCCCAGTGCGGATCTTTATCGGGGCGGATGGCGAGGTGGGTGAAAAGGGATTGCTATGCGAAAAGGGCTGGGGACTGGAGAAAGCAGGGGGCCTTTCCCCGAAAACGGTTACTTCCTGGAGGTGCGGTAGTGCGCGCTGCTTTTGGTTCCGGAAGTGAGCCGCACTGGGGTGCGGCGGTCCCAAGGGTTGGTTATGCGGGGATGACCCAGGCGCTTTGGGTGGAGAAGTGGAGTTGCACGTCTTTTCCTACCGTGGGAAGTTTCTGCTCCACGGGGTTGAACGTCACGGCGTTGAACAGTTCTCCGTCGGGAAGGCGCAACTCGTATTCCACGCTCGATCCCAGGAACACGAACTTCTCGATTTTCCCCGTCAGGCTGTTTTCCCTGCTTCGCTTTTCCTCGGAGAGAGATTCCGGGCGAAGTACTACCTTCACTGCCTGACCTTCTTGTAGCCCCGGGGAGCAATGCCCCACGATGGAAAGATCAAGCGAGGGAACGGCAACATGTGCCACACCGTTTTGATTGGATGTGAGCTTGCCCTCCAGGAAATTTACCCGGCCGATGAAGTCAGCCACGAATGCGTTTTGGGGGCGGGCGTAGATCTCGTAGGGAGAGCCGATCTGCATGATCTTCCCCTGGTTCATCACCACGATGATGTCGGAAATGCTCATGGCTTCCACCTGGTCATGGGTGACGTACACGCTGGTGATCTGCACTTCCTGCTGGATACGGCGGATTTCCAGGCGCATGGATTCACGGAGCTTTGCATCCAGGTTGGAAAGGGGTTCGTCGAACAAAAGCACCCCCGGTTCCATCACGAGGCTGCGCGCAAGGGCAACGCGTTGCTGCTGTCCCCCCGAAAGCTGGTCCGGCCTCCGGTTTTCCAGGCCTTTCAGCCCTACCAGTTCCACCATTTGCTGCATCTTCTGTTGCATCTTTCCCCGGTTCATTTTCTTGAGCTTGAGCCCGAACGCCACGTTTTCCCGCACGCTCAGGTGGGGAAAAAGCGCGTAGCTCTGGAACACCATGGAGACGTTGCGCCGGTTGGGTGGCAGGTTGGTGACATCCTTTTCCTCCAACAGCACGCGCCCGGAGGTGGGGATCTCGAAGCCCGCGATGATGCGCAGCGTGGTGGTTTTGCCGCAACCGGAGGGTCCCAGAAGGGTTACCAGTTGACCGGGTTGGATTTCCTGGTAGAAATCGTCCACGGCCAC
Organism: Thermotogota bacterium; assembly: GCA_035391225.1. Taxonomy (GTDB): domain Bacteria; phylum Thermotogota; class Thermotogae; order MWEM01; family MWEM01; genus DAOPKN01. Next base: position 2,359 of record DAOPKN010000012.1, read on the forward strand.
GGTTTCTCCCCCGTAGGCAGAAAATACTTTTCGAACATGGTTCAGCACAAGACTCATTTTTCTCCCTCCGATCTACACGACTTGGTTTTGCGACAGGCTGATGCGGTTCTTCAAGAAGAGCTTCAGCAGGAAGATGAACATCAAAATCATCGCGATCAAGATCACCGAAAAGGCGCAGGCTTCCGACAACCGCCCCGAATCGCTCTGGCTCAGGATTTGCACCGTAACGAGGTTCCAGCGGGCCGACACGAGGAAAATCGCCGCGCTGATCGCGGTCATGGCCCGAACGAAAGCGAACACCAGCGCGGAAAAGAAGGCTGGAACGATCAATGGCAACGTCACCCGGGAAAACACCTGGCGGTTGTCCGCTCCGAGGGTGTACGCGGCCTCTTCGATCGCAGGGTCCACTTGGTTGAGTAGCGCCACCCCGGATTGAATGCCCACGGGCATGTAGCGGAACACGAAGTTGAACACGAGGATGGCAAGCGTTCCGGTGAGCAGGAACGGTGGGTTGTTGAACGCCAGGATGTAGCCGATCCCGATCACCGTCCCGGGCACGGCGAAGCTCAGCAGCGAGCTGAATTCCAGTAGTTTCCTGCCCGGGAAGACCTTGCGCACCAGCAAGAAGGCGATGACCATGCCCAGCAGCGCGGAAATGGGGGTGGACGTGAGTGCGATGGTGAGCGTGTCGAGGATGGCTCCAAGCCCCACGTCGAACACGTACTTGAAGTTCTCCAGGGTGAGGGTGTTGTTCATGCCCCAGGCTTTCACGAAGGCCCCCCAGAAAATCGTGGCGTAAATGGTGAGGATGAACACCGCGAAGAACATGCACCCGGCGAAGAGGATCCATTTCACGGGCTTGTTCACGCTCTTGAGCACCGATGTGGTGGGTTTTCCGGTGACCGTGATGTACTTCTTCTTCCCCACCCAGTACTTCTGCAGGATGAACACGATGATCGAAGGCAACAGCAGCCAGATCGCCAGTGCCGCTCCTCCCCGCGTGTCGTACATCCCGGTGATTTGCAGGTACGCCTGCACGGAAAGAACGGGGAACTTGCTTCCCGCAAGGATCAAGGGGTTCCCAAAGTCCGCCAGGGACTCAATGAACAGCACCAGCATCGTGCTGGCGATACCCGGGATGGACATGGGGAGGATGACCTTTCGGAATGCTTGGAAACGGTTTGCCCCGAGGTTGAACGCGGCGTCTTCCAGCGTGGGGCTGATGGTTCCGATCACACCATCGAGCGTGATGAACGCCACCGGGAAGAACGACACCACCTGCACGATCATCAGTCCCCAAAGACCGTACACCGGGAAATTGCGGTAGCCAAAGATGCCCGCGGTGATCAGCCCGTTGAAGCCAAATAACATGATGAATGAGAGTGCCCCGATGAACGGTGGGAAGACGATGGGAAGAACCGCCACCGTGCGGAAAAACCCCTTGAGCGGGATATCGGTGCGGTTCACCGTGTAGGCGAAAAGGTAGCCCACCAGCATGCCAAATAACGCTGTAAGCCCTGCAACCAAAAGGCTATTGAAAAAACCTTGGCGCATGTACCGGTTTTGCAGTGCACTTTGGTATGCGTCCATGCTGAAATTCCCTGCCCGGTCGGTTAAACTCACCGCGAACACCTTGAAGAGGGGAAACAGGATGAAAATGGCAATCGAGGCGAATATCACCAGGATGGTAAACAGCAGCAGCGGGTCCTTGAGCAAGTTTTTCAGGCGATTCTTCGTTTCTTCGGCTTTCAACACCACGTGCACCCCTCCCGGAAAGGGAAGGATGCCCGAGACTCCCCGGGCATCCTGTTCCCGCAACGAAAATGGAAGATTTAGTAGGGAAGAACCTCGTTAACCCAGCGTTCCACGAGTCGGGTCTTGTTTTCTGCCGCCCATTGCTCGTCCACCGAAAGAAGCTTGATGGTGGAAAGGGGTTGCAGCGCACCGAAGTCCACGTCGGAACGGATGGGGTAGAAGAACGTCTTCTGGCTGACCACTTGCTGTTGGCCGGCCTTGGATGTCACCCAATCAACCAGTTTCTTGGCATCGCTCAGGTTCTTGGCACCCTTGATGATCGACACGCTGGCGATCTCGTAGGGCACGCCTTCTTCCGGGAAGACGACCTTCACGGGGTAGCCCTCTTCCATGAACTGGAAGAACGCGGGGGTAAACTGGATTCCCATGGCCACTTGCCCGGGTCCGACGGCCTTGGAAGGTCCGGTTCCGCTTTGGGTGTAGGTTTGGATGTTTGGAGCCATATCGCGGAGGAACGCGATGGCCCCCTCTTCACCGTAAATTTCGATCAGCCCGGTGAGCAGCGCGTAGGCTGTTCCGGAAGACTGCGGGTTTGGGTACTGGATCATGCGGTTAAAGGCGGGGGAAAGCAGGTCTTGCCAGGAAACCGGGTAATCGGCCTTGAGCATTTCGAATACTTGCGTGTTGATACCCACGCCAAGGGGGTTCATGTAAATGGGGTGGTAGTAGCCTTCCGCGTCGAAGAAAGTGCTGGAAATGCCGTACACGCTCAGCGTCTTGTAAGGTTGGGTAAGTCCGCGATCCTTTGCCACGATGTGGTTGGCCATGGGAGCGCCGAACCAAACGTCAGCTTGTGGGTTGGACGCTTCCGCTTCGATCCGTGCAAGGGCGGGGCCAGAGGAAAGGAACACGAAATCCACCTTGATGCCCGTTTCCGCTTCAAACGCGTTCAAGATCTTCCGGGCGTTGGCTTCGTCCACGCTGGAATACACCACCAGGTTGGCGAACAACGCCACGGAGAGCAATACCATCAACGCAACCCAAACAACTTTTCTCATGCAAATGCCTCCTTCATTTTTACCGAAAAGGGGGAATTGGGGCGGGAGCTTCGGCGATTAAGAAATTATAACATATATAAAGGGGCAAAACCGGGTAATTTTTCCGCCAAAGTTGTGGAAAAGATATCTTTCCTTTTTTTTCTCGTTATGGTAGAATTTTCCTTGCGGGGATTACCCAAGATTTAGGAGGTCCGATTGAAGAAAATAGGTCTTTTTTTCGTTGGCTTGGTTTTGGTGAGCTTGGTTGCCTGTTCACCCCTCGTTCTTCCTGGGGGAACGGTTTTTTCGCTGTCGTGTGGTGTCAATGCCCACCTACCGGATGATCCAACCTTGGATGCCATCGTTGCCGCAGGAATGGAATGGGTGCGATTGAGTGTTTCTTGGGCGTTGGTGGAGGTCGAGCAAGGTCTCTGTTTCTGGGATTTCGTGGACGACCGCGTTCAAGCCGCGCAGCAGCGAGGGCTTCGCATCTTGTTGAGCGTTTCGGAAACCCCTGATTGGGCAAGTGATTCCGGGGAGAAGAACGCTATCCCTCGAAATCCCGAAGACTGGCAGGCTTTCATGGAACAAGTTGTGCAGAGGTACCCGGGGGTGGAATACTGGGGAATCTGGAACGAACCCAATGGGGGGGACGGCGAATTTTTCTCTGGTTCCCCGGCGGAGTTCCGGGATGCCATCCTACTGCCTGGTGCCCAGGGAGTGCTGCAAGGCGATCCCGGGGCGAAGATCGTTGCACCTGGGATCACGATCCATACCGGGTGGCAGGATTGGATGCAGGAAATTTTCACCCCGGGGGTGAAGGAGCTTGTGGACGTTGTTTCCGTTCACCTGTATGTCCAGGGAGACGCGGATGATCTTTTCTGGTACGTGGATTACCGCGATGAATTCCTGGATGACATCCTTCCCCTTGAAAACGTGTTGCTGGATCTTGGGTTGCAAGAGTATCCCGTTTGGCTGGAGGAAACAGGGTGGAACACTTGGGGGCCGGGGGCGGTAAGTGAATCTCAACAGGCGGATTATTTCCATCAACTGCTGGTGGGATTTTTGCAAAGGAAATGCATCGAGGTGATTTTCCCCTACGAAATGATCGATGATCCCGAAGCCCCGAAGGGATTCGGATTGCTTCGAGCCGATTCATCTCCCAAAGCTGCTTACGGGGTTTTCCAAGACTTCTTTGGAAGGTAGAGGCCCTCGTGGAAGAAGTTGGGGAGAAAACAAAACAAGCCTCCAACGGAAAGGGTCGGAGGCTTGCCATCTGGTTTTACTTCCTTCCCTGGCGGATCGCGCTTTCGGCTGCCAACACGATGGGGTACGTGGTGGGGGCAGAGGTCAGCAAGGGGTGCGTGCCGATTTGCATGGTCACCAGGTCGTTGGCGGTGACGTCTTTTTGGAGGCCAAGACCCAGGATGTTCACCATTTCTCCCACGCTCTTTCCACCGGCAAGTTGGCCACCCAGGAGCAGACCGCTTTCGAGGGAGAAGATGAGCTTCACCTTCAGCGCACTCTTGTCCGGAAGCGTTCCCGGATGGCGGTCTACCGATGCGGCTTCTCCCACCACGATTTCGAAGCCCTCTTCGCGGGCGGTTCGTTCGTTCATCCCCGCTGCCGCAAGCGTCAAACCTTCGATGGACGTGGAGAAAACGCCAAGGTTTCCATGGTTTTCCCGCACAACCTTGAGGCCATACAGGTTGGACCCCGCGATCCGCGCGTCGAAAACAGCGGTGGAAGCGAGCATGAGGCGGCTTGGCTTGCGGGTGAAGAAGTCCTTGTGCTCCACGCAGTCCCCCGCGGCGAACACATCAGGGATGCTGGTGCGCATGTACTCGTCCACCCAGATGCCGTTGGAAAAGCCCATGTGGATGCCACTATCCTTAACCAATTCCACGTTGGGCCGATAGCCGATGGCAAAGATAACCATGTCGGCGGGCACGGTGGAACCGTCTCGGAGTTTCACGCCTTGCACCTTGTCGCTTCCCAGGATTTCCTCCACCAGGATCCCGGTGCGCACCTTCAACCCATGCTCTTGGAGGGTTTCCTGTGCCATTTTTCCAAACTCGTTGTCGTACGCAGCTTCCAGCAAGTTGGGCAGCGCCTCCACCAGGGTGACGTCCTTGCCCATTTTTCGCATTTCGTCACCGGTTTCGATTCCGATGAATCCCCCGCCCACGATCACGACCTTTTGGGCTTTCTTGGCGGCAGCATACACTTGTTCCATGTAGATTTTGTTTTTCTTGACCGTGTATACTCCGGGAAGATCGATGCCCTGCATCTTGGGGAGAATCGGGCTGGAACCGGTGGCGAGAACGAGCTTCTCGTACTCCACGCTTTCCCCGTTTTGCAGCGAAAGACTCTTGTTCTGGAAATCTATGGCCGTTACCTCGGCTTGCATGACTTCGACCCCGAGTTTCTGAATGGGAGCCACACCCATCACATTTGCATCCACGGATTCCAATGTTCCGAAGATGTAGGGAATACCGCAAGGAACCAGACCCGTTTCTTCACTCCGGATCAGCGTAAATTCCTTGTCAGGGTTGGATTTTTTCCCACACCCCGCAGCGATGATCCCCGCAGGGCCTCCACCAAGTACCACTACCTGTTTTTTCATGTGTGCCTTACCTACCTTTCCAAAAATTTCCCTTTCTTTCCATTATAGGCATTGCAAAAGCATTTGTCAACCGAACCATTTCTTGCGTGGCGAATGTCCAAAGTGGTTGGATATCCAAAACAGCGAAAAAACGATGATCGTGTTGAGCCCGGCGAAGGCGTAGCTTTCCAGGAAATAGCGGTTGGCACCAAGGGAGTAGTTCACCACGCTGGCAAGAGGGAAAAGGTCGGAAAGCTGCATGGTGTAGGGAAGGGTGAATTCCCCGAAAATGATGGCAAAAACCTGGAAAAAGACTGCCACAAGCGCAGGAAGCAACACGGGGAATTCCACCAGGCGGAAAAGTTGCAGGTTCGTGGCACCATCCATCTTTCCCGCTTCGAGAAGTACTTGCGGGAAGCCTTTCACGGACTGGAACAAGAAGGAAAAGGAAATGGGGAGCGTGGAAAGAACGTATCCTGCGGAAACGAGCAGTGGAAAAGGGATGGAAAAGAGCACGTTTGCATACAGCAGCGCGGTGGCAAGAAAGGCGGTGGAAATCCCCATTACCGGGAGGACGACGAAGCTGGCGAACCTTCCCCCTTTTTTCAGGAGCAAGGTGGCCAACGCGACCGAAAGCAAACCGGCTACCGCGGCGATCCAGAAGGAATTCAGAAGTGAAAGCACCACGGGGAACCGGCGGTTGAATGCGCGCGAAAACAATCGGAAAAGCGCGTGCACGGAAAACTGCATGGAGTGGAAGTCGAAGAAAACCGCCACCAAGCCGATGGCCGTGATGCCATACTCGAAGAGCAGGAAAAACCAGGCAAGCAGGCGAGTCAACACCAGGGGTTTTTGGCGGGAAAGGGTTCCTCCCGTGCTTTCGAAAACCGATTCCCCGAAAAGCGAAAGCAGCCCGTGCAGTGCGAAAAGGAGGAAAAACTGCACGGTAGCATACACCAATGCCCGGGAAAAATCGAACTGCCCACGCAGGGCATTTGCAATGCTCACCTCGATGGTAGAAAATTGGACCCCGCCCAGGTTGAGTACCACCGCGAAACTCATGAAACTGTAGGTAAAAACCAGGAAAAATCCCTTGAAAAAGGAAGGCAAGGCCAACGGGGCTTCCAGGGAAAGGAAACGTTTCCAACGCCTTGCCCCATCCACGCGGCTGGCATCCTCCAACGAGGGAGGCGTGTGTTTCAATCCCTGGGACAGGTATTTCACGAAAATGGGGGCATTGTAGAAGGAGTGGGCCAGCACGATGGCTTTCAAGGAATACAGCACGTCCCACTGCAGCCCCAGGCGAGAGAGCACCCCGTTTGGGGAAAAGAGCAGGGAAAAGGCAATCACCACCGAAACCGGTGGGAAGAAGAAGGGGATGAAGATGGAACTTTCCAACAAGCGGGACACCCCATTTTCGCGCCGGTACACGTAGAAAGCAGGTGCGATCGCCAATGCGAGAGACGCCAGGGTGGAAAGAAGGGCTTGCCAGAACGTGAAAGCCACCACGCGGGGAAAGCGAGAGCGAAACAGGAGCAGAAAATCCCCCGGGTTGAGGAAATCCCGGAACAGAAAGAACAGGGGGAGAACCCAGAAAGCCAGTATGAGGTAGGGAAGAAAGGAAAAAGTCTTGCGCTTAATACATGATCTCCTCCCATTGCAAAAGCCACGTGTCGAGGTTTTCGCGGATGTGTTGGGGCGGCAGGGTCAAAATGTTGGCTGGTTGGATGGCGTGTGTGAAAACCGGTGGAAGTTGTACGTCCCGGGCGGGGAACATCCACTGGTTCAACGGCAGCTGTTGTTGGAACGTGTCGGATAGAAGGAACTCCAGGAATTGGACGGCTTGCGCAACATGGGGTGTTCCATTCACGATGGCGGCCCCCTCGATTTGTACGTAGGCCCCTTCGCTGGGAATGAAGGCATGGAAACGCGTGGAACCGTAGTAGTGCATGGAGTAGGCTTCATCGGTGGCATAACTGACCATCATCGGGGCTTCCCCGGTTTCGAACTTGGCAAACGCCTCGCTCCATCCCGAGGTTACCGTGAGGATGGCTGGTTTGAGATCTTGCCAAAAGCGTTGCCATTCCTCGCCGAATGCCGCGATGGTCCAGAGCAGAAAGGCCTGGCCCGTGCTGGAACTCCGCGGGTCTTGGATGATCAAACCCCGGGGGAAGGAAAGAAGATCCGAGAAATTCCGTGGGAAAACGGGAACGGCTTGTGGATCCACGAGGATGGCCAGTGCCCCGTAATCGTAGGGAACCAGGAACCCCGGGGGATCCAGTTCCAACCCGGGTTGAAAAGCAGGCGGGGAAAACGCACTTGGCAAAGGAAGCAGCAAGCCTTCCGCCACGGCAAGGGCGCCCAACGATTGGTCCAGGCCTACCACCACGTCCGCCCGCGGGTTTCGTTTTTCCAGGAGTAGGCGAGACAGGATGCCCCCTCCGTCCCCGAGTTTCACTACCTGCACTTCGATGCCGGTACTCTTTTCGAAAAGGGGAACCATCTCCTCCCCAATCCATCCCATGCTTTCGTAGGTGTACACCGTCAAACCCAGTGATAGTAATGCGGGAAAGAGCAAGAAAAGAAGCAAAATCTTCGTTCGTGTCATGCTTGTCCCTCCAAACAAAAACCCCGTTTTCCAACGGGGTTTTCCAGTTTTTGATTCGATACTCTCCCTCCGCCGGCATTACCCGGATCAGGTATAAGGGTCGGAAATGGTTTTCCCTCTCAGCCCGTTGGCTCCCCTGAAATATGGACTTTTCTTCCTAACCTACGATAACACAAAAAGATTGCGATTGCTCGGAAGGTGAAAAGAATGTTTGGTTTCATTCCTGGTCCAACGACGAAAGCAGGCTGGATAGTTCCAGTTCCTTGAGGAAGGGCTGACCAGGGGCTTGCAAATCGACGAGGATGATCTTTTGGTTCCTGTTTTTCTTGTCGTTGGAGAGTTTTTGTGCCATTTCGGGGGTCCAGGGTTTTTCGCGCAGCGCAAGGGTTTGCGGCCCAAGCACTTGTTGCAGCCATTCCACGAACTCTTCGATGACGGGGTGCTTCTTTTTTTCCAGCGCGTGGAGCAACCCCAGCGCCACCGCTTGACCATGCGAGAGCGAATACGTTGTTTCGTACACGTGTCCAAGGGTATGTCCCAGGTTCAGGAATAGGCGCTGCCCCTTTTCCATGACATCTTCCGAAAGGATACGGCACTTATCGTGAATGGCCTGGATTGTAAATGCAGACAGCTCCTCGAAGCAAGGAGAATCCAGTAGTCCCCGGGCACGTTGCAGTTGCTGGCGAAGGATTTCCGAGGAGGAATGCACCAGGAAAGACACCTTCAACCCTTCCACGAGCCCATCGAAGAAGGAAGAGGGGGGTGCGGAGAGGGAAAGAAGGGGATCAACCCACGTCATTTGCGGCATTCGAATGGTACCCACGCAATTCTTCACTCCCTGCAAATTGATGGCGTTTTTGCCCCCGATTGCAGCATCGACCTGTGCCAGCAAGGTGGTGGGGAAAAGATGCAAAGGAAGCCCTCTCTTGAACGTTGCCGCGAAAAGTCCGGCCACGTCCGTGATGGTGCCACCTCCGATGGCGCAAACCCTTTGGTCTTTGTCGATGGCACGAGATAAGGCTTGGGAGTAAAGGGATTCCAGTGAAGGCAGGGATTTGGCGTCCTCGCCATCCGGAAGTACCTGTGATGCCTCTGAAAAGAACGACGGGTACAACCGGGCCACGTTCTGGGAAGTGATGGAAAAGCACGAGGGGCATTCCTTTTTTTGGAAAAGGGCCATTTCCCCCGCGATCCAGCGAAGGGGGTGTGGGGTCGGGAAGTCCACCGGTAAGGAGGGGAAATGTACCATTCCCGGAAAAAGTCCCTGTACGCTGTGCAGGAGCCGGGGGATTTCACCCAGGACGTGCAACCCGTTGATCCAGGGAATTCGAGGGAACCGCGAAAAAAGCCTTTGCCTTCGGAGGAACAATTCCGCCATTTTTTCCGCACGGTCTCCGACCAGCAGTGGACGGATACGGTCGTCTTTCACCCGGAATTGAAGGACCTCCAAGGGAACATCCAAGAAAAGCACCGGGTTCTTCTCCAAGATGGCGCGGGTTTCTGGCAGCTCCACAGCTCCCCCTCCCACCGCGATGACTGCGGGAGGAGTCGCCACAAGAGCTTGCAGCAAGGCCTTTTTTTCCAGCTTGCGGAACAGGTTTTCCCCTTCTTGCTGGAAGATTAGGGAAATGGGCTTCCCCGAAGTTTGCTCGATTTGTTGGTCGGTATCGATAAACGGGGCTCCCAGGAAGGATGCCAAGCTTTTTCCAAGCGTGGTTTTTCCCGAACCCGGCATTCCCACCAGTACCAGGGGTGCCTTGAGAATGCTCATTTCGTGATCCTCCCCTCGGCTACCAGTGCATCGAACAACACCAGGCGTACAAGGTTTTCCACCACGATCGTTCCCCGAACCACCGCTGTGAGGTCGGAGCGTACCGCAACTCCCGGCACCACCTGCATACGTCGCACGTCCAAGCCGTCCAACGGTTTGGCCAGAGTGGGGATGGGCTTGAACCCCACTTCCATTTCCAACGCTTCCCCGTTGGAGATTCCGCCTTCGATTCCCCCTGCACGGTTGGAAAGCCGGTTAGAAGGAGAAGCAGGATCAAAGCGGTCATGCGCATCGCTTCCCGGAAGGTCGAACACGTTCGGGTCGCCGAAGCATACTTGCTTGACAGCAGGAATGCCCACGAGGTTTGCCGCCAATAGGGCATCCAAGCGCGTGAAGGCGCTGGAATAGGATCCCAGCCCAGCTGGAACTCCCCGCGCGAGTACCCGGACCTTCCCCCCCAGTGTATCCCCTTTTTCCCGGGCGGTTTCCAGCCTTTCCATTGCCCGTTGGCTGGCCCGCACGTCCAGCATGCGCAAGGGGTTTTGCTCTCGCTGCTCGAACAGCGAGGGGAAGGCATCCGCCGGAAGGGGTGCAGCCTCGATTCCCGCGAAACGGCTTACATACGCAAATACTTCGATATCCAGTGCCTCCAACCAGGGCTTGCACAATCCCCCAGCCGCAACGATACCCGCCGTTCTCCGCGCGCTTGCCCCTTCGACGTAGCACCGGAGATCAGGGTTTTTGAAACGGCGAAATGCCGCGAAGTCGGCGTGGCCCGGGCGGGCTACCACGCGAACTTCTCCTTTCTCGGGGTTGGAAGCGCGGTTGGGGATTTCCAAGCACAGGGGCATCCCCGTGGTGCGCGATTTCCAGTTCCCGGAAACGATTTGCAGCTGGTCATGTTCCATTTGCATACGGGGCCCGCTTCCCGCACCCTGTTGGCGAAGTGCCAGTTGCTGATTGGCCGCGTCGATGTCGAGCGGCAGGTCGTGGGGTAATCCTTCCATGGTCACCACGATCTTGGGACCGTGAGCATCCCCGGAAATACATACTGCAATAGCTCGCGTGAAAAGCATTCTATCCCCTCCCGCTGCAAATTTGTTCCAGGTGCGTGAAAAAGGACGGGTACGAGATCGAAACCGAATCGGCACCCTCCACCCAGACCCCTTCCCGCGACAGGCATCCGCACAGCGAAAACAGCATCGCCATGCGATGATCTCCGCATGCGTCTGCAGTTCCACCGCGAATGGCTTGGGGGCCCTCCAACCAAAAACCGTCGTCCGTTTCGTGGATCTCTACCCCGAGGTTCCGCAGACCCTGTACCAAAACCGTTATGCGATCGCTTTCCTTGACCCGCAATTCCCCGGCACCCTTTACTTCGGTTTTCCCCTGGGCGAACACCCCCAGCAACGCCACAAGGGGAATTTCATCCACCATGGAGGGCACCTGATCCGAAGAAATGCAAATGCCTTGCATCTTCCCGGAGTGCACCTGGAGGCTTCCCCGTGGTTCGGTTTCCCCGTTTTGTTCCGTGCAAACGATCGTTGCTCCCGCTTGGCGAAGTACTTGCAAAAAACCGGTTCGCGTGGGGTTTAGGTTCACCCCCTCCAACGAAAGAGACGCGTTTGGGTGGCATGCCGCAAGGGCGAGAAAAAACGAAGCAGAAGAAAAATCCCCTGGCACGGAGAATTCCAACGGGGAAAGGATGGAAGGCTCCAGGTGCACTTCGTTGCCGTGCAGCGAAAGCGAAGCCCCCATCATCTGGAGCAACCGCTCGGTGTGATCACGACTCCCCACGGGCTCCACCACGGTCGTGCCTCCCTCCGACCGCAATCCGGCAAGCAACAACGCACTTTTCACCTGCGCGCTCCGCTTTTCGTTGTGCCAGCGGATCCCTTGCAATTTTCCGGAACCCTGGATGGAAAAGGGAAGCTGGGCTGCCGCCGGATCCAAGAGCTTTCCGGAGGGATCGAAAAAACGGGCCCCCATTTTCGCCAGCGGTACCGCGATGCGTGCCATGGGGCGACGGGAAAGGGAAGCGTCTCCCTGCAGGCCAAAGCGATTTGCAAAGGAGGCCATGACACCCGACAGAAGCCGCACGGTGGTTCCGGAGTTGCCACAGTCCAGATGCGCTTCCACCTTATCGAAAGTTGCCCGGGACACTTCCATGCGGTTCCAATCCCCGGTCATGTTGCCCCCGCACGCTTTCAAAACGCGCCGCGTGGAAGCCACGTCCGCCGAAGGAAGAAGGTTCCAGAAAACGCTTTTTCCCTCTGCCAGCGAACCCAGTATGAGGCAACGATGGCTCAGTGACTTGTCCGGGGGAACCTGGAGTGTTCCGCGAATCCTGCTTCCTGGGAGCACCCTCATGGAACACACCTGCTTGGAGAGGTTTTGGTTTGGTATACCACCACGTCCACCACCACCCTATTCGTGAATGTTTTCCCGGACATGGTCCAGGTACCGCTGCATTCTTCCAAAATCGCGCTGTTGAATGATTCCCGCCAGTTCGGAGAGTTGCTCCGAAACTTTCTGGATTTGCCCGAGTGTGTGCGGGTTGAACAGGATTTCTGCCAACAAGTGGTCGTCTTCCCGCATCAAACCACGGGCAATTTCCATGTGCTTGCGGAACGTGGTTCCCGGAAGCGCTTCGCTTTTCATGCACCCACCGAACACCAGCGTGGAAACGAAGGGGGTGGCCAGCGAGTAGGCCATGATGCGATCGTGTTCCTGGAAGGAGTACCGGAAGATGTGCAACTGGAGCGTTTGGAAGAAACGTGCAAAGAATTGGGCCGCGGTTGGGTCGGACTCGCTGATGATGACGGCGTTCTCCCGTTTCAAGTCGCTGTAGTTCGCGAAGGTGGGACCGAACATGGGATGCACGGAGGCAAAGCGGAAACCGCTTCGTACGTAAAAATCCTGCATTCCCCGCTTCACCGAAGTAATATCCGCAAGAATCGCGTCCTTTCCCAGGAACGGAAGGATTTGCGCAAACGCGGGGATGGTCTGATGTAATCCCACGCAGTTCAGCACCAGTTCCGGGGCAAAACCCGGCAGTTCTTCCAGGGTGGAAAGAACCTGGAGCTGTTCCAACCCCGCCAGTTTCTCTGGGTCGCGGTCCAGAACCGCTACGTTGTTTTCCGCGGAGAGCTCCTGGGCAAACCAGGCGCCCATCCTTCCCGTTCCGAGGATGAAAACCCGCATCATAACACCTTTTCTTCGTAGCAGCCAAGAACCCGGAACCCCGTGGTGATTTGCTTGCTGATTTCCACGACGTTTTGCACTGCTGGATCCTCGATCGAACCCAGGAAATCGAGGAAAAAGGCGTAGCTTCCCTTCTGATTGGGAATGGATTCGATGCGCGTGAGGTTCAAACCCGCCTGGGCGTATTGTTGTAGCACGGCAAACAGTGTACCGGACTTGTGCTCCGTGGAAAAAACCGCGGAGCACTTGGATCCGGGTTCGGGGTTTTGCTGGTTGGAAAGAACTAAGAAGCGGGTGCGGTTGGATGCGAAATCTTCGATGGACTCCTTGATGACCTGTAACCCGTACAGTTGTGCTGCCAGTTCACTGGAGATGGCAGCGGCATTTGTGGCCCCTTTTTCCGAAAGCATCTTTGCCGCACCCGCGGTGTCGTAGAACGGCACCGGAAGAAGATGGTTCCGCGAAAGGAAGTTCCGGCACTGTGCGAGTGCCTGTGCATGGGAATACACTTCGCGAATCTCGCGGTAATCCGTTTGAGGGCAGGCTACCAGGCAGTGCTTCACGGGGATTTCGATGGCACCTACGACGTACAACTCGGTGTGGATCATCAGGTCGTTGACCTGGCTCACGATGCCGCCCAGGTTGTTTTCCACGGGGACAATCCCGAAATCGTAGACCCCCTTTTTCACTCCTTCAAACACGTCCGAGAACTCCTTGCAGGGCAAGGAAACACATTTCGGGTTCCAGCTACGTGCCGCTACCTCGCTGTACGCGCCGTGTTCCCCTTGGAAAGCGATCAGCAAAGGAGAGCGGGACTGCCATTCCTTGGACTTTGCCAGGATCTTCTCGTAGAGTTCGGTCAAAAAATCTCCGTCCAGCAGCGTGTAGGGGTTGTTCCCCAATTTCTCGAAGATCTCTGCTTCTCGCTGGCGGTCTTCTACCCTGGTTTTGCACTTCCCCGCCAATAGGGCTTGTTCCATGCGGTCGTTGAACAATTTGCGTATTTTTGTGTCAATGGCATCAATTTGCTTCCGGATCATTTCCAGCTCCATGTCTGTCCTCCTTACTCGTCCCACGTTTGGCGCACGAAACGCTCCAGCTTTCGCGCGCGTTGCATGATACGACCGAATTCGTCGGGTGACAACTGTTGCTGCGCGTCGCTCAACGCATGCTCCGGGTCCACGTGGACTTCCACGACCAACCCGTCAACACCCGCAGCGATTGCGGCATAGATCATGGGTTCCACCAAGGCCCTTTTTCCCGTGCCATGCGAGGGGTCCACGAAAACCGGTAAATGGGTTTCGGCATGCACGCAAGGAACCATAGCAAGATCGAGTGTGTTGCGCGTGTAGGTTTCGAAAGTGCGGATTCCCCTCTCGCAGAGTACCACGTTCGGGTTCCCCTCTGCAAGGATGTATTCCGCGCAGTTCAACCATTCTGCCAACGTGGAATACATTCCTCGTTTCAGTAGCACGGGCTTACCCGCCTTTCCCACTTCCTTGAGCAACGAGAAGTTCTGCATGTTCCTCGCGCCAATTTGCACCATGTCGGCGAATTCGCACACCCAGGAAACATCCCGGGGATCAACGACTTCGGTCACCACGGGCAAACCTGTTTCCTTACCTGCTTTCTGCAAGATCTGCAACCCTTGCAACCCCAAACCCTGGAAGGCATACGGCGAGGTGCGGGGTTTGAAAGCGCCCCCGCGGAGGATGTTGGCCCCTGCTTCCTTTACCGCAATGGCAGTTTGCATGGTCTGCTTTTCATTTTCCACCGAGCAAGGACCTGCGATCACCGTCAGTTCGTCGCCGATTGTCGTGTTTCCCACCCGTATGGAACGCGTTTTCCCCGTGGGTCGGACCAGCTTGAGTTGCTGCATCATGGCTGCGGGTTCCTCTCGGATGCAAAAAGGGGTTGCAATTGCTGGATGCGGCTGTTCATATCGTGGAATTGGGGGAAGTTCAGGGATTGGCGTCCGTCGGAAAGCGCTCGCGCCGGATGGGGGTGCACTTCCACCATGATACCATCGGCGCCGGTGGCAAGCGCCGCATAGGCCAGCGATGGGACCCACTCATGTTTCCCGCTGGCATGGCTTGGGTCCACGAAGATGGGAAGGTGGCTGCTTTCCTTGATCACAGGCACAGCGCTGATATCCAGGGTATTGCGTGTTGCGGTTTCGAAGGTGCGAATTCCCCGCTCGCACAGGATGACTTGCTGGTTGCCATTTGCCAGGATGTACTCCGCGGATTGCAAGAACTCTTGGATGGTGTTCATGAACCCGCGCTTGAGGAAAACGGGAATTTGGGTGTTACCGAGTGCTTCCAGAAGCCGGAAGTTTTGGGCGTTACGCGCGCCCACTTGCAAGATGTCGGCGTAGTCCATGACCATTTGCAGCTCAGCAAGGCCCATGACCTCGGTGATAACCCGGAAACCGTAACGATCTGCCACCTGCCGCAGGTATTCCAACCCCTTTTTCCCCAAGCCGGAAAAAGAATAGGGGGAAGTTCGCGGCTTGAAAGCCCCACCCCGCAGGAAAAGAACACCTTCCTCTTTCAGGAAAGCACCGATTTCATCCAGCATTTCCAACGATTCCACGGCGCAGGGGCCGGCCATTACGGTAAACGGGCCACCACCGATGCTGCCAAAACCGGGAAAAGGAATCACGGTGGGTTTGGGGTGGAAGAAGCGTGTCACTCGCTTGTATGGTTTCAGAACTTTCACGACGTCTTCCACGAAATCCAGGTTGGCAAAACGGTCGATGGAAAGGTAACTATCATCGCCAATGATCCCCACGATGGTTTTTTCCTGTCCCTGGGAAAGGTGTGTTTGGAATCCCATTTCGTGCGCGATGGACAAAACCTCTTCCAAGTTTTCGGGACGATACCCTTGCTTCAAGATAACAATCATGCTTTCCCCTCCCTAAGAAAAAAGCCTCCCGTTTTCGGGAGGCTTTTTCGTGTTCCCCCGGACACGCGCAAACGCACACATCCGGAAGAAAAAGATGTGTGCGTTATGGATAAAAATAGCGATTCTCGGGTTTTGACGAAGCTTCCTGAACGGGATTCGGTGTTTTCATGGGTGGATTATACCACAACGAAGAATGGATTTGCAGCATCGTGTATGATTTTTGGGTTCTCCTTGAAATGAGTGGGTAGGAACGAAACCAGCTAACGCAAAGAACAGGCAGGTTGTTCTTGCCGAAGTCAAAAAGGGTCATGATCCAGGGGTAGCAGAACGTCTTGAATTCGTACGAGCGCTTGGTGATCACCCGGAGCTTGGAATGTAGCCCATGCAGCCTGGAGTTGGTGAATCGGTGGCGAAAGAACGCCACGATGCCCCGCAAATGATATCGAATTTCCTGCCCCCATTTGAGGAACTCCAGGATCCCCTTGGCTTTACCAGAGCTTCATGGAAAACGCCCCATCCATTTTGTTGAACACCTGGTTTGGGAAAAACAGTTTCCCTGGGACCTCTGCACCCCAGTGCGGCTGGCCTCGAAACGTAATTATTCCAAGGAGCCGCAGATGGCTGTAAAGGTCCCAAAA
>DAOPKN010000012.1:18983-50666 GCA_035391225.1 Thermotogota bacterium
GAAAGGCAATGTGAACGGAAAGGTCTTGTAGGGGCAAACCCCCGTGTTTGCCCGGTTTACCTGGAACCTCTGCACCCCAGTGCGGCCGGCCTCGAAACGTAATTATTCCAAGGAGCCGCAGATGGCTGTAAAGGTCCCAAAATGCAGGGGCGGGCAGGCACGGGGGCCTGCCCCTACAGCTCGGTGCGCCTGCAGGGGAAAGGCAATGTGAACGGAAAGGTCTTGTAGGGGCAAACCCCCGTGTTTGCCCGGGAAGGTTCACAGGCACAAAGTATATCTTCTTGAACAGAGGAGTGTGTTGCTGCTGCTTCCTCCCTTGGTTTGTTTCACAAGGATTGGTGCAAGCTGTTCCCGCTTTTGGCGAAGCGAACTTGTTTCAACCCACACGAAAGCAAAGCGAATCATGAATTTTGGGCATGGGTGGGTGTGGCTGCATGCTATAATCGCAGCACCTGGCGGCTATTCCACGCGAAACCGGCAGGAATTTTCCGAAGGGAGCGGTTCTCTTGCGTGCAACTATCTTGGACTCGGTGGGGGCAAACTCCCCGTTGTGCCCTGGCCTCTCCGAGAATCTCCGTGCTTTCCTCGACCAGAAGGGCATCGAATGCCACGTGCTCGAGTTGGACCACCTAAACATCTTGCCCTGCGTGGGGTGCGAGGGGTGCCTGCGGAAAACACCCGGGATGTGTGTGATGAAGGACGATACAAGGGTTCTGGTCAATGAATTGGCGGTTTCCCACTGGATAGTAGGAATCACGCAGATGCGATTCGGCGGGTATTCCGCACAACTCAAAAAGGTGGTGGACAAGTTTGCCCTGCTGGCTTCCCCTTTCTACTACGTGCACAAACGCAAACTGCTCCATCCCCCTCGGTACGGGTGCCAGCAATTGCTCATGATGGTGGGGTTGGGATGGCATTTCGCGGAAGAGACCCACAACTTTTCGCTCCTCGTGCGAAACAACGCCATGAACCTGAGCATCGATGCGTGGCTTGCGCCCGTCTTTCCATCTGGAAGCATCTCTGAGAAGGTTGTTTCCGGGATCGGGCAAGAACTGGAGAGGAGGGGGTTCCTGTGAGTCCGAAAACGGTATGCCTTTTCCTGGGAAGCCCACGTAAGAAGCAGAATACCTACCAGTTTTCGCAGGCTTTCTTGCAAGACTTTGAAAGGTTGGGATGGAGCGTGGAAAGGCATTTTCTTTCCGAGAATTTCCCGGAGCTTTCACCCGTTTTCTTGGGCGATTTGGGAGATTCTTCCCTTTTTGGTATCTTGAGCCCCATGTACGCGGATTTTTTACCCTATCCCATGATACAGGTGCTGGAAACCCTCAGCGACTCCCACGGTGGACTCCTCGAGGGAAAGTCACTTTTTGGGTTCAGCCAATGCGCCTTTCCCTTCTGGAAACTGAACCTACCCTCGCTGGGCGCCATGGAGTTTTTCGGGCGGCAAAACGGCATGCAATGGTTGGGAGGGCTTGCGTATGGGGGTGCGGGGATGATGGCGGGGCAACCCTTGGAGAGCATGGGAAAAAGAGGAAAAAAGAACTTGAGAGGGATTAAGCTAATGGTGGAGGCCGTGGTGGAAGGTAGAATAGTCCCCCATGAGGCCCAAGAACTTCTCGAAGTGAACCTTCCGGATTGGACCCGAAAGCCCCTGAGCTGGTTTCTGAATGCACGCGTGAAGAAAATCCAAAAGCAAGTGGGGAAAGACCTTTCCCAAAAGCCTTGCCCCTAAAAAGACAAGAGGGTGCCAGACGGGCACCCTCTCGGGGGAATCATGTGAAGCTGCGTTACTGGAGTTGTTCGCGTGTGATCAGTTTCAACGGGATAATGACAAGTTCTTCCACTTGGGCTCCGTTCAAGATACGTTGTGCGGCGATAACGGCCATCTGCATCTGCAAGAAGGGCTGTTGCTGGACCGTGGCGTACATTTCTCCCGCGCGGATGGCGGCCAGTGCGTCGTCGATGGCGTCGATGCCGACGATGGTGAGTTCATCGATCCGGCCCGCGGCGATGGCAGAACGCACCGCACCCAGTGCCATTTCGTCGTTGTGCCCGTAAATTCCCTGCAAAACGGGGTTCCCCTGCAAGATATCTTCGGTGACGTTGGCTCCCTGTTCGCGGGAGTAATTGGCGGTGAGCGAAGTCACAACTTCGATTCCGGGGAATTTGCCCAGTTCGTCCAGGAAACCCTTCTGGCGGTCAGCTGCGGATGGAGCTCCCGGGATGCCTTCCAGGATGGCAACCTTTCCCTTGCCGTTGAGAGCCTCGGCCATTGCCATTGCAGCCAGCTGTCCCGCTTCCTTGTTGTCGATGTCCAGGTGTTGTTCCACCACACCGCCATTGGAAGGACGTGTCACGGTAATCACCGGGATTCCAGCGGCATTGGCTTCCAGCACCGAGGAAACGATGGCATCCGAATCCACCGGGTTGATGATCAAAACGTCTACGTTGCGGATAATGAGGTCTTGTACCTGGGAAAATTGCCGTTCGGGAGAATCCTGGGCGTCCAGCACGATGAGCTCCAACCCGAGCTCCTGCGCCTTGTCTTCCCCGCCTTCCTTCATGGACACGAAAAATGGGTTGGCGAGCGTGGAAACGGCAAACCCAATGGTTTTCGCTGCCAATCCCGAGAAAGCGAGTAATCCAGCTAACAGAACGATCAAAAGAACCTTTTTCATTCCAAATCCCTCCTTCAATTTGCTTCCACGTGGGAAGCATCAGTCACTGCGCTTTGCCAAAACGGCAATCAAGATGATGATTCCTTTCACGATTTGTTGGAAAAACGAGGATACACCAACGAGGTTCATGCCATTGTCGATCACGCCGATTACCATTGCACCCAGTAACGTTCCGAAGACCGTCCCCACTCCCCCGGAAAGCGAAGCCCCCCCAAGGATGACCGCTGCAATCACGTTGAGTTCCAATCCCTCTCCCGCCGTAGGTTGGGCCGAAAGAAGCCGAGAGGTGATAAGGATTCCCCCCAAGGCGCTCATGAGCCCGGAAACCACGAAGGCAAGGATGCGGTAGCGGGTCACAGCAATCGCGGAAAGCCTTGCGGCTTCGCGGTTTGCCCCGATGGAACGGGTGTAGATGCCATGTTTGGTCTTGTTCAGTACCAGGAAGGCCAGCACGAACACCCCCGCCGCGATGATGGTGGACACTGGTACGACACCCAGGTAGCCTGCCCCCAACGTTCCGAAAGCGGAAGGCAGTCGAGAAACAGGTTTCCCGTCTGTCCAGACCAGGGCTGCCCCCCTTGCAATCCCCAGCATGGCAAGGGTCACGATGAACGATTGCACCTTGCCATACACCGTCAACAGCCCGTTTACAAGGCCCACAGCAGCCCCCAATCCAAGACCCGCAAGAAGGGCGAGCGTGAGGGATCCCGAAGCTTTCAAAGAAACCGCCGTGGCTACCCCCACCACGGCGGCAATGGACCCCACGGAAAGGTCGATTTCTCCGATCAGGATAACGAATGTCATGCCAATGGCCACGATGAGGGTGATAGAAACCTGCCGCGTGATGTTCAGAAGGTTCCGGGAGGTGAAGAAGTACGGTGACAAGATGGAAAACGTCACCATGATGACCGCAAGGATCAGGATCAACCCCAGTTCCCCGCGTAACAACCTCTTCCATTTCCGCGCGTTGCTTGTACCTGCTTGTAACGTGCTTGGTTTCATACGTTAGCCTCCAAGTGCCAGGGTCATGATTTTTTTGGTAGTAGCTCCCTCGCGTTCCAGTTCCGCGATAAACGTTCCTTTTCGCATCACCAGAACGCGATCGCAAACGCTTGCCATTTCGCGGAATTCCGAGGAAAGGATGAGAACCGAGGCTCCCGAATCCGCCAGCGAATTCACCAACGCGTAGATTTCCGTCTTCGCGCCTATATCGATTCCCCGAGTAGGCTCGTCCAGGATAAAAATCCGGGGAGAATTTCCCAGCCATTTCCCGATCACCACTTTTTGTTGGTTCCCACCGGAAAGGTTTTGCGCGGGCATGGCAGGATCCAGAGGCACCACTTTCAACTGCCTACCCGTTCGCAGCGCCCGGGATTGCATCTTTTTCCCGGAAAGGAATCCAAGGGTTTCACATGGTTCGAGGTGTGCCACGTTCAGGTTGTGGCGAACTGGGAGTCGCAAGAAAAGCCCCTGTGCTTTTCGGTCCTCCGGAACGAAGGAAATCCCCATTTTCTTGGCGCGGGAAGGAGAAGGCAATTGCACGTGTTTTCCTTCCAGGAGTAGCGCACCTTTTTGGGTGCGAGAAGCCCCGAAAAGCCCCAACGCCAGCTCGGATTTCCCGGATCCGATGATCCCGGTAATCCCAAGTATTTCCCCCCGGTGGAGATGGAAATCCACGGGTTCTACCATTCCCTCAGCTTGGAACTCCCTTGCTTCCAAAAGCACCTCACGGGAGGGTGTTCCCTTTCGCGGGGGGAATTCCTCCTTGAGTGAGCGGCCGAGCATGGCCTGCACCAAGGTTTCCACGTCCAGCTTTGCAACCTGGAACGTCCCAGCGTTCTCTCCATCACGCAGCACGGTTGCCCGGTCGCACACTCGGAACACTTCGTCCAGGTGGTGGGAGATGTAGATCATGTTGACTTTCTTTTTCTTCAAATCATCCATGATTTCAAACAACGTTTCGATTTCTGCCTGGCTCATGCCCGTTGTGGGCTCGTCGAGAAGCAGTACTTTTGCCTGTATGGAAAGGGCCTTGATGATTTCAATGATGCGTTTCTGGCCCATTCCCAGCTCACTCACCGTTTCCCGCGGGTCAAGTTTAATGCCGAAAGTGCGCAAGTAATCGCTGGAGGCTTCAAACAGCTCGCTACGCCGAATGGTTCCCAAGAAAGAAGTGGCGGGTTCGTGCCCCAAGAAGATGTTTTCCGCAACGGTAAGGCTTTCGATTAGGCTGAGTTCCTGGTAAATGGCTGCGATTCCTTTCTTCCGTGCATCAAGGGGATTTTCAATGCGTACGTCCGTACCGTTCAGGAGCATTTGCCCACCGTCGCGGTGGTGTACTCCCGTTAGGATCTTTATCAGGGTTGATTTCCCCGCCCCGTTTTCTCCCAGCAACGCGTGCACTTCCCCTTCTTCCAGGGAAAAATCCACGTTACGAAGGGCATGGATCCCCCCAAAGCGCTTATCGATTCCCTTGAGTGCAAGAACGGGCATCCCCACCGCTACACCTTCTGCTCCATCAGTTTTTTCACTTCCTCCAACGAGGGAATGGAAGATTGGGCACCCGCTTTGGTGGTACTCAGGGCAGCTCCCGCGTTGGCCCACATCAGGGCGTCCAGGATGGGGTTGCCCTTTGCCAGGCGGGCGGCAAGCAACCCGCAAAAAACATCTCCCGCAGCTGTGGTGTCCACTGCGCAAACATCCAGCGCGGGGATGCGCACGATTTCGTTTTGCACCAGTGCCAGAACGCCACCCTTTCCGAGCGTGATCACGGGAGTGGAGAAACCCATTTCGCGCAATTTCCACGCGGCGGCTACCGCTTGCTGGTGGTTTTCCACGGGCATTCCCGTGAGGCTTGCTGCTTCCGTCTCGTTTGGGGTGACGATATCCACGAGCGCAGCGATCTGGGATGGGATGGGTTGCGAAGGAGCAGGTGCGGGATCCAGGATCACCGTAAGCCCGTTGGATTTGGCCACACGCACCGCTTCGTAAACGGTTGGAGAAGGGATTTCCATGGTCAACAGCAAGACCTCCACCTTGGAAAAGAGCTGGGCGTGGTGGGAAACGTCGGACGGACAAAGCAAGGCATTGGCACCCGGGGTAAAACAGATGGAATTTTGCCCGGAGCCATCCACCCAGATCATGGCAATTCCCGCGGTTTGTTTTGGTTTTCGGATGACGTTTTCCGTGGAAACCCCCCGGGAAGCCAGCGCTTCGAGCAATTCCAGGCTGAAATGATCGTCTCCCAGGCAGGTAAACATGCCCACGTTTCCCCCAAAAACCGCCGCGGCTACCGCTTGGTTTCCTCCTTTTCCCCCGGGGAATGTCTGGAAATTATCCGTGATGACGGTTTCGCCGGGAAGGGGAAGTTTTTTAACGAACATCACCAGGTCCATGTTGACCGATCCCATGCAGAGGATGTCTCCGTTGGAAAAAGTCTTCACTTCGCCCTCCCCTCCCTTCGAATCTCTTCCACGCTTCGCATGAATTCCCGCACGCGTTGCGGATCAACGGGGTTTTTCCAATTCCCCTCTTTCTTGAAAGCGCTTCCCACGATGGCACCGTCGGCGAATTCCAGGAGGCTGGCGGCGTTCTGCACGGAGACCCCACTTCCGAGGAGAAGGGGAATGCCCACCGCAGAAGCAAGACGGCGCACTTTTTCCGGGGTGGGTGCCTGCCCGGTTTCAAACCCCGTAACGATGATGGCCTCCGCTCCCTCCGACTCCGCATCGAAGGCTTGTTCCTCCACACTGCGATCGGAGATGAGGAAATGGCTTCCATGTTTCACGTTCACGTCGCAAAAAAAGCGAACCGCTTCCGCCTTGAGGAAGGAACGGTACCGTGCGAGTTTTGCCCCGATTCCCTCGGTGAGTCCCGCGTGGGAAACGTAGGCGTTGACCCACTCGAAAACGCGAATCCAACCGCCCCCTGCAGCCACAGCAGCTGCCAAGGCTTGCATCCCCCCGTTCAAGTGGCAATTCACGCCCACCGGGATGGAAACTGCTTGGATCACGCGATGCGTGGCTACCGCAAGGGAGGCAGCGGTTTCCGGGCCGATAGCCTCTCCGGGAAGGTAGGGGAAATCGTGGATGTTTTCCACCTGTAACCCATCCACCCCCTGGTCTTGCAACATTCTGGCCTCTTCGACCGCAAGAGCGATGATCCTTTCCATGTCCATGGTTTCCGGATCGTACCGGGGAGATCCGGGAAGCGCACGCAGGTGGATCATCCCGATGATGGGCTTTTCCTGGGGAAACAATTGGCGCAAAAGTTTCTTGGACAAAACAAACACCTCCGGGATAAACGTTTAACTGACAGTAAAACGTTTAACCTTTCTCGGGATGGAAATCAAAAATCAACGCCGGAAACGAGAATAATATTGGCGTAGGGGGTGAATTCCCCCGTTTTCACGAATACTTTCACTTCCTTGTCTTGCAAGGAACCGTTGAGCACCATGTCCTTGAACTGGGGGTGGGGGATGTTCTCTTCCACGATATCATTGCCCTTGTTTTTGACCTTGGCAATGATTTCTTCCAATTCTTTGTAGATATGCGGGCTTACCGTCTTGGTTTCGTCGGCGATGATCACTTTCTCGATTTCCAGCTCCTCGAGAACCACCTTCACCACGTCGGTGAATCGCGGCAGGTTTCGCCCCACGGAAACGTCGATGCACTCCGTCAAGTCGTGCCGGGGGAAGGGAAATCCGCGGTCGGTGATGACCAGCATATCCCCATGCCCCAATCGGGCGACCGCTCGTGATAGGTCATTGTGCAAGATCCCTTTCGTTTTCATGCTGTTCCCTCCTTCATTGTTTGAATCGAACGGGTGGAATCCCGAACGATCAACTGGCTATCCAATTCCCGTCTTCGCGTTTTGCAAGGTTTTCCCTCGATTTTGCCCTGGATCTTTTCCAGTAGCAATTCCATTGCAAGCTGCCCGGATTCGAACTTGGGCTGGTGAACCGTGGTGAGCGATGGCACCACCAGGTTGGAGAAGAACACGTTGTCGAACCCTGCGATGGAAATCTCTTCCGGAACGCGTACCTTTTCCTCCAATACAGCTTCCATGGCTCCCCAGGCCATCATGTCGTTCCCGGCGAACACAGCAGTGGGCCGGGGCTTGAGTTTCAGGATTTCTTTCATGACCCGGAATCCATCTTCGTACTTGAATTCCGCGGAAAAGATGTGGTTGCGGGAGGCGGGTATGCCGGCTATGGTGAGCTGGTTGCAAAAACCCTGCAACCGCCGTACGGCTGTGGGGACGTCCTGTGGCCCCGCGATGCACGCAAAGCGGTTGTGGCCTGTGGAAAGGAAATGTGCGGCAAGCTCCGCAGAACCTTTGAAATTGTTGGTGTAGATCACGTCGATCAGGGGGTTCACGATGGAAAGATGCCGGTCGACGATCACCATGGGCATGCCTTCCGAAAAGTGTGCCAACAACCCTTCCTCCATGCGGGGCGCAACGTTGATCACCCCATCGACACCGTGACCATGGAACGATTCCAGGGTAATTTCCTCCCGAGCATGGTTGCCATCACTGTTGCACAAGAACATCTGGTAGTCGTTCTTGAGGGCTACGCTTTCCACACCGCGGGCGATTTCCGCAAAGTAGGGGTTGGTGATATCCGGAACCAGCAGGCCAACGAGGAAAGATCGCTGGATTTTCAGACTTCGCGCGATCTTGCTGGGACGGTAGCGCATTTCTTTCATGACGGTTTCGACTCTTTCCTTCAACGCTGGGCTCACGTACTTGCGTCCACTAATGACGTTGGAAACCGTTGCTACGGAGACCCCCGCAAGCCTTGCCACGTCCTTCATGTTTGCCATGCACAAGCTCCTCGCAAGTTAATCGTTTAGTTAAACGTTTTACTTGTCCATTGTACCACCCTTTTCCACCGTGGGCAAATGCGGTTTCGGGGGATATCACGCAAATAACGCCCAAAAACTCTGGGGAGCGCCCCTTTTTTTGGATTTCCACGAAAATGGTACACTTGAACAAATTCGGGGGAGTGTACCCAAGAAAAGGAGAGCATGCGATGACGGAGATGGCCATACGGCAAAAACTGGAAAAGCGCGGCGAAGAGCTTATCGAAAGGTTACGGGAGCACGGGATCGCAGCCTCGCTGGGCAAGTTCTTTGCCTACCACGTGCAGCTGGAAATCGCGGAAGCAGGACGGGTGAACGTATACTACAGTCCCAGAAGGGATCAGTTCCGCTTGGTGTTCCAAGAAATGCGTGACGGACAAGCAAAGCAGCGCGTGCGGCAAATCTTGGAGGAGGGACCCTTGCAGAGCGCGCCCGTTCTCCCCCTAACCAGGGAAGAGCCTTCTGCGGAATACGAGGCATACGTGGATGGTTCCTACGCAAACCGCAAAATTGGGTACGGGGTGGTGATTCTGAAGAAGGGCCGAGTGGTGGAGAAGCTCCACGGGAGGGTACAAGATCCCGTGTTTTCGAAGCACCACCAGGTAGGTGGCGAACTCGTGGCGGTGCTGGAAACGCTGGATTGGTGCCAGCGAAACGGAGTTCGAGCGGTGAAGGTTTTCTACGACTACGAGGGAATCCAAAAATGGCCGGAAGGGTTATGGCAAGCAAAGAAAAGCGCAACACGCACGTACACTAAGCGGGTGCGCGACTGCGGCATTCGCATTTCCTGGCAAAAAGTGCCAGCACATGCCGGCGTGCGCTGGAACGAGGAGGCGGATCGTCTGGCTCGCCTTGCGACCGGTTAATCGCTTTGCGCGGCTCCCAATTCCTTGCGGAGCCATTTTTCCAAGGTTTCCCCGAATCGGACATCTTGCACTTCGTCTGGGTGGATGGAGCGCTGTTCGTAGGTGAAGCAAACCAACTCTTCGAGCGTACGTGGCTTTTTCGCTTCCGGCACCGAGGAATGCAGGTTGTAGGGGTAGCTGTAGGAAGGGGGCAAGATGCGGAGGCGTTCCGGCAAAATCTTGCCCACTACAAGAGCCGCCAAAAGAGCTTGGAACTGGAAGATTTTCTCCCGTTGCTCGGAAACGAATTGCGTTTGGAAATCCTTGTCCATTGACAACGAGGAAAGCTTTTCCAACCATTGCTCGCAAAGCCCCTTTTCCGGGTTCATCGAGAACACGTG
The DNA here is from genome assembly GCA_035391225.1 of Thermotogota bacterium. Classification (GTDB taxonomy): domain Bacteria; phylum Thermotogota; class Thermotogae; order MWEM01; family MWEM01; genus DAOPKN01. The sequence goes on from DAOPKN010000012.1 coordinate 28,772, forward strand.
CGTGTTGAAGTACGAGCGGATGGTTTTTCCCTCCACGAAAGTGTGCACGGTGGAGGAAATATCCGAAAGACCGGCGACGTCCAGGATTCCCTGCCAGTACCCGTTCAGGGGAAGCTCGGGGGCAATCCCCACGTTTTGCATGTGGACCGGGCGAAAAGCGGCGTCAAACTCTTCCCCCAGGTCCAGGAGTTTTGGGGGAGCCACGAAGAGGAAAACGGGGTCCACGAAAACCAGCGAGCGCACCTTCTGAGCCCTGGCCATTTCTTCCGCATTTGCGCAACTCGCCACCTTGTCACCGAAGAATACCTTTTGCATTTCCGGGGGCACGCGAAGTGGGAATAGCTGCGTGTGTGCATCCGCTGCCAACGCGCAATTGCTTTGGGCTGGATCGGTTTCGAAAATCCAAAAGGGTGCATCGTGGTATTCTCCCCCGAACCGACGAAGGCTTTTCAACAGGAGCGAGGCAAACCCCGCTCCCCTTTCGGAGCGCACCATCGTACAAAAAACCGTGGACTCTTCTTTCATCTTTTCCCCCTTCTCCTTCGGATTTCAGAGGAGTTCTCTTGGGTACGCCGCACCCCAGTGCGGCAAAAAAACTTCCCCCAATCCCCACCTAAAATCAAGCTTGGGGAAATTATACCCCTTTTACCAGGCTTTGTCACCAAATAACTCGAGTGCCATGTTCCGCCATGGCGGAGAAGGTGATGTTCATTGGGGGGCTCCCCGGGAAAAGCCAGAAACCAATCGATTTTGTAAATTTTTCTTATTCCATCGGGAAGAAATTTGCAATTAATTTTGAAATGTGGTATAATACGTTGAAAGTAAACCATTCTTCTCGTACTACCTTTTCTTTTGGACATGAAACAACGTTTGCATCGACTTCGTTTCGATTTTTTCCTACCGACTCAACACGATTTTTCCCTTTTATTCAACGATTCCCATAACACACCCTGGCTGTTGGCCCCAACGAGTGGGCGACTCGCTCTGCCACCTCTCGCGGGAGATTTCGATGCTGCAACCCGTAAAGTGAGCACGAGAAGAAAAAACAAGGAGGTATTGCCATGGAAAGAGAGCATTTGGACACTTTGATGGAATTTCTGAACATGCCCGTGGGTGGCACCGAGGAGGTTTTTGCCAAGTTCGAGAACCTTCCCGGTGCAATTGCCCGGGGAGAAGGATTGGAGCGGTTCGTGTACATTCCCGGTTCACGGGAAAACCGGGTGCTGCTGGTGGCGCATGCAGATACCTACGATGATTTGCACTATTGTGAAGAGGAACCCGATTCCGGAAACCTGGTTATTGGCGGCGGCAAGATTTCTCGGGAAAAAGGAATCCTTGGGGCAGATGATCGCGCAGGTTGTGCCATGATTTGGATTTTGAAGGACATGGGACATTCGTTGCTAATCGTGAGTGGAGAAGAACATGGGCAAGTGGGGAGTCACTGGTTGATGGAAGAAAACCTTGATATAGCAGACGAAATCAACCAAACTCACCAATTCCTAGTGGAACTCGACCGCGCGAACGCTACGGATTTCAAGTGCTACGATGTGGGCACGGAGGCATTCCGGGAGTACGTTTCCAAAGAAACAAGCTACACCGAGCCAGATAGATTGTCCTGTACCGATATCAAAACCCTTTGTAGGGATGTATGCGGTGTGAACCTGAGCGTGGGGTACCAGAACGAACATTATGAAGATGAAATCCTTGTTCTCGATGACTGGGAACACACGTTGCAACTGTGCCAACGCTGGCTTTCCAACAAGGAGCTTCCCCGCTTTCCGCTTGTGGGCGAATAAGGAGCCGGCATTACAAGTCCACGATCGGAATCCTGTTTTCGATGTGATAACTGTTTCGCTCCAATACTTTTTTTTGCTGGGGGGAGAGTCTTTCGAAATCCCAGTGCCGGTACAATGCGATAAAATTGGCCATGTCCTCGTAGTGCAAGAAAAGGGGGATCAGTTCCTCCTGTTCCTTATCCAGGAATGTTTGTGTTCGGTACCCTTGCAAGAAGTGGGTGAGGTACTGTTTCGCAAATTGGGTTCGCTCTTCCCGGCGAGTGCGAGGGTAGGGTAGAACGCTGTACAAGGGGATGGCGATGTCCGCGACGTAGTAGAAGTAGCAGCTGGAATCGAAATCGATCACGGAAAGGTAGTTGTCGTGCAGGAAGAAATTGCCGTAATGCAAATCCCCATGGACCAGGCCGAAGTTTCCCTTCTCTCGGGGAATGGCATGGATTTCCCGGATGGTTTCTTGGAAGACCTTGTGGATCGTGCTCTTTGAAGCGGGGATACACTGCTGGTGGTTGATGGTTTCCATTTCGTCCCATTTCAACCGGGAGAGATGCGTTTCGTTTTGGGCCAGTTCGCGGGAAATGCGGTGAATGGTTCCAAGCAGCTCCCCCCACTTGAACAGCAACTCCGGGGTGAATTCCCGGAAGGCGTTTTCATCCTCTTCGATTTCTACTCCCGCCAGCCGTGGATACACGAAACCGTGTGCGAAACGCTCTGCATCGAGGGGAAGGCTTTCCAGCATTCGTGCATTCCTGGAAAAAAGAGGTTCGCAAGTGACTACCCCACCTTGGCTGCACGCACGCATGAAATCGAGTTCCCCTTGGATCTCGCTTCTCTCCCTGTCGAGGGAATCGAAGAGCTTGAGAATGTAAGTTACTGACCCATCCCACACCTCGTACACGCAACGGGTGTGTTGTTTCAGCGGAGTGATTGATCGAGGAAAAACGGAAAAAAGTTGGCAAAATTCGAGGAGAAGTTCTTGGCGAACCAAGTCCGTTAAGATTTTTTTCATGCCCCATTGTACCACAGTTTCCTTCCCATTTAAGCCCTTGTTGCTGCTTTCAATGTTATAATGGAGGGAACGCTTGGCATCTCGGGACGGAAAGGGTGAAACAAATGAAAAGATCGATGGCTTTTGTTGGTTTTTTTCTTTTGGGAATCGTAGTACTTGGGTGCAGCAGTTTCATGGTGAACACCGATCGGGTGTGGATCGGTTCCAACTTCGATTATCCCAACGAGTTGGAGTACCGCGTGGCGTTTTTCGCATCCCAAATGGGGCACGCGTACTTCGCCATCCAGTTCAGCCGGCTGGGGAACCTGTATTACACCGCGTTGGGAATGAACGACCAAGGGTATTTTGCCAACCTGCAGAACGTTCCCACGAGGGTGCTGGAAAACATGGTACCCGGAAAGGAAAACCTTCCCATCCAGGATTTCTTGCTCTACCAGCTTTCCTTTTTCTCGGAGGTTTCCCAGACCCGGGAAGCACTCGAAGAGTATCGCCTGGTGAATTTCCCCGGGTATGCCAGCCATACGATGGCGGTGGATGCAAAAGGGGATGCATTGATCGTAGAGCCGGGGTTCGAAGACAACCAGTTCTTTCGTTTCGAGGGAGATTACTGGCTCATGACCAATTTCTACATGGCCGACCTGGCACGCGACAGGCTGTACTACCAATACGACCGACGTTTCAACAACATGGAAAAAAAGATCCAGGAGTACAAGGAAGAGATGGACCTGGAAAAAGCCTTTGCCATCCTTTCCGCTGCCTTCCAGTTTGAAACGCAGATTTCCAGCGTGTACGATCCGCAATCCGGAGAGGTGTTCTTCGCACTTCATCGAAACCTGGACAAGATCTTCAAGCTTCGCCTGCAAGATGGTACCCTGCAAACATTCCAGGGGTTCCGTACGCAAAGGGAAATCACCTTGAGCAGCTCGGGAATTACGTTCGACGAGTTGGAAAGCTGGGAATAGCAGGGTCTACAAAAAAAGCCGGCAGAGGAAATGGGACGACATGCCTGCCACCAGTCCGGCGACAGTGTGGCTGAAAAGGGCCTTGTTGGTGAGGGAACGGTACCCCAGTGCGTCCATCATGGCGATGTGCGTGCTGAGGTACCCGCTCCAGCACATACCCATGGAAGTGAACACCGCGATATTGGTGGGAGTCAAGATTCCTTTGTCGATGAAACGGGGAATGAGGGCCAGTGCTGCACCGGACGAACCCAGTGAAGTCAGCGGAAAAGCGATGAGCTCCGGGGATTTGAACCCGAACAGGAATTCCAGGACGGGGAAGATCTTTTCCCCCAGCCAGGGGAGAAAACCAACGCCCTCGTACGCCAAGCCTTGGAACCCGATTGCCGGATCCTTTGGCCCATACGTGAGCAACACCACCAACGTGGAGACCACCAAAACACCTGGGATGATGCCCAGCCCGATATCCACACCCGTTTTCCCCCCTTCCAGCAATGCGGCAAGAAGGCGGTGAAAGATGGAACCTTCGCGGATTTCACGCCGTTGTTCGATGCCTGCTACCTCCGAGGTCTTTTCGTCACCGATATCTCCCAGTTCCTTCTTGGAGAAGATGGCCATGATACGCACGCTTGTGATGCTTCCGATCAGCGCACCCAGGTTCCCAATCAGGACGGGGGCGAACATCGAGGTTCCAATGCGGGTCCCCAGCGCAAGCATGTAGGTACTCACGATGAGCCCCATGCCAAAGGATGTTCCCAGGTTACACAGTAGGGGGAGTTGCCATTTCTTGAAGGCCTTGAGGAAATTGCGGTCGCGTGCGAGCGAAATGATGGCGGGATTGTCCGAAAGGTAGGTGGTGATGACTCCCATCACCGCCATTCCCGGGAGGTTGAAGAGAGGGCGCATGAGCTTGCGCAGCAAACGGTCGAGGATGTGCACCACCCCGAACTCGGAGAAAAGGGCTCCCAACGCACCGGTGACCACCGCAACGGCCATGAGGAAGAAAACGGTGTTAATGAGGAGGTCGTGGGCTGTCCCCATCAGGGTTTTGAAGAAGTTGGCCATTCCCATAACCCCCACCACGGGACCAAAGAAACCCACGAAGAGCAACAAGAAGACGAAACCTTCGGCCCCAACGGCCCGGACAGTACGGGTGGGTTGTTCCATGCTTTTCTCCTACCGGGTACCCAGAAGGGCTTTTTGAATGGTTTTCAAGGGCAACGATACGCAGGCGAACACTTCTTCTTCGATTTCCAGGGTTTCTTGGATTTCTACCGGGTCCATGGAGAGGATCTCGGAGATGGTATGGTTCTTGATTTTTTCACTCGTGAAAGAACTTGCAGCGATGAAACGCGGACAGCCCTTCACTTGGAACGAAACGTCCTTTACAGTATCCTCTTCCACTTTCAAGAAGAAACGCACGTAATCTCCATCCCGGGGGTTTTCACCGGTGACTTGCAAGGTGTAGTCTTCCATTGCCCCGATGTTCCGGGGATTCATGAAGTGATCCAGTAGGATCGGAGAATACTTATGCGCCATGATTCATGCTCCTTAAGCGCCTGACGCCTTCCTCGAGGCGCGAAATGAAGTACTGTACCTGTTCGTCGTCGTTGTCATGCCCCAGTGCAACGCGAATCGTGCCATTGGCGAAGGGTCTTTCCAGCCCCAACTGCTGCAACACGTGCGAAATGGAACGACGGGCGGCATGGGATTGGCAGGCGGAGGCGGTGGAGACCGCAATACCGTTGAAGCTCAACCACTCCATCAGCGATTCCCCGTTGACATCCCGGAAACTCAGGCTCAACGTACCTGGGATGCGTTGCTCGGGGTGGCCATTTGCCCGGAATTCCCCCAGTTGCTCGCAGGCTTTGAGGATCCGAGTGGTCCACATGCGGTACCTTTGGGTGTTCTGTTTCATGTGCTGCAGGCAAATCGAAAGGGCACGGGCCATTCCCACGATGCCGGGAACGTTCTCTGTACCGGAACGAAGGCCCCTTTCGTGACCACCACCGAAAACAACGGGGTGAATAGGGGTTCCCCTTTTCACGTACAAAAAACCCACTCCCTTTGGACCGTAAAACTTGTGTGCCGCCCCGCTCAAAAGGTCCACTCCGAGTTCCTTCACGTTGATCGGAACCTTGCCAATGGCCTGTACGGCATCGCTGTGCACGAGGATACCGCGCTCGTGGGCCATCTGGGCCATCTGGGCGATGGGTTGAATGGTACCCACTTCGTTGTTCGCCATCATGATGGACACCAAGCTCACGGGTCCGGAAAGAAGCTTCTCGAAAGCCTGCAGGTCTACCTGCCCGTAGGCATCCACGGGAGCATAGAACACCGGAAAGCCTTCCTTTTCCAGGTGATGCGCGGTTTCCAAGACCGCTTCGTGCTCGATCCCCGTTGTTAATAACCCACGGGAACGGTTTTCGGGGAGCGTGCCAAAAAGCGCGAGGTTGTCCGCTTCCGTGCCACCGGAACAAAAAACCAGTTCTTCGGGTTCACAACCCAGCGCCAACGACATATCCTCGCGGGCCTTGTCCAGGGCTTCTTTGGCTTGCTGGCCCTTGAAGTGCAGGCTGGAGGCATTTCCAAACGAACGCGTCATCAACTCGTACACGACCCGGGCCACTTCGGGAAAAACAGGGGTTGTTGCGGAGTGATCCATGTACACTTCCATAATCTCAGTATTCAACCACCTTTGCATCGATTTCCTGTACCTGCGGAATAGCTTCCAGGTGCTCGTGGATTTCTTCGAGGACGTTGTGGCGGTACGGATCGGTTTCCTCCAGCGAAATCTCGATTTCCACCAGTCCGGGTTTTTCGTCACCCTCTCCCTGGAACCTCAAGTATTTTACCAGTTTTGCATCGATAATGTTCACCCCCAAACCCGGATGGATCACTTTTTTTAGCTCGTCGAGCAAAAATGATTCGTCGACGGCGCGCTCATGTGAGATTCCCAGGTGCTTGCTCTCGTAATCCTGGATGGCAGCGCGAAGTCCGTCCACGGCGAGCACCGAGCAGTGCACCTTCACCGGGGGGAGGCCTCCCAGCTTGTCCACCGCATCCTTCCAGGTCAGTTTCTTGGCATCCTCGACCGGAAGGCCCTTTGCCAGATCGGTAACGATGGATCCGGTGGCGATGTTGGATGCGCAGCCGTATGAAAGGAAACTGATGTCTTGGATCTTGTCGTTTTCCACTTTCAGGAACACCGAAACCTGGTCACCGCAAGCCGGGCTTCCAACGGTTGCGGCGCCGTCCGGGTTTTCCAGTTCGCCCACGTTATGCGGGTTCTTGAAGTGCTCCAGTACCTTGTCGGTGTATTTGATCACGGCCATGTTGATCCCTCCTATTTCTTGATCGTGCTTTGCGCGCGCAAACGTTCCACGATGGGCTTGAGCGTTTCCACCAGAGGTTCCACCTCATCCAGCGAGTTGGACCAACCCGGGGTGATGCGCAGCGATCCGTGTGCCATCTCGTGATCCCGTCCGATGGCGCTCAGGATGTAATTCACCTTCAAATCGCTCGAAGCGCAAGCGGAACCCGTGGCCACGACGATGTTTTCAAAATCCAGGAACATCATCACCGATTCTCCCTCGATGAAGCGGAACGAGTAGTTCACGTTGTCACTGACCCGCTTCTCTCCGCGGGGACCATTGAGAACAATATCCGGGATCTCCCGTTCCAGTGCCTTCATCAGCGCTTCGCGGATGGTAAGGGTGTGGTTCGAGTACTTGTCGGTTCGTTGCTGGGCCTGCTCCAACGCCACCGAAAGCCCCACGATGCCGGGGATGTTTTCGCCGCCGGGCCAAAACACGGATTCACTCACTGCACCAAAGAGAGTAGGCTTCAACCCACCCTTTCGCGGAGCGACGATGGCCCCCATCCCCTTTGGCCCGTAGATCTTGTGGGCGGAAAACGTGAGGTAGTCTACCCCCAGGTCGCGCATATCGATGTCCATGGAATTTACCCCCATGGTGGCGTCGAGCAACACGGGGATTTTGTCGTCCACTTCGCGAATCATTTTTACCAGGGAGGAGATATCCTGCACGCTCCCGATGGTATGGTTCACCCAGGTTAGGGCAACCAGGCGGGTTTGGGGAGAAAGGTTTTCCTTCAACCTGTCCGGGTCGAGCAAACCCTCTCCATCCACTTTCAGCAGGGAAACCTTCGCGCCCTTCTTTCGGTAGAACTCCAACGGAGTGGTGATGGAAGGATGGTCAATCTGGGTGCTTACCAGGGAGGACTGGGAAAGGTCGGCATCTCGCATCAGTCCGTGGATCACCAGGTTGTTTGCCGCAGTTCCCCCTCCGGTGAAGATGACCTCACCCTGGCTCAGGCCCAGGGAGGTGAGAACCCTTGCCTTCGCATTATCCAGAACCTCAGCGGTATCGGTACCCATGCGGGTGAACGAAACAGGAAGGTAGAACTGCTCGCTCCAGAAAGGCTCCATCGCCCTCTTTACTTCCGGGGAAACCGGTGTGGTACGGTAATGGTCCATGTATATCATTGTTTTCCCTCTCTTTCTGTTCCAGGAACGGAATCGCTCCAAAATTAAAGATTTCTAACTCACTACCCCAGACGAAAAGAATCGTTCGCTTCTTTTCCATACGTCGCGCCTTGAAACGTCTTTCGACCGTCGAAAAAAGGGGCCCCATGATGTATAATGTTCCTACCTTGGGCAACCTACGAAGAAGAAGGAGTCGGCATGCGTATCGTATGGAAAATCATCATAACGGTCCTCTCCCTTTCCGTTTTCCTGATCGTTCTGTTTTCCGCATTCCATTACCAGCAACAGAAGAAATGGATCCTTTCCTACCATAAGGATTCTACCACACGAGAAGTGCAACAAATTCAAAACCTGATACACCTTTTCTTCGAGGACATCGAGCAAAACCTGGATTTGTTGTCCGGGGTGATCCCCGTGGCGGAAATCGATGCTTCTTTCTTCTCCCTTCTGCAACCCGAAAACCCGGAAATGACCATTCAACCCGAGTACAGCTCTGATGCCGAAAAGCGCATCCTTTCCCTTTTCCGGGAGTACCTTTCCAGCCATCCCCAGACCACCATGTTGTACCTGGGTACGGTGGATGGCGGGTACCTGGAATTCCCGGTGATTCCCCTGGGAAACGGGTATGACCCTCGCCTGCGGCCCTGGTTCCAAACCGCCATACAATCGCCGGGGAAGGTGGTTCTCACCTCTCCCTACATGACCCAGTTTTCCCAAACCCCGCAGATCGGCGCCGTGAAAACCGTCGGGCCTGCGGGTGAAGCGCCAGTGGGGGTTCTGGGAATCAACCTTTCGCTTGCCCTCTTCTCCAACCTCTTGGAACAGCTCCAGGTGCGAAACCAAGGTGTGCTCGTCCTGGTGGATGGAGCGGGAAGGGTTCTTTCCCATCCACGCGAATCCAGCCTGCTTTTTTCCTCCGTGGAAAAGTTATCTCCCTCTTTCCAAGATCTTTCCGCTTTCAAAGGGGAATACGGCGAGGTTATCCTGGATGGCGAAGTGAACCTTGGCTTGGTGGTTCCGGATCCGCGTTTTGGCTGGAGTTTCATTTCGCTTGTGCCGAAAAAAGAAGTTTTCCGGGATTTGAACCAACAGACCCTGCTCATCCTTCTCGTTTCGCTGAGCATGTTGTTCCTTGCCTTCATGTATGCCTTCGTGGTAGGAAGGAACATTTCCCGTCCACTGGAAACGTTTGCGCGAGACGTCGCACGCTTTGACCCTTCCCGTGAGAACGATCCCGTGCCCGAGGAGGGAAGCTACGAAACGAGACTTGCGGCCAAAAGCTTCAACCGGCTCGCTTCCCAGCTGGAAAACGCCTTCGAGCAGAACCGCGAAGCAAACAGCAGGCTCCGGGAAATGAATGCCACGTTAGAAAAGAACAACCGCATCCTCCATCGTTCTTTCGAGGAGGCAGAAGAATACGCCCGGGCGATCGAGGAGATTACCACGATAACCTCGCGCATGACCACTTCCGCGTTGCACAAGGACGAAAGTTTCCTGCGCGACCTATTGGAGATGTTGATGGCCCTGATCCCCAAGGCAGACTGTGGAAGCATCTCCCTTTTCGAGGGCGATCGCTGGCGCTTCGTGCACGCTGTGGGGCATGACATCGAAATACTGCGCGACCTGGACCTCAAACGGTCCTACTTCGCACCCGGGGACCGGTTGATACTGATCCAGAACATCATCCAGAAGAACCAGGCCATTATGCCAGAAGAACTGAACCGCAAGTTTGGAAAGGCCACCAAGCCCATCCAATCTTCGATCATATCCCGGCTGGTTTTCGGCGCACTCGAGCTGGGAAGCATCGCGCTGGACATTGAGCAGGGAAAGAAGAAGGAGTTTTCCGAGGAGGAAGTCAAAATGGTGCGTGCTTTTTCCAACGTTGCTTCGGCGTTCATCACCATGCAAAACTACATCATACAGCAGGACAAGTTCCAAAAAGACCTGCTCCGGGCCATGATCCGTTTCCTGGAAATCCACGACCCGTATACCCGTGGGCACTCCGAAAGCGTGGCGGTGCTTGCCTCTCGGCTTGCGCGGGAAATGGGCATGGAGACGGAGCAGGTGGACCGTGTTTTCTGGGCAGGCATGGTGCATGACCTGGGTAAGATTTTGATTCCGGGAAACATCTTGACCAAGGTGGAACCACTAACGGAGGAAGAATTCCAGTTGATCAAAGAACACCCCAGCTGGGGAGGAAAGGTGTTGCATTCCTTCGATGACTTGCAAGATGTTGCACGTTTCGTGGAGTACCACCACGAACGCTGGGATGGCAAGGGGTATCCCGAGGGGTTGATGGGCACGCAAATTCCCCTGGTTTCACGCATCCTGACCATCGCTGACTCCTTTGACGCCATGACCAGCGACCGTCCTTACCGCAGGGCGATTTCTTTGGAAAAGGCCTACGAGGAGATGGAAACAAACTCGGGGTCCCAGTTCGACCCCGAGTTGGTGCCCATTTTCGTGGAAGTGGTGCGCAAGATGGAGCGCGAAGGTAGTTGGAAAAGCGCAGAGGGCTTCCTGCAAACCGGTGGAGATTTCTAAAAAATCACCTTGCTCGCGTTGGGGCCGGGAGTTTTGTCCACGGCGGAAACCTGGTAGAAACGGTACGCCCATTCGTAGCGATCGGTACGAATCGCTGGGTCCTTCGGAAGGTGGAAGAGGTCATGGATGGCGGCGACGTAACGGTAAAAGGGATCGTCTCGGGCAACGAACTCCGCGATGGAATCGAACATCACGCTGTATCCACTGGAGTGATCGTAGAAGAGCAGGTTCACCCGGGGATCATTCCGAGCGTTCTCGTAGGTCCTGGTCTGAAACATCTCCATGGAAGACATGATCTCCCGGTCGAATCCGTCCGGGTCGGAGTAAAGGTCTTTGAGGAACTGCAACCGTTCCTGGAACGTTTTTTCCGGACCTACTTCGTACGAGCGCCGGATCATGTCCATCGCCCTTTCCCCCAGTTCGGGTAATCGCTCGGTTTTTGGAACCATTCCCAACCCCTTGATGCACGAGTTGATGGGATACTCCTTTCCATGGGCGATGGTGTTCATCACCACGGAGTGGGCGGAAAAATTGGGCATTCCCTTCTCTTCCCCCGAAAAGATCTTCAACCCCTTGAGGCGGGTTTGAACCTGCCAGTCGAAGAATTCCTGCGGCAAGTCATGGATGGTCACCGAATGCGTTGTTTCCCCAACGGAGAAGGAAACAACCTTTCCTTCTTTTCGAATCATGCTCTATCTCTCCCTTTCTTTGAGTCTTGGGTTAAACATTTTTTCCAGCCCCACGCCCATCAGCAGGATGGAGAAGGAGGCAAGGAAAACCGCGATGCCGGGGAAGATGATCCACCACCAGGCACCCAGTATCATGGCGTTGTACGTGCGCGCGTAGTTGAGCATTTTTCCCCAGGAAACCAAGGTGGGATCGCCGAATCCCAAGAAAGCCAGCCCGGCTTCGGCGAGAATGGCCCCCCCAGCGGCGAAAGCTGCGGACACGAACAAAATGGAGTACGTGGCGGGAAGCAAGTGCTTGAAGAGGATGTAAGACTTTTTCGCCCCCGCGCAACGTGCCGCATCCACGAATCCCCGGTTCCGTTCAGACAAGACCACAGCGCGGGTGATCCGGGCGATGCCCGCCCAGCCAAACAGCACGAAAATCATCACCATCACCCAAAAGCTCGACCCCAAGTTGGTCATGATCAGGATCATGATGGGAAGCCCGGGCAACACCATCACGAAATCCACCACGCGCATGGTGAGCATGTCGGTTGCTCCCCCCCAGGTTCCGGCGAAAACACCGATCAAACCTCCCAGCACGGCAATCCCCACGCCGGTGAATAACCCGATGGTGAGGGAAACGCGCGCGCCGTAGATCACCTGGCTCAAGATGTCCACGCCGAATCCATCTGTCCCGAGCCAATGGGAGAGAGATGGGGGGTCAAGCGGAAAATCTCGCTGCGTGATGTCATAGGGATCGTAGGGGGCTATCCAAGGTGCGAAGACGGCAAGCACGGCGAGGAAAGACAAGATTCCCAAGCTGACTTTTCCCTCGAACCCCCCGATGAAGGCCTTCCACTTCCTCCGGACCCCGCTCATCCGTATCGCACCCTCGGGTCGAATGCCGCCTGCAGAAGGTCCGCCGAAAAGTTGGCGATGATCACCAGCACGATGGTCATGAGTACGGTGGCTTGCAGCAGAGGATAGTCGGAGTTCCGCGATGCTTCCAGCACGAGCAACCCCATGCCTTTCCAGGAAAAGATGGTTTCAATCAAAACCGCTCCACCCACCAAACCCGCGATACGCAACGTGAGAAAGGAAAACAGGGGACCCAGAGAGTTGCGTAGCACGTGCCGCCGACGGATCTCGGACTGCACCAACCCTTTTGCGCGCGCCGTGACGATGAAATCCTCACCAAGGATGTTGAGCGCCAGGTTGCGCACCTGGATGGAAAAGGCAGGTGTGGAGATGATGAAAAGCGTGAGCCAGGGAAGGAAAGCGTGCTGGATCACACTCCACAAGCGCTGCCACCCGGACTGCAACAGTGGGTCGTACATCCCTTGCAGTGGGAACCATCCCGCGTAAAACCCCAGTCCCATGACCATGAGCAACGCAAGCCAGAAGGTGGGGATGGCGTTGAGGCTAAAGGCGAAGAAGCGCATGAAGCGGTCCAGGAACTTACCCCGGTTGAACGCAATGTAGACCCCCGTGTTCAGTGCCACCAACATACTCAGGATCGTGGGGATGACGGTCAGGATGAGCGTCCAGGGCAAGCGGCTAACGATCACCGGAACCACCTTTTGGCAGTACGTGAACGAAACCCCGAGATCGCCACGGAACGCGTTGCCCAAGAAAATGAAGTACTGCATCATCACTGGTTTGTCCAGACCGAACGAGGCCTTGATCTCGTCCTTGATTTCCTGGGGAAGCCGGGGATCCCCGTAGTATCTTTCCGCGGGATCCCCGGGCAACGATCGGATGAGGATGAAACTGAACGTGAGCGCCACGAAGATGGTCAAAAGCATCAACAGCAGTCGGCGCACCAGGTAGGAAAGCGACATCCTTTTTGCCCCACCTCCCCGCTTACTTGGGCGTCACGTTTTGCAGCGTCTGGGTGTTGAAAACGCCTTCGGTTTCCGAAACAAGCCATCCGTCGAAGTTGCGCGTGGAGTAAGCCTCCAGTTGCAACGGAACGCAAAGGGGCAGCATGGGAACCGTTTGCTTGATCCGTGCTTGCAGATCGAAGAAAGACTCCTTGAGCTCGTCTTCGGAGAACGTCGTCCAGATACGGTCGAGGATCGCGTCCATGTCGGGATCGTTGTAACCGCCGTAGTTGAACCCGCTGACCTGGCCGTCCTGGAGGATTCCCCGGGAGCTGTGCAGGTAGTAGTACAGCATTTCGGGGTGAAACCCCAGGCTGAAGGAAGTAAGGACCATGTCGAAGTTGCCCTTCTTCATCTCGGCCATCACGCTTTCGTGGCCTTTCACGTCGAGTTCCACTTTTACCCCAATCTTGGAGAGGTACAACTTGATGTACTCGCCCATGTCCATGTATTCCTTGCTCGAGAAGCAAAGGATTTTGAGCGTCGAACCGTCGTAACCCGAAGCGGCGAGGGCTTGCTTGGCTTTTTCCAGGTCTTGCTGGGGAATGCCCAGCGCTTCGTCTACCACGTGGGAGGCGGTCTTTGGCAAGATACCGTAGTAGGGCAACCCGGCGTAGTCACGGAATACCTTCTGCACGATCTCGGGGTAATTCAGTGCATCCTGGATGGCTTTTCGGAAGTGCACGTCACTGGTGGGTGCCTGGCGGTGGTTGAAGAGCATCACGTACACGCTTTCGCCGTGCGTGGTGGCAACGTGGATATCCGGGTACCTTCCCGGATTTGACAGCAGCTGGGAAGCCAGCGAGGGGTCAAGGTTCCAGTACAAGTAATCGTAGTCACCTTTCACGAGTCCCAAAAAGCCCATTGTTTCGTCCTGTACCATGTGGAACACGATGCCATCGATGTTCTTCGGGGCATCGGGGTGTTCGTGGAACGAATCCAGGGTGAGTGTTTGCGGGGTGAGGTTGTTGAACATCATCGAACCGGAGCCCACGGGGTTCGTGGTGTTCGGGAAATCCCGGGGGCTTTCGATGTCTGCCCAGAGATGTTGGGGAATGACCGGAATGGCCATGGGCACGAAGCTGAGCACGGAAGCGTTCAGCACGCGGAAGTACAGGTCCACCTGGCGTTCGCTCACGGCTTCCGCCCGGATGAAGTAGGCCAAAACGGGGCCCATGGGTAGGCGTTTTTGCACGGTTAGGTTGTAGGAAAACGCCACATCCTGCGCGGTGACGGGCTTGCCATCGTGGAAAAGCTGGTCTTTCAACGTCACGTGCATCACCCGGTTGGGCAAATCCACTTCCCAGCTTTCCGCCATCAAACCCACGGTTTTGCCGTTCTCCGTGGAGAGAAGGGTTTCATAAATGTAACCGATTACCTGGCGCTCGGCGGTGGAATTCAAGAAGTAAGGGTTAAGGGAACGGATTTCCCCGATCACCGCAACGTTCATGTAACTGGCAAAAAGCGAGGAAAAAAAGATCAGGAGCAGCAACAAAAACAGCGTTCTTTTCATGATGATCCCTCCTTATGTACAAGGCCACGGCTTATTCAAGCGAGGTAGCAGGCAACGAAGTGCCGGGTGGCCTTTTGTTCCAGGTTTGGATGCGGTTTTTCCTTGCAACTGGGTTGGCGCGAGACGCAACGATCGAAAAAGCGGCAGAAAGGTGGGGGATCGACGGGTTTGGAAAGAGATCCCTGGATGGGTAAATCCTTTTCCAGCGCTGCGGGGTCGGGAGTGGGCACTGCCTCGAGAAGCGCCCGGGTATACGGGTGGAGGGGATGGGATAAAACGGATTCGGTGTCGCCCCGTTCCACGATCTTTCCCAAGTACATGATGGCGATTTGGGCAGCCATGTACCGGGCGATGGCGATATCGTGCGTGATGTACAGGAAACTCACACCCCGCTGTTCGGCCATGCGCAACATGCGGTTGCTCATCTCCGCCCGGATCGAAACGTCCAGCATGGAGGTGGGTTCGTCGGCAACCACGAACTCCGGGTCAAGGATGAAGGCCCGGGCGATTGCCACCCGCTGGCGCTGTCCCCCCGAGAGTTCGTGGGGGTAACGGTCGACGAACTGCGCAACCGGAACCAGTCCCATCTCCTCCAGCGCCCTTTCCACCCTGTCACGACGTTCTGCCCGGCTTCCGATTTTCTGGATCTGAAGCGGTTCCTGCAGGGATTGCCCGATCGTCATGCGCGGGTTGAGAGATTCGTAAGGATCCTGGAAGATCATCTGTACGGACTTGCGCAGCGAAGCGTCGGAGAAATCCATTGGCTTGCCCCCGAACACCAAGGAACCCGAATCCGGAACGCACAACCCTGCGACGATTCGCCCGGTGGTGGTTTTCCCGCAGCCCGATTCGCCCACCAGTGCCAGGGATTTGCCGGGGGGGATGTCGAAGGAAATTCCGTCAACGGCGTGCAGCTTGGGCTTCTTCAAACTCAGCCAGCGCCCCGTGGCATCAAAGAAACGGGAAAGGTTTCGAGCTTCCAGGATGGCGGGTGCACTCACGGGTATCCCTCCTTACGTTCCAGGGGAAAGTGGCAGCTCACAACGTGGTCCGGGGAGAGCGCAACCGGTACCGGTTCTTCCTTGGCGCAGCGTTCTTGGGAAAAGGGGCACCGGGGATGAAAGGCGCATCCGGAAGGAAGGCGGAACGGGTCGGGGGGTTCGCCTCCCAGCGACTTGAGGGGTTTCTTGGGGCCATGGATATCGGGAAAGGCGCCCATCAGCACGTGGGAATACGGGTGGGATGGATTTGCCGAAAGCACAGCAGCGGGACCGCACTCCACGATCTTGCCCGCGTACATCACAGCGATGCGGTCGCTCATTTGGGAAACCACCGCCATGTCGTGGGAAACGTAGATCATGCTGGTGTTTTTCAAGCGCTGGATCTTTTTCAACCCTGCCAGGATACGATGCTGCACGATCACGTCAAGCGCAGTGGTTGGTTCGTCGGCGATGACCAGCGAGGGTTCGCAGCTCAACGCCATGGCGATCATCGCACGTTGCTTCATACCACCGCTGAACTGGTGCGGGTACTGTTGCATCCGCTCGGGTTCCAGCCCCACCATTTCGAAAAGCTGGGCAACCTTCTCGCGGTTCTTGGCGTGGGATTGGTGCGGGAAATGCTTTCGAAGGGCTTCCATGATTTGTTCCCCCACGCGGTACACGGGATTGAAAGCGTTCATCGCAGCCTGGAAGATCATGGAAATCTGTTTCCAGCGCACGGATGCCATCTGTTTCTCGCTGGAAGCCACGAGGTTCACGAGACCAGAGCTGGAATGGAAGAAGCATTCGCCGGAAACCATGTGGGCATTGGGAGGGAGCAAGCGAAGCAGCGAGAGTGCAAGGGTGCTCTTTCCACATCCCGATTCCCCCACCAGCCCAAACACCTGGCCAGGAAGTAACGAAAAAGATACCCCCGCCAGCGCAGGCAAGCTTCCATGGGGAGTTTGGTAGCCCAGTACGAGGTTCTCCACGGTCAAAAGAGGATCCACGTTATCTTCACCCCGGGTTCTTGGATTGGTTATTATACCAGAAACGCTTTACGTGCGCGTGATTTCCCGGACTTTGCGTGCAATTCCCGGCGCATCGAGCCCGAAATGGGCGTACAAATCTTCCCGGGAACCGGAGGGAGCGTAGGTGTCCACCCCCAGGCGATGCAGCGAATGGATGGGGATGGCGTTTCGGAACAGCGCATCTTGCAACAGCGCCCCGAGGCCTGTCCACACGTTGTGGTCTTCCACGCTCAACACGGTTTTTCCCTGGAGGCAATCGCGCAGCAGTTTCTCCTGCTTCCAGAGGGCAAGGGGGCAGCTGACGTTCAGCAATCCCAACTGCAAGCCCTCTTCCCGTAACTGGTCCACCGCGTTTTGCGCTTCGATCACCACGGCCCCCATGGCTACCACGACCAGCGCGGCGCTTTCGCACGAACGGATTTGATCCACACCGCCGTAGGAAAAGCTGTACTCCCCGCCAAAGAAGGGGGTTCCATCGGGTTTGGTGAGAACACGCTGCTTGCTGCGCCCCATGGCAAGGAGGAAATTCCCGTACTGGCGGGCCATTTCGCGCACGGCGCGATCGGTTTGGTTTGGATCGGCGGGCACAACCACCTGGAAGTGGAAGAAGTTGGCGGGTCCCCCCACGTAGTCGATGCAGTGATGTGTTTTCCCGTCTTCCCCCACGTCGGTGCCCACGTGGGTAACCGCAACCTTGAGGTTGGCATGGTTGATATCGTTCAAGCGTTGCTGGTTGTAGGTTTCGTCCACCCCGAACACGCCAAAGTCCGCGAAGAAGGTGACGACACCGTCCGCAGAGAGGGCCCCTGCTGTGGCAGCGGCATTGTGTTCGGCAACCCCGAGTTGAAAGAAGCGGCGGGGACAGTTTTTCAAGAATGCAGCGGTTTTGACGGATGCCATCAAATCGCAGTCCACGAGCGCGACAGGTGTATTTTGTTCCCGGTTCAGCATGCCAAGGTCAGCCAGTGCAGCTCCGAAGGCGCTGCGGTTATCCGTATGGCTGGAAGCGTCGTACACGATGGCTTTCCCCGTTTCGATGTGGGGTGTGTATTCCAGGTACTTCGTTTCGTGGGGAACATGGGGGAGCTTTTCGCGGAGTGCACGGAATTTTGCCAGGTCATTTTCCACGCCAAGCTCGTCGAGGGCTTGCTGCAGTTGCTTTTCCGACAGGGGTTTCCCATGGAAAGAAACCTCGTTTTCCATGAACGAAACGCCGTGGCCAATCTGGGTTTTGCACAGGATTGCGGTAGGTTTGAGCGGGTCTTGCAAGGCTTGGTGAACCGCTGCATACAGCGCCCCCACATCGTGGCCGTTGACCTGCATCACGTTCCAGCCGTCGGCACGGTAACCCGCTGCGATATCCACGTACATGATATCCTTGGCACGACCGCTGATCTGGGCATCGTTGTCATCGACCAACACGGTGAGGTTGGAAAGCCCGTACTTCACCGCGGTTCTTCTGGCTTCGGAAACCTGTCCCTTTGCTTGCTCCGCATCGCTCATCAGCACGAAGGCATGGACATCCTGCTTTTTTACCTTCGCGGCAAGCGCAAATCCCACTCCCGCGGATAGCCCCTGCCCCAGGTTGCCCGTGGTCCACTCGATGCCGGGAATGCCACGCGTGATGTGGCCCTCGAAGGGACTGTTCACGTGGCGGAAGCCCGAAATCACTGCGTCGGTCTCGAAGAAACCCAGGTGGGCAAGCGTGGCATACACGCCCGGGGAAGTGTGACCATGGCTCACCACCACGCGGTCCCGATCGTTGTGGAACGGGTCTTTGGGGAAAACACGTGCGAAACGGTACACGGTGAGGAACATCTCCGTGGACGAAAACGAACCCCCGGGGTGACCGGATTGCGCCAACGTGGTCATTTTGAGCACGTCTCCTCGGATGCTTCTTGCCATCCTTTCCAACTCGGCAATTTCCCCGAACGAAAGCGCGGGCTTTTCAAAGCGTTTGAACATGTTCTCTCCTCCCTTTTCTGATGGTGCTAAAATTGTACCAGCCGGAGCATCCCCTTGCAGATCACGAGGTTTCGAAGCGCGAAGCTCCGGATCTGGCTTCCCGCGGTGAACGTTTCCATAGCGATGCTTTCCACCAGCAATTGCTCCAAAACGCGCAGGCTTTCCCGAATCGCCTCCAGGTGTTCCGGGGAGGGAGATTGGTCGTGGAAAAGCGTACGGGAGAGAGCGAGCATCCTTGCCGTTGCCACCAACACTTGGCCCCATGTTTCGAAATCGCTGAGCCAGCCATGCACATCGCTTTCGAGTAGCGGGGGCAACTTGGCCTTCAACGCACAGGCTGCGCCAATCCACTTGTTTCCTGTATCCTCCAGGAGGCGGTTCATTTCGTCCCAATTCCCCGATTCCTGCAACGAAGCGATCGTTTGGACGAGTTCGCGCGCACATGAGGGTTCCCCGGGATCGAGCGGGCTCTGGTTGTTGGCTTTCATGAAAAGCCACAGGGCTTCTCCACCTGTTGGGACGATCTCCTCCATTGCCTCGCGCAGGGAACGTTCCGGGTTGAAGCTCCGTGGGTCCGAGAGGAAATCCGCGATGGAGGCAAGCGGGAGCATGGAGGCGTAGGGTTGGTTCATGGGATTCACCACGATACCCACGCTGTAATCCACCAATTCCGCATCCCTTCCGGTATACGGCCCGATATGCAGCTCGGGGACCATTGTGGCGTCGTTCACGGGGAAGTTGTCCCAGTACAGCACGGGTCGTCGAAAGGCCATGCTGATTTCGTGGGCATCCTGCCAGGGGATGGTACGGGAACACACCTGTGGACCGGTCCACATCACGTGAATGCGGGGATCGAGGTGTTCGCCAAGGTACCCGTGGTAGGCCTCGTCAGCTTTGCCGTGGTAGTGGGTGGGGCAGAGGAGGAAACGTAACCCGGTGCATTTCTTGTCCAAGCGCTGTTGCAAGCGATTGGCAAAATCAGCCTGCGCCTCGGCCAGGGAAGCGTAGCGTTGACGATCCGTTTCGTGGGATAACTGTGGGGGAATGTCATCTAAGAACAGGCAAACCGTGCGCACCTCGCGCTGGAGGAAGGCCCCGAACTTTTTCTCCAACAAATCCATTTCCGCGGTGTCGGAATACACAAGCGAAAGTCCTGGACTCACCGCGACACCGACATCCACTCCCACCTGTTGCCCGCGATCTACCAATGCCTGGAAAGAATCCAGGAACTCGGGCGGGTAGTCCTCGCGCCAACGCTCGCGGTGGAAGGGGTCAGCCTTGGGGGCGTAGATGTAGAGGTTGTACCCCTTTTTTCCCAGGAAATCCATCATGTCCATTCTTTGCTCCATGGTCCAGGGCTTTCCGTAGAAACCCTCGACCACGCCGCGCATTTCGAAACCTTTCATGTTCTCACCCCTTGCCTACAAGTTCCGCGAAACAAAAAAGGGCGAAAGCCTTCCTCTTCGCCCTTTCCCATGCCAAAGACCACTATTCCCGAGGGATGGTTTGCACCAGTCCGGGATCCCGAAGCCTTGGTTCCACCAGTTCTCTCACGAAAAAGCGATGAATCCGGGTTTCATTCAACAACTCGGGATGGAAGGAACAGGCCAGCAAGTTCCCCTGTCGCGCCATCACCACTTGTCCCTCGTACTCCGACAACACCTGCACGTCAGGGGCCAGCGAAGTAATAACGGGGGCGCGGATGAAACGCGCAGGGACCTGTGGCCCCTCAATGCCTTTCACGTCGAGAAAGATCTCGAAGGAATCCACCTGCCGGCCAAAGGCGTTACGTTCCACCTCAATGTCCATCAGACCCAGCGTGGGTTGATGGGGGTAGTTCACGATTTTCTTGGACATCAGGATCATGCCCGCACACGTTCCGAACACCGGGATGTCGTTTTGCACGATCCAGTTCACCAGGTGTTGGGTCAACCCGTTGAGGTTCAACAACCGGATCATGGTTGTGCTTTCGCCTCCCGGGATGATGAGCCCTTGCACCTGGGATAGGTGTTCCAGCGTTTTCACCCGCAGTGGCGTTACGTGCATCGAGCGTAGCGTGGCTTCATGCTCCTCGATATCCCCTTGCATGCCAAGGATACCGATTTTCACCCTACCAACCCCGGTCCTGCAGGTGAACCTCCAACTCCTCCACGTCCATGCCTTTCATGGGGGTGCCCACGTCCTCACTGATCTTGGCGAGAACCTTGGGGTCGTCCCAGTGCAACACGGCCTGCACGATGGCTTTTGCCATCTTGGCGGGGTCGTCGGACTTGAAGATGCCCGATCCCACGAACACCCCATCCATGCCCAGCATCATCATCAATGCGGCATCGGCGGGGGTTGCCACTCCACCTGCGGCGAAGTTCACCACGGGCATGCGCTTGACTTCCTTCACGGCGCGCACCACTTCCACGGGTGCGCCGATTTCCTTGGCGAACGTCACCAGTTCCTCGTCGAGCATGTGGGAAACTTTTCGGATCTCATCCATCACGGTTCGTGCGTGCTTCACGGCCTCGATCACGTTGCCGGTGCCCGCTTCGCCCTTGGTGCGGATCATGGCCGCGCCTTCAGCGATACGGCGCAACGCCTCACCGAGGTTGCGGCAACCACACACGAAGGGAACGGTGTACTCGTGCTTGTTGATATGGTATCGGTCATCCGCAGGGGTCAGTACTTCCGATTCGTCGATAAAATCTACGCCGATGGATTCCAGGATGCGTGCTTCGGCCATGTGCCCGATGCGACACTTGGCCATCACGGGGATGCTCACGGATTCCATGATCTGCTTGATCACGCCGATCTTGGCCATGCGTGCCACGCCTCCTGCTTTACGTATGTCCGCGGGAACCATGTCCAGTGCCATCACGGCGACTGCTCCCGCTTCCTCGGCGATCTTGGCCTGCTCTGCGTCTGTTACGTCCATGATTACGCCGTTCTTGAACATGTCGGCAAATCCAGTTTTGATCTGCCAGGTACCTTTTTTCTGCTGCATGTTTCCTCCTTCGTCACGGTCTGATCTCTTCTATACCGTTTTTCCATT
>DAOPKN010000013.1:0-4347 GCA_035391225.1 Thermotogota bacterium
CCCCAATTCCCCTGACACGAAACCAAGCGAGGTGTTTTGCTTTGATCATCGCCATCGGAGATATACACGGTTGCCTGGACCCGTTGAAAGCACTGGTGGACAACGTTCTTGCCGTTTGGAAGGGACGTGTTTCCCGCATGGAATTCCTTTTCATCGGGGACTACATCGACCGGGGCCCTTCGGTGAAGGAAGTGCTGGATTTCCTGATGCAGCTGGACGCGGAAAAGACTTTCCTCATGGGCAACCACGAGGACATGCTGCTACACTACCACCTGGGCTCGGACGTGTTCGAGCAGTACGGGAATGCATGGTTCGCCTCCAACAACGGTGGTTTGCAAACCGTGGCGCAACTTGACCCGGAAAGCCCCCTTCCCCGTCTTGTCCGGGAGGAAACCCGTTTCAGCTCCAATTCCTCGTACAAGTTCCTCAAGAACAACGGGGAGTTCAACCTCTCCCCGGAATACGAGAAGTTCTTTCGTTCGCTGCAATTCGCGGTACAGCGTACGTTGCACCTGGAAGGTGGTCCCAGGAACGTGTTGTTTTCGCATTCGGTACCAAGCCCCTTCCTCCCTATCGATAAGGTGCTGGAATGCTCCTCGTTCGAGGATTTCCACGCGCTTCGAAAAGAGTGGGGCGTCTCTGCGGACGGCACCAACCTCTGGAACCGGGATTTTTTACCCGAACCGTTTCTGGGCGAATACACCCTGGTGCACGGGCACACCCCCACCTTTGTCATCCCCGAGTACATCGAAAGGCCGCGCTTCTTCTTTTCCCCCAGCGATCGCCAATCTTTCCGCGAACCACCCGCCTCCGAATTCGTGGACTACGACGAGCAGCAGTGCCTTGCGGGGAGCATATTCTTTTCCACCCACAAGCAAACCCACAAGATCGTGCAAGTGGACATCGACACCGGGGCGGTTTACGGCAAGCGCCTCTCCGCGATCCTTTTCCCGGAAAACGCCCAAGAGAGTGAAGAGCTTTCCCAGGGAGAAATCGTATCCTTCCACCTGGAACTTTCCTCTGGATATTCCCAACACGGGGTGAAACAGAACCAGGAAAAACCCTACTACGTGCAACTGGCTCCGTGATATAATAGCGGTGGAATAGCGAGGAAAGAAGGTGTTACCTTGAAAAAAATAACCAGACGGGTGTTTCACCCCGGTGTTTTCCTGGCAATTGCCCTGTTCATCGCGCTGTTGGGGAGTTGCTACTACGTGAATTTCGACGCCATCCTGCACGAGGTGCGTTCCGATCTGGAGAGCGGTGATTACGACGGCGCCATCGAAAAGGCGCAAGAAGCTTTCCAAAAAGCCTTCTCTAACTGGAACAAGGCATCGTTGCATGCGCTGGTGGGTTGGGCGCAATGGATGAAAAACGACCCGGGGCAAGCATCCGCGTCATTCGACCGGGCACTGGGATACTCGATGGTTTCCGATGCGGTGGCCGGCCGTATTGCACTGGATTTTGATAATCGGGACTACCAGGAGATTTTTTCCTTCCGAAGCCATCTCTCCGTGCTTCCCGACAACTGGTCCATCCAGGCAGGGCCCAAAACCTTGGACCATGAACAGGTTTCCGAGATCGTTTTGCTCTGCTGTGGCATCCAGGGAGACGGTCAGGCTTTCCTGGAAATCAAGGCCAGCGAGCAGGACGTCGTGGATCCCCAATTCCTTGCGGAAATGGAGGCGTTTTTCTTTTGAAAAGTCGAATCGTTTTGCTCCTCGCGGGCTTGTTTGTCTTTTGCATTTCGTTTTCCATGCCTCCCCGGAGTGACGTGGCCGAAAAAATCCGAAGTGGGGAAATCGCCGCTCCAAGGTTCCGGGAAGGTATGAACGGCAATTTCACCGCGGAAACAGCCCCACGGGGTTCTTTCCGTGCGGTCGTGCTCTTGATGGACTTCAACGACCAACCCGCACAAGTAAACACCTCGTTTTTCGAGGACCTGCTCAACGGCCAGGGAATTGACTTCCAGCAAAAGTACCCCGTTTCCACGAACCATCTCAGCGTGAAGGAATACTACGCCCTGTCCTCCGACGGGGGGTACGAGATCACCTTCGACGTGTACGGCTGGTACCGCGCACAAGAGGATTACAGCTACTACGTGGGGGGCACCACCGACTACGGGTTGGGCATGTACCCAAACAACGCCCAGCGGCTTACCGAGGAAGCAGTGGAAGCCGCAGACGCGGACGTGGACTTTTCGCTGTACGATAACGACGGCAACGGCAGCGTGGACTTCCTACTGGTGGTGCACACCGGTTCGGGGCCGGAATTCACCGGAACTGGCTACGGCATCTGGAGCCACCAGTGGAGCATTTCGGCCAAGCAAAAGGACGGCAAGAGCATTTCGCGCTACAGCATGCAGCCCGAGTACTGGCTGCAACCCTACGATATGACCGTGGGTGTGTACGCCCACGAACTTGGGCACTTGCTGTTTGGGCTGCCAGACCTGTACGATACCAGCTACAACTCCCGCGGGATCGGCTACTGGGGACTGATGGGTTCCGGTAGTTGGAACGACGAGATGTCGGTGTACGGCCCGTCGGAAATCAGTGGATACGGCGGAGCCCCCGCTGATTTCACTGCCTGGTCCAAGCAACGTATCGGTTGGATCGAACCCTTGAACGTGGCCAGCTGGGATGGCACGTTCGGGTTGCCAGCGGGAACGGTTTGGAAATACGCGAACCCCGAGAAAGCCGCGGAATATTTCCTGGTGGAGTTCCTCGCCCCCGACGTGCAAAACGAGTACCTGCCCTCCGACAACGGGTTGATGATCTTGCACGTAGACGACGACAAGTACTCCAACAACCAGCCGTGGACACCGGGGACCAATCCCGATTACCACTACCGCGTTGCGGTGATGCAAAAGGATGGGCTGTGGGAGTTGGAGCAATACATCAACCGTGGAACGGTGGAAGACCTCTTCTTCGCCGGAGATTTCTTCACACCCCTTGGCGGGCAAGTGAACCGGACCCTGTACAACGTTCCGCAAAGTCGTTTCTACGACGGAACCGCTGCCATTTCCATCGCCCAGATCCAGGTCAACGGAACCACCGCTTCCATCACGCTGGAAAAAAGCGTATTCGACGTGTATTTCCACGTGGCACCCATCAACGGCAAGGTGCACGTTTTCGTGCGAAACGCGGACGACTCGCTTCCCGTGCTTTCGGGGAGCGTCACCCCGATTCCCAGCGTAACCCGTTTCCGGGAGGGGTTGTACGGTTTCGTGGTGGAACCAAACCAGGTGGATTTGCTCAGCATCAACGGAACACCCTTGCGAAACTGGATCCCTGCTTCGTAATAGTAAGCCGCACTGGGGTGCGGCGTTCCCAGAAAAAGAAAGCCGGCCAAAAGGCCGGCTTTCTTCTTTGATGGAGCAGATTACCGCTTGAGGGTAACAAGCTCTTGCAAGATCTGGTCCACGGTGGTCACGGTACGCGCGTTGGCTTGGAACGCCCGCTGCACAATCACCATGCCTGTAAACTCTTCCGCAAGGTCCACGTTGGACATTTCCAGCACACCGGGGCTCACGGTTCCGCGCCCGCCGACACCCGCCTGCCCGATCATGGGAAGCCCGCTGTTGGCACTGTTCATGAAAAGGGTGTTGCCAATTTCCACCAACCCCGCGGGGTTGTTGAAAATGGCAAGTGCCAGTTGGCCCAGGACATCGCTCATGCCATTTGAAAACGTTCCTACCACTTCTCCCATGGTGTTGATGGCAAAGTTTTGCAAAACACCCATGGCATTCCCATCCTGCTCGGTAACCGCCGCGGAAAATTCGCTGGCGAACTGCACGAGGTCAGAAAAATCCAATCCTGCGCTGACCGCCGTTGCACCTTCCTCGGGAGGAGGAGCAGCCCCGTCGTCCACGAATTCACCCGGGTCAAACCGGATTCGGGTTATGCTGGTTTCGTGGTCGATTTGGCCATTCTGAAGAAGTGCCTTGAAGGCAGAAATTCGTCCTCCAGAATCGAATTCCACGACCCCACCCGCGATGGTGTTGTTATCCGAAGGACTTGGGGTGTACACCTTTTCCTGATCGTCCACGTAGGAAATCACGATCCCTGACTCTTCGATCGCGCGCCACGCCCATTGGTTTTCCTTGATCTTCTGGAACTCCAGGAAGACGGTGTAGGCGTTTCCAAGGGAATCGTATACGCGCGTGGAGGTGGTGTACTTCGGGGAGTCGTAATCCCCCACCACGTAGTTCTGCGTATCGTTCTTGTCGAAGAACTTGATATCCCCCGTCTTGGGTATGGAAACCGCTGCCTTGACTTCACTGGCAACTTCCACGTTGATCACGTCGAAGCTCGTGGTGTTGGAAGGGTTAGCGTAGCTGATCGTGTA
>DAOPKN010000013.1:4447-10326 GCA_035391225.1 Thermotogota bacterium
CTCACTGGGACTCTCCGCGTTCCAGTCCACGATCTCGGCTTTCCAGGTGTACTTGACCGTGCTCCCGGAAAACAGCCTTTTCGTGTCAAAGGGTGGGAGCTTCTCGAAGGTAAAACGAACCTTGTACGTTTTGGTGGGATCGTTTGGATTCTTCACCGTGATGGTCACGGGTTCGATCCCGACCTGCGAGTTCAAGTTCCCCCCCACGCTCATGTTTGCAGTTGCCTTCGCCGGCATCGTCATTCCCGCCTGGATGAACAGGTCGGAAGGCGGGCGGTCAATGTCCAGGTAGCGTTTGCCAGACTTGGGGTCTACCTTGGCAAGCCAGCCCTGGAGTTTCATCCCGGTTGAAGGTTGCACGAAGTTGCCCGTTTCATCCAGCACGAAGTTGCCCGCGCGGGAGTAGTATTCTTGGATGCCATCGGACAGCACGAAGAAACCGTCCCCCTGCAGTGCAAGGTCGGTTTTCTTCCCGGTGTTTTGGAAACTTCCTTGGTTCATGATCTTGTCGACACTGGCAAGCTGGGCACCCAGCCCGATTTGCAGGGCATTGGCTCCACCCCGTCCTCCTACTTGGGGAGACTTTGCGCCCACAACGGTTTGCAGAAGCATGGATTGAAAGGTAGTGCGCGATGCTTTATATCCAACGGTGTTCACGTTGGAGATGTTGTTTCCGATGACGTCCATGGAATTTTGGAATCCCTTGAGTCCAGAAATTCCACTGAACATGGATCGCATCATAACGATCGACCTCCTTGTTTCCCCGCCTGTCCCTTGGGACGGATCGAACGGTCACCGTCTCGGAGCTTCCTCAAGGAGGACCGGCTCTTGGCGGCGGGATGATGTTTTACACGTTGTCTTGTACGAATACGCTGTCAATGTTGGTGATAAAATGGCTGTTCATCTCGTCCTGGTTGAGCACCGTCACCACCGTGCGGTCTTTCACGCTCAGGATGAAAGCACTGTTCCCCAGCATGGCCAGCGTGCTACGGGAGCCCTTTTGCTTGGCCATCTGCATCACCTGGTCCAGGGTTTTCATGGTGGACGAATCCACCGGGATGTTTCGCTTTTCCATGCGTTGCCGGGCGTGTGCAGAAATCTTGACCTTCTCCTCCTGGCGTTCCAGTTGCTGTTGTACCAGGCTGGAAAAGTCCCCCGAACTGGAAACCGCATCTGGGGTAACGGGGCGGTTCCGCACCATGTTTTGCCCGTAGAGCGGGGTAGAGCGTTGGTTAATGTTCAAGCCATCTGCCATGGTTCTCCCCCCTTTACGCTTCCTCGGTGGTTTCTTCGGATGGGTTGGAGATCTCGATGATATCCGAGAAGTTGTACTTCTGGTTGTCGATCAGAACGTAGATCTCCCCGCCCACGAACTGCACGGCTTGCACGATGCCTCCGGTGACACCCCCAAATTCCACTTCTTCGCCGCCTTCACCAATGGAAGAAAGGTGGTAGGTGTAGTTCCCATCGGATTGTGCTACTCCGGAAGAATCACGTCCATCCCAGGTGTAGGAATGGATGCCCCCTTCCAGCATACCCAGGTTTTCCTCGAACACCACGTTGCCTTGCTCGTTGCGGATTTCGATGGTGACTTCGCCGGGGTTTTCCACGCTGAACACGATAGGATCGGCGTAGCCATCTTCCAGGGACAGGTCACGTCCTTCGATCACGGCGTACTTCCCCACAACCGAGGATGCCTGAAGGCGAAGCGTGGCGTTCATGTTGCCCAGGAAATCTTCGAGCGAGGTGGTCATGTTGGTCATCTGCTCCATGGTGGTGAACTGCGCCATCTGTGCGACGAAATCCTGGTTGTTCATGGGTTCCAGCGGGTTCTGGTTCTGCAGCTCGGCGATGAGCAGCTTCAAAAAGGCGTCTTTGTCCAAGGTTTTGTTCAAACCTGTTTCTCCGGATGAAGAAGTATTGGACGAACTGAAATTGTTGATTGATTGGATGGAGTTTGGATCAAACCACATCTCCATCACCTCCTGTTAGTAGCTCTGCAAACGTCCGGTCGAACGTTTGGTCTTGCGGGTTGTCGTCGTTCTGGTTCTGCCCACCGTCCTGGCCCGAACCGTCTTGTTGCGGGTTGTCTTGCTGGTTTCCTCCCTGCTCCTCGTAGCGCTCCATGTGCACCTGCACTTTCTGGATTTCAAAACCGTTCTGTGCCAGCCGGTTCACAAGCAGGTGGCTGTTCCGTTCCAGCATCTCTTTCGCTTCCAACGTTTCCACGCGCATCACCACGGAAAGATGTGCACCCTCTTTCACGATTTCCAACTGCACGGTCCCCAGTCGGGCGGGAGAAAGGGAGAGCGTTGCGGTTTCCACGGGACGTGACATGCTGGCAGATAGTTGCATCAGCTGTTGGATCTTCGCCACGACTTGCTCCAGGTTGCGCACGGTTCCCGCTTCCACTCCCCGAAAAACCATGGGGTTGGTCACGGTGCTGGTGGGTTTTGCAGCGGGTGCTTCCTGGCTATCCCGTTGCTCGGATGATTCTCCACCGGAATTTGACGGTTTCTGGTCGCTACGTGAAGATGCAGCCACGATGTCCGGTTTTTGCGTTTCCTTGGGAGCTTCCACCGTTCTTTGAGAAACGTTCTCGCTACCGCTTTCCTTGGAAGAAGAGGCTTCCAAGCCGTTGAAAGCTACGCTTCGGCTCACGGCCATGAGGCTTTTCTGGAAAACTGTGGCGCTGATGGCACGCTTCGGTTGCATCGTGCGCGTTTGCGCCTCTTCGGAGTTTTCTGGCAAACCAACTCTTTGGGAAAGCGATTGTAAGGAAGGTTTGCTTTGCTCCTCGGAAGGCTTGCGCTGCACGGTGTAGCGCACGGTGAAGGTTTCCAGCAACACCTTTTTCTCGTCTTTCTGCAGCCAAAGGGATTGCTCGTCTTTCAAAACCTTGCTTCCGTCGCCTTGTTGCAGCAGTTCCATCCAGTTTGTTTGCAAAACGCTCTGGTTCACGGTTGTGGAGGACTTGGCAAGAAGGGAGAGCAGATCCTTGGAAGGAAGATGCGCACTTGCTTGCAGCGTAGCTGTATCTCCGGTTTCACCGGAACCTTCGTCGGTTCCCACCAGTTCCATCCATTTTTGTAACAGTCGTTCCAAGAGGAACAACGAGAGTTCCAGGCTCGGATTCACCGAACCCATCCACCCGTCGTCTCTTCCCGCCAATAGGTCGATCGTGCGGTACACCACCACGATCATCACTTCAAAGGCGACCAGCTTCTTGGGATCCACTTCTTCCCCGGTTTCCAACTGGGAGAGGAGTTCTTCCAAGGTTTTCTCCAGGTCTGCGAGCAAACTGGGTAATCCCTGGGTTTCAAAGGCACCAGGCGTAGGGCTTTCCCCGGTTTCCTCCAACCCGGAAACCAACACGGTGAGAGCTTCCTTCAGCGCGTCCACCCAACCAGAGGGGAGCATGGATTCTGCTTGCTTCCCTGCGTTGCGGATCTTGGAGACAACTTCCGAAAGGGCTTCGGGAAGGTTTTCCGTTGCTGGGGTTTCGGTATCTGCCGAAAGGACTTGCTGCAAAAGCTTCGAACCAAGGGCTTTCAACTCCGGGACTTGTACCTGTTCAGAGCGTACGATGCGGGCTTGCAACACCGTGAGGGTTTGGAAAAAACTGCTCCATTTCTCGCCCGAAGGGCTTTGCAGAGCAGGTGCTTCACCGCCAAGCATGTCCAGGAAATCTTCCAGCTGGAAAGAAGGCTGTTGCAGATCCGAAAGCGAGAGCAAGGGGGTATCTCCCCTACGTGTTGCGGCAAAGGGGTTCTTTTCCATCAGTGTCAAAATTTGCTTGAGCTCACGGGAAAGCAACCGCCCGGTGGGCAATGCGAGTTCCATTGTCCCATTCTCGGAAACCGGGGAGGAACCCAACGGTCGCAGCGAAAAACTCTTCAACAACATCTCGAAGAAAGGAAAGGCGTTAAGCGCACTCACCAAGGATTGCTCCTCCTTGCCAAGTTCACTTTCTTCCTCGAGCTCTTCGTTTTGTTGTTGCCCCTGCACGGGTACCTGTTCTTCCCTCTCTTCCTTGGAAACGTTGGCGTTCGCGGGGGTTTCGGAAACATCCGGCCGTTCTTCCCGAACTTCGCTGTTTGCCACGGGCGCTTTGCCAGAGGGCTCTTGCTCAGGCTTGGAGCGGAAATCGGTTTCCCGGGTTTGCACCCCATTCCCCTGGGGAGATTCCGTGGAAGGAGTTGCACCTTGTTGCTTGGGCTGGCTCTGGTTCACCTCCGTCCTCTCGCGCGTGGCGAAGGAATCGGGTCGCTGCTGGTCGCGAAGCACGCGGGAAAAGGAAAAATCGTGGAAATCCTCATCGTCGCGTTTCTTCACGGCTGTTGCGGTGGACCCGGAGGAAGGTTGAAACAACATGTTACCAAGTGTGGTACTTTGATTTTGCACGGCACTCATTCAATCACCTCCTTTCCTGCCAATCTCGCTATGACCAACGCGGCCTTGTCCGCGTTAACCTGTGCCAGTTGCCCCACGATGTCCGCTGCGATACCCGGATCAATGAGGCGCAGCCCCCCCACCAGCTCGTCTACGGAAACTTCGTCCGAGGCCAGAGCAGGGGCAATCAGTTCTTCGTCGGCGTTGGCAAACCACGAACCCAGTTCCTCAAAACGCGCTTTTTGGTCCGTCCAGCTCCGCCATTCACTTTCCAAACGTTCCTCTCTCAAGTCCAACTCGTTTCCCCGGCTCTTCAGTTGGCTGTCGTAGGCCACGAGTTGTTGCTCGTAGGCATTCAAGTCGCTGTTTCTTTTCTCGAGGTATGCCCGATCCGCCTCGATCTTTTCCACGTACGCTTCGTAGATCTCGGTGTAGTACTTCTGTGGTTGGATCACCGCTCGAGGGGTGTACTCCACGTAGTTTTTGATCACGGGAACCTTTGACATCAGGAAGGCAAGGTAACTGCGCCAGTCAGAGAGGGGTGTAACGCCCGATTCGCCCAGTTTCTTGAACTCGAAATCGATGTAGCCGTAAATCAGGGCCAAGATTCCCAGCACTGCCAGAATCAACACCACCAGGAAAATGTTCCGCCCTTTCTTGCTTTTCTTCCGCGCCAAACCTTTGCCCCCATCTGCATAGAATAATGGTCTTTCCATTGTTCCATGCTCCCATCGCATTTTCCTAAAACCCCGGCCATCTCCGATTGCTACGTATCCACATGTTGCCCAGGATTTCTCGCCGGAGATGGGGGGGCCAGTACAGCCGAATACACCCAAGAAACGTTTCCGTCCAAAAAGCTGCCTTCCTCACATTATTTCAACGTATTTTGAACCGTACTGTGATATAATTGCTATGGAATCCAATTTCCCCTCGGGGAATCAAGGAGGGAAATGATGAAGAAGAAAGTGCGCTTACTCTTTGCTTTGTCTGTTGTCCTTTTCCTTGTTGTCGTCCTCACCGCGGTCACCTGTAGTGTCAATCCCACCCCTACGGGCTTTTCGGTTACCATCAAAAACTTTTCCCCCAATGCCATGCAGCTTTTTCGAAACGGGTCTTTCTACGACTCGATCGGCCCCGGAAACCAGAGAGTGTTTTACGGTTTTGAGGCCTGGGAAAATGTATCTCTCTACGTCCCCGTTATCCTTGCGTGGCTTGCGGATCCCACCTTTACCGATTACGTTTGGGCAACATCCGCCTACTTGACCTTTGAATACTACGGGGGCCTCACCGTGAACGTGTCGGCGATTCTCAGTCCCACGGCTCCTTAGTTTTTTGCCGTTTATTCCACATTCCAACCGTGCTTTTTTTCGACTTCGATGTGCTATAATTTTATTGTCCAATGCATAATCTTTTTGGGGAGGAAGCAAAAAACTGGAAGGGGTGATTGCAATGAAGAAGTCGGTACGTTTGATCCTGCTCGTGAGTTC
>DAOPKN010000013.1:10426-47652 GCA_035391225.1 Thermotogota bacterium
CGGCGGAGGCGTTTGGATTTCCCCGGAAAAATAACCACGGGAGCGTGATTGGATGAAAAAAACCATCCTCGTTCTTCTCTTACTTTGCTTGATGGCTCTCAGCGCTTTTGCCCTGCGCCTGGGAGTACAGTTGAACAATTGGGCAGGCTACATCCAAGGAATGTACGTCCGTGGAACGCAGATCTTGCAGGTGCAGGTTGGCTCCCCCGCATGGGGAAGCTTGCAACCGGGGGATATCATCACCGAAGCCGTGATGGTTCCCAATAGCCAGGTGTGGATGAACCCGGGGATGCCGGGGCAGGGATTCGTCCTGAATTTCAATCCCTACGTTCCCTTGAGCAGCCAGATCAGCATGCTCAACCAGTACGGTGTGGGAAGCTACATGGCCACCACCAATTGGATGAACATGGTCAACCTGATTAACGCCGCCCCGTACGGATCCAACGTGATCCTGCGCATTTTCCGCCCATCCTGGAACAGCTACACGCTGGCCTCTATCATCCTGGACAATGCCGGAAACGGAAGCATCTGGTTGATGCCCCAACCCGTCCCCATGTCGGGGCAGGTGCAGGTAGTTCCACAACCTGGAGGGGGACAGGTGCAGGTGCAAGCGCAACCCACCGGCCAGTTCAACCTGCAAATCTGGTTTCACTTCTGATGGCATAACCTTGAAGTACCGGAAACCTGGACGTTGGTCCAGGTTTTTTCATAATCATCGAAAGGAGCACAAAGCCTCCATGGACGTGTACTTGTACAATTCCTCGGGTTGCGAATGGGAACTCTGGTTTTTTTTCCAAGACCGACTGCTTTTCCAGCAGCATATCCGCGCTATGGGTTCAAACCGGGAAGAACAAGAACTCTGGGTGCTCCGCGAGGCTTTAGGGTACACGCTGCAAGCCCCACCGGATTGCAAACAAACCACGGTGTGGATGCATGCAGAAACCTTGCCCAAATCGCTTCATTCTCCGGAAATCCAGCTTCCCTTCTTGGAGAAGAAACCATTCCTGGAAGTGAAAGCGCTGCTCGCTTGCCAACCCCAAACCACGATCCGAATCGCAGATGCTTCCGTTTTCCACCGAAAAGCCCCGGAAAATCCCGGGACATCTCCCGCTCCCCTGCGGGTTGGCCTGGCGCAAGTTCCTTCCAAAACATCGCACCCCGAAGAAAACCTGGAAATACTGCGGCAAATCGTGCGGCAAGCCCTCCGCGAACAAGTGAGCTGGCTTTTTTTCCCGGAAGTGCACCTGTGCGGGTTCCCATCGTTCGCGCGGGAGAAACCGCTGGAATTACGCGACTCCTGGGTAGAGCAGCAGATGTGCGCACAGCTGCGCGATGACCCGCGTGGACAGATGGTACTGGGAGTGGGTTGGTTCTCACGCACCGACAATCGCCTGTTCAACCGTTACGGCCTTTTTTCCCAGGAAGGTCTGCTGTTTTCCCAGGACAAGCATCGTCTTTTTTCGCTCGCGGGGGAAAACGCACTAATCTCCCCGGGGAAAAAACCCGCCCCTTTTTGGCTGCATGCGATTCGCAGCCAGTTGGTAAACTGCTACGAGCTGCGTTTCTCCAACCTATTCTTTCCTCCTTCTTCCTCCCTTTTCCCCCCGGAAATTTTCGTGGTGCCCGCAAGCTGGCCAAAACAGCGCCAAGAAGCGTGGGAAAACCTGCTTGTGGCGCGAGCGCTGGAAACACAGGCGTTCGTCGTTGGCGTGAACCGCACGGGAGGAAACGGGCTGTACGCCGGTGGTTCCATGGTGGTGGACCCGGAAGGAAAAATCCTGCTGGAGCCGGATTCTTCCAGCGCCTTGAAAACAATCGACCTGGATTTTCGTCAAGTGGAAAGGTTGCGAAAAAACTTCCCTTTTTTGGTCGAACGCTACTCGTAGAACAATTCCCCCAAGGAAAGGAGTACTTGCATGGATTTTTCCCAGATGGTTGCTACCATTGCCCTTGATTTGCAACTGGATCCTTCCCGGGTGAAAAGCGCCATTCTCCTGTTGGACGATGAGAAGACCATACCCTTCATTGCACGCTACCGCAAGGAACTCACCGGTTCACTCGATGAAACCCAGCTGCGGCAGATCGCGGAGAAGATCGCCTACCTTCGCCGGCTGCAATCGCGCAAGGAAGAGGTGCTCCGGATCATCGGCGAACAGGAGAAGTTGACCGATTCGCTGCAGGAAGAAATCCTATCCGCTTCCACGCTGCAACAGGTTGAAGACCTTTACCTCCCCTTCAAGAAGCGCAAGAAAACCCGGGCGGATATCGCGCGGGAAAAGGGGTTGGAACCGCTCTTCGAATTCCTGCGTACCGCCACGCACCCGGATCCCAAAACCGTGGCAACCTTCCTCGACCCGGAAAAAGGCATAGCGGACGAAAAAAGCGCGATTGGGATGGCATTGGACATCCTGCGGGAAGCGGTCACCCTGGACATCCGGGTGCGGGAAATGCTGCGACAAGCCCTGCGAAAACGGGGAAGAATCGAATGTGAGCAAGACTTTGGCCCCGATCCCCGCGGTGTGTTCAAAGACCTGTACGAGTTGGTGCAACCCATTTCCCGCCTGCAACCCCACCGAATCCTGGCGATAAACCGCGGGGAAAGCGAAGGTGTTCTGAAAGTCAAGCTCTCCTTGGAACAGGCACCGCTGGACCAGATCCATTCGTTGCTTTCCATCACCCGCAAACTGGCTTACTTCGAACAACTGGCCCAGGCCATACAAGACGGGTATTCCTCGTTGCTCTTTCCTTCGATCGAACGAGAAATCCGCAACGAGCTCACTTCCTCGGCGCTGGAAAGGGCCATGCAGGTTTTTGCCAGCAACCTGAAGGACCTGATGCTCACGCCACCGCTTCGCGGCAAAACGATTTTGGGGTTGGACCCCGGGTTTCGTACCGGCTGCAAGTGCGCCGTCGTGGACCACATGGGCTTCTACAAGACGCACGCCACCATCTATCCGCATCCCCCGCACTCTGCGGTGAAAGAAAGCGAAAACCTTTTGCAGGGCTTGGTAGATCAGTACGGGGTACACATCATCGCCATTGGAAACGGAACCGCGAGCCGGGAAACCGAGGCTTTTGTGGCCCAGTGGCTGCAAAAACGGAAAAGTTCTTCCCTTTCCTTCATCATCGTGTCCGAAGCGGGGGCCTCGGTATACTCTGCCTCCCAAAACGCCATCGACGAATTCCCCGACTTGGATGTGACAACACGCGGGGCCATTTCGATCGCAAGACGCGTGCAGGATCCGCTGGCAGAACTGGTGAAAATCCCCCCGGAATCCATCGGGGTGGGAATGTACCAACATGACCTTCCGGAGAAAGAACTGCAGAAAACACTGGCACGCGAAGTGGAGTCCGTGGTGAACTTCGTGGGGGTGGATTTGAACGGGGCATCTCCCTTCCTACTGCAGTACATCTCGGGGCTGAACAAGAAAACCGCCTGGGCAATCGACGCTTGGAAGAAGGAAAACGGGCCGTTCCAAAACCGCATGCAGCTCAAGCAAGTCAAGGGAATCGGGCCAAAGGCTTTCGAGCAAGCAGCTGGTTTTTGCCGCGTACCCGGCTCCTCCCATCCGTTGGACAACACGATCATTCACCCGGAATCCTACCAGGCCTGCGCGGATATCTTGGAACATCTTGGACTTTCCATCGAAGGCTTCTCCACGGACCGGGCCTCCTTCACCCAAAAACTCAAGCAGCACGAACCCCAAACCGTTGCACACGAACTTTCCCGCAACCCCGTTACGGTGAAAGACATCTTCGACGCACTCCTGGCACCGTACCTTGATCCCCGGGAAGCCTTCCCCCAACCCCTTTTGAAAACCGATGTGCGCCACATGGAAGACCTCAAACCCGGGATGGTGTTGCAGGGAACGGTGCGCAACGTGGTGGATTTCGGTGCTTTCGTGGATATCGGGGTGAAAGTGGATGGACTTGTGCATCGTTCCAAGCTCGGCATCAAGGGCGCATCGCCTTTGGAAGTGCTTCGCGTTGGGCAAATCGTGGAAGTGAAAATCCTGGGTGTGGACCTCACCCGGCAGCGAATAAATCTGGCTTTTATGCAGTAATCCCACGATCGTTGTGGTATAATTTTTTACCAATGGGGAGGAAACCCGTGGACAGTGAAATCCTTTTTGAATCAATGGTGCAAGAAACGTTTCCTCTGCAAGATGGGGTGGGTGTGGTGTTGGAACACACGTTGTTCGCCCCAGACGGTGCCGGAGGGCAACTGGGTGACCGGGGGAAGCTGGGTGATCAACCTGTACTTCGCGTGTTTCTCCAGGAAGATGGCAGGGTGGTTCACGTGGTACCACAGCCGGTTCCCTTGGGAAAAAACATTTCTTGTTCCATCGATGGGGCGCGGCGAAAGGATATTGCCGCGCAGCACACCGCGCAGCACTTGTTGAGCGCGGATCTTTTCAACCAGTTTGGGTTTCACACGGTTGGTTTCCAAATGGGGGAGAGAGTTTCCACCATTGACGTGGATCGCCTGTCTTTGGAAGACAAAGAAGGCTCCTTTTCCCGGGCCCTTGACCTGGATTTCTTGAAACCCGTGGAAGAACTGATCTTTGAACAAGTGGAAGAAGATCTCCCGGTGAACGTGCTGCAAGTGCCGGTTTCCGAGTTGCATCGCTATCCCCTGCGGAAACCACTTAGCCCAAAGTATCATGGCCTGCCTACGGTGCGGCTGGTGCAGATCGGAAACCTGGATTTTTCGCTTTGCGGGGGGCATCACCTGTCCCGCCTTGGACAGTTGCACCTTGTGAAAGCCATCAAAACCGAGCGCATCAAGGGGAACTGGACGCGTATTCATTTCCTGGCAGGCAAACGGGCCCTTTTTTGGTTCCAGGAGCAAACTTGCCTGGTGGACGAAACCACCACTTCGTTGTCAACCTCGTCCGAGGAGCTCGGGCAGCGCATCAAGAACATCTTGGAAGACCAGAAAAATTCCCGCCATGTGAGCCGCCGCCTTTCGGAATCGTTAGCACAGGCGATGTACCAGAATTTCCAGGTGCGCAAGCAAGAGAAAACCGTGAAAGGCTGGGTGCAGATTTTGCCATCCGAGGAAGCCGCCCGCGGATTGCTGCAAAAGCTCAACCAGGAGGAAAACGCCATTTCCATGCTGTTGTTCGAGCAACCCAAGGGAAACGGTTACATCCTTTCTTCCACGCGGGAGAACATCGATGCCCGGTCCTTGTTTTCCCGGTTAAAAAATTTCTTGAACATCAAGGGCGGGGGAAACGAAAAGATCGTTCGGGGAACCGTGGAAGGTAACCTGGAAGCGGTGAAACACCAAATCGAGTCTTTCATCGAGAACATCGATACGGAAGGGGAATAATCCAAGTGTTTCGAGTGTACGCATTCATCCTTATTTTTCTGTTCGCAGGAGCCGCCCTATTCGCCCTGCAGCTGGGTATCATTTATAATGGTAACATGAACGACCAACATTCTTTCGTGGGAATTTCCGCCAGGAGCCAGGTTGGGATCGTTGGGTTAGAGCTTGCCGCATTACCGCAGATCACCCCTGACTTCGATTTTTCCAGTTGGAGGTTCTTGATTTCTCCCTCCATTGGTTGGGGGACGCCGGAACTCCGGATTTTCGGTGCCGTGGCACCCCATTTCGACCTCGTCAAAGGGGAGCTGGATTTCGACATTTCCAAGTGGAGGTTCGGAGCAGGATCCACCTTCATGTTTGCTCCGAACGTGATCGGGTTCTTCGAGTTCTTCGTTGAATTTGACTTTGCCAGGGAAAGTGAAGCGGAAAGCCTTTCCTCCGGGACTCTCCTGAGTGTGGGGGTTTCCTACAACTTCGACCTGGGCTTTTAATCTGGGAAAGCTTTTTTCCGGTTTCCATCCGGTTGGCTGGCTTTCATGCAAGGGGGAGTACACGTATGGCAGAAAAATTCAGTTTACAAGATCCATTCATCAACCACCTGAGAACGCACCGGGAAAAAGTCCGCGTGTTCCTGGTGAACGGGTTTCAGCTCCAGGGAAAGATCCGTTCCTTTGACAACTTCACCATTTTACTGGAAGACGGAAAGAGCCAGAACCTGATCTTCAAGCACGCCATCAGCACCATCGAACCGGCGGGGGTTGTCCGCCTGACCCCACCGGATAGCAACAGTTCTTCCCGGTAAACCCCAACAAAAAACCCGGCGCCGTTTCCTGGGTGCCGGGTTTTTTGTTGGGGAAAAACCAATCTGGTGGTTTTCCTTGTGCTCAAAGGGGTAGTAATACAGACGCATTTTCCCCCGCGCGAATTCCCCACCCCTTACTGGAAACGGTGCTGTTTATCTGATACAATAGAAAAGGCGTTCCAAAGCTATGAAAACCAAAGAATCGAGGTTGGTGCCTATGTCCGTGGAAAAAAAACCACTTGACCTGGAAGGTTTTTCCATTCCTTCTTTCCAGGATTGGAAAACCGCTGCCGAGAAGCTTCTCAAGGGCGTACCGTTTGAAAAGAAGCTGCTCACACCCACACCCGAAGGCTTTTTCCTTCAACCCCTGTACACCGCGGGAGATACCCAAGACATTCCCCACTTGGGAAGCTACCCTGGATTCGAGCCATACCCACGGGGAGCCAGCGTGGAAGGGGCCGTTCTTTCCCCCTGGGTATTTTCCCAGGTCATGGACCCCGCAACCCCAGAAGAAGCTACCCTGCAAGTGAAGGAAGTCTCGAGTTGCCACCCGCTTCCCGTAGATCTGCCTCTTTCCACCCTTTCCCGTTTCTTGGAGCCCATTTCGCAAGCCCTTTCTCCTTTCTCTTCCCACCCCTTTTCCTGGAACGTTCGGCAGGTGTCTTCGTTACCCAGCGCACTAAAGACGTTGCAGCAAGTTTTCTCCGGGGCGGGAATGGACTTTTCCAAGGCGGAAGGCACCCTGGACACAGATCCGTTGCACCACGTCGAGGAGCTTGCCACAACCTGGTCCCAGGTTCCACCCGGGTGGAAGACGCTGCTCTTTTCCGGCCAGGCCTGGCACTGGGCTGGGGCTTCCATCTCCCAGGGCCTTGCCTTCACCCTTTCCAGCGCAGTAGAAACCATAAACGAGCTTTTGGACAAGGGCTTCTCCCTGGAGTCCATCCTTCCCCGCGTGGCCTTCTCGTTCGAAATGGCTTCCCATTTCCTGCTGGAAGTTGCCGGGATTCGTGCCGCGCGCATGTTGTGGAGAAACATCGTAAAAGCCTATTCCAAGGATGCGGACGCGCGCATGTGGATCCATGCACAGACCTCTTCCTTCGTGCAAACACGCTTCGACCCCTACGTGAACATCCTGCGGGCAACCACGCAGGCCTTTTCCGCAGTGGCTGCGGGCGTACAAGCTCTCACCATTGTCCCCTTCGATGCGCTTTCCGGCAAAAGCACACCCCTTTCGCGAAGGGTGGCCAGAAACATCCATTTCATCCTCTGGCAGGAGGTGGGGGCCTCGATGCCCATCGACCCAGCGGGGGGATCGTATGCCATGGAAACGCTGAGCCAACAGTTGGCGCAAAAAAGCTGGGAACTCTTCGTGTCCATACAAGAAAAAGGAGGTATGCGCGCACTGCTGCAAAACGGCACTGTACAGCAATGGTGCAGGCAAAGCCTGGATGGTCGAAACCGGGAAATTGCCAAGCGCAAAAGCACCCTGGTCGGCACCAGCCATTACGTCGACCCGCAGGACAACGGCATGGATGTTGCCCCGGGAAACGTATCTGCCTGGCTTCTGGGAAACGGTTCCCTTCCAAACCTCGTTTCGCAGAGGTTGGCCCTACCCTTCGAGAAAATCCGCGAACAGTCAGCCCGCTTCGCGGAAAAATGGGGACGAAGACCCCGCGTGTTGCTGCTGAACATGGGGCCAATCTCGCAGCACAAGCTGAGGGCCGACTTTTCCCGGGGTTTCTTCACCCCAGGGGGGTTTGAAGTGATCGGCACGTCTCCGTTGGAATCTGTAGAAAATGCCCTGTTGGAAGCCACGCAAACTCCTTGCGAGGCCATGGTGATCTGTTCCACGGACGACACCTACCCGGGCATCGTTCCCGACCTGGTGCGGGGCATCCGGGAAAAGGGTGTCGATTCGCTGCTTCTCTTGGCGGGACGCCTTTCCTCCGAGGACGATACCCGCTACCGGGAAGTGGGGTTGGACGGAAACATCTTCCTGGGGCAAGATTGCCCCTCCACTCTGCGCCGCGTGCTGCACCACGCGGGTTTCTCCATGGAAGGAAGTGAGGAGTAACCATGCAAAGAAAACCCGACTTCTCCACGGTTCCCCTGGATCTGTCCCCGAAAAATGCCGAACGCGAAGCGTGGCAAAAAGCCTTCGAACAGGTTGCCGGCAACAAGGGATTGCATCCCACGCAAATACAACGAATGACCAACGAGAAAATCCCGGTGTACCCGCTTTACGATGGAACCCACATCGAACAGCTCCCCCACGTGGCTTTCACCGCAGGCCTTCCTCCCTTTCTCAGGGGACCGTATGCCACCATGTACGTCACCCGACCATGGACCATTCGACAGTATGCGGGCTTCTCCACGGCAGAAGAGAGCAACGCTTTCTACCGGAGAAACCTTGCTGCGGGGCAAAAAGGCCTGTCCGTTGCGTTCGACTTGGCAACCCATCGCGGGTACGATTCCGACCATCCCCGCGTCGTGGGCGACGTTGGCAAGGCAGGTGTTGCGGTGGACTCCATCCAGGACATGAAAATCCTCTTCGATGGCATCCCCCTGGACAAGATGTCGGTCTCCATGACCATGAACGGCGCGGTGTTGCCCATCATGGCATTCTACATCGTGGCTGCCCAAGAGCAAGGGGTTTCCCTGGACCAGTTGGCGGGAACCATCCAGAACGACATTCTCAAGGAATACATGGTACGCAACACCTACATCTACCCCCCAGAAACCTCCATGCGCATCATCGCTGACATTTTCCGCTACACCTCGGAGAACATGCCCCGCTTCAACAGCATCAGCATTTCGGGCTACCACATGCAGGAAGCCGGAGCCAGCGCGGACATCGAACTTGGCTACACGCTCGCGGACGGCTACGAGTACGTGCAAACGGGGATCAAAGCGGGGATCGATATCGATGCCTTCGCCCCACGCCTTTCCTTCTTCTTCGGCATCGGCATGAACTTTTTCATGGAAATCGCTAAGCTGCGTGCGGCACGCGTTCTCTGGGCAACACTCATGAAAGAATTCTCCCCCAAGAATCCCAAGTCCATGTCGCTGCGCACCCATTGCCAAACATCGGGTTGGAGCCTCACCGAGCAAGACCCCTACAACAACGTGGCGCGAACGTGTATCGAGGCCCTCGCTGCCGCCTTTGGGCACACGCAATCGCTGCACACCAACGCCCTGGACGAAGCCATCGCCCTTCCCACCGACTTCTCCGCACGCATCGCACGCAACACCCAGCTTTTCCTGCAAGAAGAAACGGGGATTTGCAGCACCATCGATCCGTGGGGGGGGAGCTACTACGTGGAATGGCTCACCGATCGCCTGATGAAAGCCGCATGGGAGCATATCGAGGAAATTCGCTCGCTGGGAGGCATGGCGCGGGCTATCGAAACGGGGGTACCCAAGATGCGCATTGAGGAAGCTGCGGCGAGGCGACAGGCGCAAATCGATTCTGGTAAGGAACACATCATCGGGGTAAACACCCTGCGCTTGGAAAAGGAGGACCCCCTGGAAATCTTGGAAGTGGACAACAGCGCGGTGCGGGAAGCGCAGCTGCACCGCCTGGAGGAATTGAAGAAAACCCGGGATGCGGAGCAAGTGAAAAAGGCCCTCGACGCGATCACCCAAGCGGTGGAAAACGGGGAGGGAAACCTCTTGGCCCTTTCCGTGGAAGCTGCCCGGCAACGCGCCACGCTGGGGGAAATTTCCATGGCTATCGAGAAAGTGTGTGGGCGCCACCAGGCAATCATTCGATCTGTTTCCGGGGTGTACCGTTCGGAATTCTCCGATTCCACCCTCATCGAGAAGGTGCGCAGCATGGCCGACCGTTTCGAAGAAAAAGAAGGACGCCGGCCACGTATCCTTGTGGCGAAAATGGGACAGGACGGCCACGACAGGGGCGCAAAGGTGATTTCCACCGCACTGGCTGACCTGGGCTTTGACGTGGACATCGGCCCCTTGTTTCAAACTCCCGAAGAAACTGCAGCCCAAGCCGTGGAAAACGACGTGCACGTCGTGGGGATGAGCTCGCTTGCGGGTGGTCACAAGACGCTTCTGCCGGCTCTTGCACAAGAGTTGAAAAAACGTGATCGCGAAGACGTGTTGCTGGTGGCCGGTGGCGTTATCCCCGCCCAAGACTACGCTTTTCTGCGGGAGAACGGCGCTGCACTCATCTTTGGACCGGGAACGGTGGTGCCGGCAGCGGCGATCCAAATCTTGAAGATGCTGGCAACGCGGCTGGGAATCGGTTCCCTGGAAAAATGAGCGGGGAAAAGCGACCAGAATGGGTACCCCAGAACGCCGGGAGCGCCTTTGCTTCCTGGGTGCGTTCCGGAGTGTCAGAGGTTGCCAACGCGAAAGAAGCACCACCTGGCCTTTCACATCCGCGACGCAAGGAGCTTTCGCTGCCTGATTTTCTCTCCGGCTTCGAGGCCGGGGACCGGGGAATACTCGCACGCGCCATCACCCTCGTGGAATCCAACCATCCCCGGCACGTGGAGCTGGCCCAGCAATTGATCCAGCACCTTCTTCCCCAAACGGGAGATTCCATCCGTGTGGGCATAACGGGCACGCCTGGTGCGGGAAAAAGCACGTTCATCGATGCGCTTGGCACGTTCCTCTGCGACAACGGGCACCAAGTTGCCGTGCTGGCCGTGGATCCCTCCAGTTCGCGTTCACGCGGAAGCATCCTGGGCGACAAGACGCGCATGGAACGCTTGTCGCGAAATCCTTCTGCGTATATTCGTCCTTCCCCTTCCGGAGGAATGCTCGGGGGTGTGGCACGCAAGAGCCGAGAAACCATTTTACTGTGCGAGGCTTTCGGCTTCGATGTCCTTTTGGTGGAAACGGTGGGGGTGGGCCAGAGCGAGATCACCGTACGCTCCATGGTGGATTTTTTCCTTCTCCTCACGCTTACCGGAGCGGGAGACGAACTCCAGGGAATCAAGCGCGGCGTGATGGAGTTGGCGGACATGGTGCTGGTGAATAAGGCCGACGGGGAAAACAGGCCCAGAGCGGAACAAGCCGCGGCGGAGATGAACCGCGTGCTACATTTTCTCTCCCCCTCCACCCCGGGTTGGACCACGCGCAGTTTTCCCTGCTCTGCGCTTTCCGGAGAAGGCATTTCGCACTGCTGGGAAGTGATCCATCGCTTCGTAACCCTCACGCGGGAAAACGGCTTTTTTCCGGAACGGCGCCAGAAACAGCGGTTGGAGTGGGTGAATTCCACGATAGTGGAACTGCTGAAGATGGACTTTTTCAACCACCCCGCCGTGCGCGAGGATTTACCCCTTGTCCAGGAGAAGGTGATGCAGGGGAGCCTTTCGCCTTCGCAAGCGGTGAAGGAGCTCTTGAGCGTTTACACCAAGTAAGAAAGGAAGCCGCACTGGGGTGCGGCGTACCCAAGCACGAAAAAAAGGAGGGATTTTGATGTCAAAGCCCGAATACATGCATCGGTACGAGAACTGGTTGCAAAACCCGGGGATCGCGGAACCGTTCAAGCAAGAGTTGAGAGCCATCGCAGATGACCCGGACGAAATCCAGGATCGTTTCTACCAGGACCTTGCCTTTGGAACAGCAGGTTTGCGGGGAATCCTGGGCGCTGGAACCAACCGCATGAATACCTACATCGTGGGACGTGCAACCCGGGGGTTGGCGGAAGTGATCTGCGAGGAGGGGCAGCAGGCAAAGGACGCGGGCGTTGTTATCGCCTACGATTGCCGGCACCGTTCCGAAGAGTTCGCGAACAAGGCTGCACTCGTACTTGCCGCGGCAGGTGTGAAAACCTACCTTTTCGATAGCCTTCGACCCACCCCAGAACTTTCTTTTGCCGTGCGCCATCTCAAGGCCACGGCGGGGATCGTCGTTACAGCCAGCCACAACCCCAAGAATTACAACGGCTACAAGGTGTACTGGAAGGAAGGCTCGCAGATCCTCGAAGGCATCGCAAGCCGCATTACCGAAAAGATCCAGGCCATTTCCGATCCCACTTCCGTTCCGGTGCTGCGCGAAAGGGAAGCCCTGGAAAAGGGGCTTCTCGTGATGATCGGGGAAAAGATCGACGAGCTGTACATCAACAGCGTGCTGAACTTGGCACTATCGGATGACCTGGACCACCAGTTGCGCATCGTGTACACCCCTCTCAACGGAACCGGGAACATCCCCGTGCGCACCGTACTCAAG
Organism: Thermotogota bacterium; assembly: GCA_035391225.1. Classification (GTDB taxonomy): domain Bacteria; phylum Thermotogota; class Thermotogae; order MWEM01; family MWEM01; genus DAOPKN01. Next base: position 22,762 of record DAOPKN010000013.1, read on the forward strand.
AAACGGGGATTCGAAAACGTGTTCGTGGTTCCGGAGCAGGAAAAACCCGATCCAGATTTCACAACGATCGAGTACCCCAACCCGGAAGATCTCCGAGCGTTCGAGTATGCCATTCGCTTGGGAAAAGAAAAACATGCAGATCTGCTCATCGCCACGGACCCCGATTGCGATCGTCTTGCTGTAATGGTCAAGGATTCGAACGGTGCGTACCAACCCTTGAACGGAAACCAGACGGGCGCACTTTTGATCGCGTACATCCTGTCACGACGGAGCGAAATGGGTCAAATCCCGGATAACGCCGTGATCGTGAAGTCCATCGTCACCGGTGACCTGGGAAAAGCCATTGCCCAGGGGTACGGGGTAGAGACAAAAGACGCACTCACCGGATTCAAGAACATCTGCGGCTTGGCGAACGAATACGAGCAATCGGGCGAACATACCTTCCTCTTCGGGTACGAGGAAAGCATTGGATACGTTTACGGCACCGAGGTTCGCGACAAGGATGCTGTGAATGCGGCGATGATGCTCTCGGAGGCCGCAGCTTTCTACAAGAAGCGCGGAAAGACACTGCTGGATGTACTGCAAGAGCTTTTCCACGAACACGGGTTTTTCGGAGAAGCACCCTTCTCCTTGGTACTGGAGGGTTGGGAAGGACAGCAACGCATTGCCCGCATGATGGAGTTCTTTCGCCGTACCCAACCCCTGGAAATCCTCGCTGGGGAAAAACGCACACGCGTGATCGATTTTCTCCACCAGAAAACCATCCCAGTACCCCCCACGAACGGTTTGAAATTCGAGTACAGCGATGGTTCCTGGTTTGCCCTGCGCCCCTCGGGTACGGAACCCAAACTCAAAGTGTATCTCTACACCGTGAGTCCGAGCCTTTCCCAAACGCAAAAGAAGTTGAAACAAATGGATCAAGGAATTCGCGACGCTTTGGAAGCAGTAGAATAAAGCTCTTTGGGTTTGCGTCAATTTTCTAGCAAAGCTTTTTCTTTGTTCGGTCTCTTGTATTTTCCGGTGAAAGGAGTGTGGTTGGATGCACACACAACAATTGCGAAAGAAAATTATCCTCTGGGAAGACCAGTTGGAAGACCTGAAAAGAACCGGTAGCGCGACCGCTTTCTTTGAGCTGCGGAGCAAAATCGATGCTGCTCGGGCGAAGCTTCCGGAATACTTCCAACCCTTCTTTTGCATCGATCCAGACGGCTGCCAGGAATAGAAGTCCCACATAGTATGGAAAAAGCCCGGTAAACAAAGTGCAATTGGGTAGGGTCTCGGTGTTTCCCGCAATCCTTAGTTCGCGTTGAAATTGAAGAACCAGAAATCCTTGTACCTTCGTCCGTCGTCCCCCGCGATTTCCGGGCTGCCGTCGAACACACCCGCGGCCACGGTGTAGGAGTAGTTCTTCATCTGCACGATGCTTTCCGCACACTCGTTCTCCTTGGTGCCAAACGTCTTTTCCCAAACCAAGCGTCCCAAGCGGGTCACTTTCAACACCCAAACGTCCATTCCTCCATGGTTTTCGCTCACGTCTCCATCATTGGAAGCCGTGTAACCCGCCAAAAGGAATTCCCGGCGATGGTTTTCCATCACCGAAAAGGCTTTCTCGTGCGAGGTGCCACCGAAAGTTTTTTCCCACTGCAAGTTCCCGTTGCGATCCAGCTTGACCAACCAGACATCCCAGCCTCCGTGGTTTTGTTTCACGTCGCCATCAGTTGAGCTTGTAACCCCGGTTAGGATGAAACCCTGGTCAGACGTTTGGCGAATGCAACGAGGTTCATCCCAGCCGCTTCCCCCGTATGTCTTGGACCAAAGGATTTCACCGTTCGTCGCAAGCTTCAGGATCCAAAAATCCCCGTTGCCATGGACTTCGTGACCCTCGAGGTCGCCGTTTCGGGAAAAGGTATACCCGGTGATTACCAGGTTCTTGTCCTTGGTTTCCACGACCGAGTACGCCATGTCATATCCCGAACCCCCGAAAACCTTCATCCATTGGAGATCACCTCGGAAATCGATCTTTCCCACGAGCCAATCTTTTTGCCCATGGTGTCCCTCGATATCCTTGGAATGGGTGAACCCCACGAAAACGAACCCACCATCGTAGGTTTGCACGATATCCCGAATGGAGTCGTTGTCATTCCCTCCGAAGCTTTTCTCCCATTCCAACGTTCCGGAAGCACTCATCTTGATGATCCATGCGTCCCAAAGCCCCAAGGAATTCCCTTTATCTCCACCCACGGAAATCGAAGAACCCGCCATGATGTATTCGGCATCCCTTGTTCGCTTGATCACGTAGGCTCGGTCATCACGGTACCCTCCGAAGTTTTGTAACCACTGGAGGTTTCCGGTCGCGTCCAACTTTAGTGCCACGAATTCTTCTCCCGTGTATGCGTTTTCCAAAAAATCCCTGCGTGACTCGCTAAAACCAGCTGCGATCATGCCCCCGTCCGGAAGCACTTCCAGCCATCGTACCGTATCTTCCCCGCTTCCGCCCATTACGCGATCCCAGGTGGGAAAAACCATCTGGGAAAAAACCGAAACGGACAACAGCAAAACCAACCCAAGAACAAGTTTCTTCGTCGTCCAAGTTCCTCTTTTTGCCTTTTTCATTCTTTTCAACTCCACATTCCGACAAGGATAAAAAAACCCCGCCTTTTGGGCGGGGTTTGTATTGCATCGTGTATCAAATTACCAGACGAGCTTTCCTTCGATTTCGTACGCTACACCGATGGCAGGTCCGCTGAACACCTTTTCACCGTAGCCGCCCCAGTAAGAGCCCACCTCGGGATCATAGCAGTCGGTGGGATTGTCAACATAGCCACCTTCCATGGCGTACACAACACCGAGTTTTCCGGTCAGGCTAACAGGACCGTATTCGCCCAGGGAGTGGATGTACTTACCCCAGATTTCGGTAACCTTGAAATCGGAAATCAGGCCAACATCGTTGGAACCCGAAGAAGCCTTTTGCATGTGGATCCCGAAGTGCAGTTCGGGCCAGCAGCAGGTGATGTCCGCACCGAGCTCGGCGATCAGTTGCAGGTGGGTAATGGTGAAGCCCATCTTTTCGCGGTTCGCGTCAGAAAGGTTCCCGGCTGCGAAGAAGCCCAGTCCGATCTTGCTGAAGGATTCGAAGGGGAATCCGTTCAGGATCTTCAGTTCGTCGATGCTAACCGTCATGTGGGCAGCCCACAGTGCACTGGATGCAGGGTTGGTGGTATCCCATCGGACACCAGCGCCCATTCCAATCTTTCCACCGAGATCCATCGAGAAAGTTCCCCCGATGATCGGCTTCAGACCAGTAGCGGTCACAGGAATGTTCATGGCGAACAGTTTGAAGAACACCATGTCTTTGAAGACGATGTCCGCAAAGATGTTCAGTTCGGCATGTTGCATCAGGTTCGCAGAGTAGAAGCCGTCTTCGTCCAGAACTTCGGTGCCTTGGCTTCCGAAGTCCCAATCAGGAATGGAGCTCCATTCGTCTTCTTGCCAGGTGGTGCCAAGAATGACGTAGAACCACATCTTGATGTCGGCAGGATCGAGGTAGAAAATAGCCTTTACCCATCCCTTACATTCGTCGCCCTTGATGATGGTCCAGTACCAGTCTTTGTAATGGGAAACGTTGATGTAGTGGAAGCTGGTGCAGCAGTTCGACAGGTAGTAGGAAGCCTCGTACATCGTGTGCACTTCACCAGTACCAATGGCAAGCCACAGGGCCCACTTGTCGCCAGCGGGGGTTCCACAGCAGTCGCCTTCGAGGGCCTCGGAAAGCACTTTGAACTTGATGTACGCCGTGCCGTAATCTGCGTCGTAAACCAGTTCAACATCGTTGCCAGCCGTGCTCGGCATAGACGCCTTGTTCCAGGTCCAGTACAGGCCAGGAACCTTCTGTGCGCCCTGCCCGTAGATGCTCAGGTGGGTCGCAGTGGACGCATCGGAATCCAACTTCTTCATGAATTCCACGCCAGTCTTGATCTTCAGCGTGCTGTTCGCAGGAGAAAGATAAGGCTTCAGCCCAGCGAGTTCAGCAGGAACTTCCAGGTAGTTCTTCAGCGCAACCAGTTGACCCTCTTCCATGGCAATTTCCGTGCCATCTTCGAGGATGATGGATGCGTGTACGGTGTAGATCCCTTCGGCCGCGGGGGTCAGAGAGATTACATCGGTGAACGCGCTTTCGTCCCACTCGATTTCCTTGGAAATGTTGGCAACTTCTTCGCCGTTCCAGTCAAGCAGGATTGCATTCAGGGTAACCATCTGGCCAGCCAGTTCGGTCGCGCGGATGTAGTATACGGTCTTCTTCGCATCTGCATCCACTTCCTTGGTGGCTTCGTAAGCGGCATTGTTCGGAGCATCCTTGATCAACATAACGAACACGTTGTCGGATACTTCGTTGCCGAGCACTTCGATGGTCTTAACAGTGTCGTCTACGTTCGTTTCTTCCAGCATGAAGGTCACGTCAACAGCTTCACCAGCGGTGACGACACCTTTTTCCAGAAGGAACGTGATGGTTCCGTCTTGCGCGAAGGCAAACGTGAACGCCACAACTAAAACCAGAGCTAGAAATACTGCTTTCTTCATAACTTTACCCCTCCCTCTCGAAATTGAAGTAGTTTTGGTTGAATCAGTCGTGCATACATTCCAACTAACATTCCGCATTATACTACATTTTTTCGTGGTTTTGCAACCCCCTTTCACTTTTCGTTTTGTGTCCCTGTATGGAGTAATCTTCAAAGGAAAAATCACTGGCTTCCAAGGGCAAATCCCAAGGCGATAACACCAATGCACATCGCAATGGGAGCCAAGATAGAACTCCGTTCTGGACCTTCAGGGAACCGCTCTTCCAAGCGATCCACTCGCGCTTGAAGGTCCGCAATATCGCTCTGGTTTTGGGAAATGGTTCCTTGATTCGCGGAAATCTGGTCTTGCAGCCTTCTCCCCTGGGAAGAGAGGGAACTTTGCAAGGAGGCCATGCCATCCTGGAACTCTCCCTTCAACGAAGCGATTTCGCCATCCAAGTCATCCAGCCGTGCATCTTGCCGGGAGTTTTGTGCTTGGAACTGCACATCGGCTCGTTGCAATTCCAGAACGGAAGACTGTATCGCATACAAGTCCGCCTGAAGGGCTTCCATTTCCAAGATCAAGGCATCCACCACAGCGGCATCCGCCTTGCCTTCTTTTACTTGGCTCAATCCTTTTTCCACCCAGCGCAGTCTCTGGTTTGCCGCCCACAGGCGATCTTCCAGGTCCGATCGGAGCACCCCAAGGTCTTCGCCCACAGCCGTAACCCCATCTTTATTGGAGAGGATAACCTGATTCATGCGATCCAAGCGAATGTTCAGTACATCAAAACGGTTTGTGACCCAATCCTTGGTTTGCTGGTCGCCTTCTTCCACGTATTCCCGGGAAGCGGCAATTTCTTGCAAATCGGACAGGTTTCTCTCCACCTCGTACACGCGTTCCGTCACGTCTGCCAAGCGCGCAAGGGTAATTTCTTTCAGGGTAGAAGAAAGAACCGAATCCATTTCCAGGTCTTCCAGGCGCACCTTCAAGATTTGCACTTGGGTGTACAACGAATCGACGCTCGAAGTGTCCGCGAACATCCCGCGCATGTCGCCGAGTTGGGATTCTAACCAACCCAGTCGCTTGTTTACTCCCCAAATCCGGTTTTCCAGGAAAGCCTGCAACTCTTGGTTCATGCTTTCCATCTGTGCCTGTTGGTTTTCCACGCTTTCATTCAAACCTTGGATATCTTCCTTCAAACCTTGGATATCGTTGTCGATCCATCGAAGCCGCTTGTTGATCCCCCACAAGCGGTCATCCATTTGCTGCGTCATGGCTGATTCGAGAGCTTGAATCGAGACGCTATTGGCTTGGATACCGGAAAGCGCTTCCTGCACCGAGCCTTTCAGGGAAGAAATCCCCGTATCGACCCAGCGGAGGCGCTGGTTTATCGTCCATATCCTGTTTTCAAAAACGGATTGCCATTCGGCATCCAAATTCTCCAGGGAAGCTCGAAGCTGGGCATCATTGGCGGCAATGGTACTTTTTACCTTTTCCAATCCGGCTTCCATCCAGCGCAACCGCTGTTGCACGGCCCAGATGCTGTTCAAGAAATCTTCCCGGGACTGGGAATCCATTTCTGCAACCATTTTCTCCACTCTTTGGTCGCCGAGATCGATCTTTTTCCAAAGGAAAGAATCGTTGGACTCCAGCCTCGAAAGCATCTGCTCAGCGCTGGAAACTCGCCCCTCCACGAGCAGGGATTGTTCCAACTGTTTTTGGACATTCTGTTGTGTCAGGTTGATTTTCTTCCAAAGAAAAGAATCGTTGGACTCCAACACGGAAATTTTATCTTCCAGTAGCGACACGTCGGATTCCGCACTCGCTAACGAGCCGCGCAAAACACGCATCTCACCACTCAAATCGCTGATCTTCCCCGCGGTGTTGTCGATGGTAATCTCCATCAAGGCTTCCAATACCTTGACGTCTTCAGGATTTACTCCTTCCGAAAGCCCCAACCCTGCCAGGAAGGAAAGCAAAATCAAGAATAGCATAACCCTTCGCATAACTGTTGGTCCCCCTTTCAAGCAGCAATACCGGTGGCCCGGCATCTTCTGTATTTTCTATGCACCATACAATCGCTTCTTCGCGAACAGAACCATTCAGTTTTCAAGGACCCGCAAAGCCTGTTTTAGGCAAAACCCGAGCGGTATTCAAGGTTATTATATACTGTTTCATACGGAATTGCAAGAAAAAAATCGTTTCATTTTAATTCGCAACAAGCCGGAAAAAGCGGCGTTTGCCAATTCGAAGCACCGCGCCGGAAGAAATGTCCAGGGAAGAAAAGGGATCTTCGATTTTTCGTTCGTCGATGCTCACACCACCTTGCTGACAGAGCCGTTTTGCTTCACTCTTGCTCTTCACCCCTGCCGCCACTAACAGGTCCACTGGGGAGATGGTTCGGGAAGGAAGTGGCAACTCGGGCATTTGGTCCGGGACATTCTTCTTTTGGAAAACGGAGACGAAGTGCTCCTGCGCCCAGGCCGCTTGGGTGGCATCGAAAAGCCATTCCACCATTTGGAATGCCAGTTTCATCTTGAAATCGCGGGGATTGGAAGTGCCATCTTGCGCGGAGTGGGCCAAGGCAGCAACCTGATCCTCGGCAAGATCCGTGAGCAGGCGGTAGTACTTGATCATCAGGTCATCGGGAATGGACATGATCTTCCCGTACATATCTTCGGGGGTGTCGTTGAAGGCGATGTAGTTTCCCAGGCTTTTGCTCATTTTCAGGTGACCATCGGTTCCTTCGATAATGGGCATGGTCAATACCACCTGGGGTCTTTGGCCATGCTCCTCCTGGATTTTCCGCCCTACAAGGAGGTTGAAAAGCTGATCCGTTCCTCCCATCTCCACGTCGGCTTCCACCGCCACCGAATCGTAGGCCTGGGCAAGGGGGTAGAGAAATTCTGCCACGCTAATGGGTTGTCCTGCAACGTAGCGATTGTGGAAATCATCGCGCTCCAGCATCCGCGCCACCGTGTAGCGGGCGGCCAGGCGAATCACGTCTTCGAAATGCATCTTGTCCAGCCATTCCCCGTTGAAACGCACCTCGGTCATCTGCCGGTCGAGGATACGGTAGGCTTGCTCCTGGTATGTTTGGGCATATTCCCGAACTTCCTCCATTCCCAACATGGGACGCGTGGAAGATTTTCCGGAAGGATCACCAATTCGCGCGGTGAAGTCACCGATGATGAGGACAACTTTGTGCCCCAGTTCTTGGAACTGCCGCAGCTTTCGCAGAACCACGGCGTGGCCCAAGTGCAGATCTGGTCGAGAAGGATCCACTCCCAGTTTCACGCGCATGGGTTTTCCAGTTTTCAAACGCTCCAGGAGTTCTTCTTCGGAAAAGAGATCCACGCAATTTTTGCGAATAACCTGGAGCTGCTCCGAAGCGGGAAGCAAAAAAAGCCCGCCTTACATCTTGGTCATGGCGTAAGACGTTAAGAAGCTCATGACCATGAACGCTATCGAAAGCCAGAGGGTTACTTTTCCCAAACCGGATAATCCTTTTTCCCGGCCAAACACCGTGCTCGACGCTCCGGAGCCAAAGGCTCCACCGAGAGAACTGTGCTTTGCCATGTTGAGGGTGACGGAAACGATGAGCCCCAGGGAAATAAGGGCATGCAACACGTAGATGATCATTTTGAAAACCTGCATAAAAACCTCCTGGTATATAATAATGAAAGAATGTGCTTTTCCTTAGGAAAAAACTACCGGGAATCCAACACCGGGAAACCGGGTAATTATACACGATGTAATGTGGTAAAATCAAGCGAATTCCAACAAGGGAGCGGATCCATCAAGTGTTTGCATCCGAACATCGAACAACCGGCGATCGCGTTATCGGCATCGTGGTGGAATACAATCCTTTCCATAATGGGCACGCCTATCACCTGGAGAAAGCCCGCCATTTGTTGGGGGATGTCCCCATCGTGGCGGTAATGAGTGGCAATTTCGTGCAGCGAGGCGAACCCGCCATCGTGGACAAGTGGGCACGCTGCCACATGGCCCTTTGCTGTGGCGTGGATCTCGTGGTGGAGCTCCCCGTGGTTTTTGCCATCCAAGATGCCGGGGGTTTTGCCACCGGCGCGGTGCTTTGCCTGGAACGGATGGGAATTGTCAGCGACTTGGTTTTCGGAAGCGAGTCTTCCGACACCGCAACCCTGGGAAAAATCGCTTCGGTGATTCGCTCCGCCCCCCCACACTACGTGCAACGGTTGCATTCCCACCTGAAAGAAGGACACTCCTTTCCCAACGCACGCAAATGGGCTTTGCACGACTACTTCACACAGCGGGAAACCCTTTCTTCATCGATCCCAACCCTGGTTTCCCGCTCGAATGACATCCTGGGTATCGAGTACCTCCACGCCCTGCAAAAATCTTCTTCCTCCATTCGTCCCCACACCGTTTTGCGCGTGGGTAGTGCATACAACGAGGCCAAGCTCCTGGGACCCATTTCCAGTGCAACGGCCATTCGAAAAACAATCCGACAGGGCGCCCTGGACAAGGTGCGCGGCAAAATGCCTGCTGCCTGCTTCGAGGAACTGCAAAGAGCTTTTCGCTCGGGGGAAGGCCCCTGTTTCCTGGAAGAACTCACTTCCTTCTTCCTCACCTTTTTTCGGAGCCATACCCGGGATCACCTTCAGAAGATCCACGGAATAAAGGAAGGCCTGGACACGCGCTTGGTGGAATCGGCCCGCATGGTACCTGACCTTCGAAGCTTCTTGGAAGCCGCAAAATCCAAGCGATTCCCCTTTTCCCGCCTTCGCCGAATCCTTTTGCACGTTTTGTTCGAGATTTCCGGGGATTTCGTCCTTCGTTCCAACTGGCTTGGTCCGCAGTACATCCGGGTATTGGGATTCAACGCAGTCGGCCAACAACTCTTGGCGCGCATGCGGAAAAAGGCGAGAGTCCCGGTGATTTCGGTTGCTTCCCGTACCGCAAAAGGCTTCCAGAACCACATGAAAACGCGGGAGGGTGGGGAATGGTACAACGACTATTCCCTGTTCGCCCAACAATTGGAACTGGATTTTCGGGCGGCGGATTTTTACCGCCGCACTTTTTTTCACCATTACGAAGGGCATAATGAAAGGGCCTTCACGGCGGACGCCACACATGCTCCGATGCGCCACGAAGGTACTCTTCCCCGAAAGGATGAACAGCTTGCACACGGAAAAACGCCAAGAACTCATTGACCGAATCAACCGGGAAAAGGGCGGGGAAGTAGTTCCCACACTGCTCCAACTTGTAGCGGAAAACCCTGGTGATGCACCACTCATGGAACTCGTTGCGCACACGCTTCGCCAAATGACACCCTCACCATGGGGAATCGTTCGCCGTGTTGCAAAGGAGAAGTTGGAGTACTTCCGCGACTTCCCCGAAGAATGGTCTGCGGGCGGGTGGCCCGAAACCTTCCTGATGATTGCCGACCTCTTGGGAGACGTGGGGGACGAGAAAGACTCCCCCTTTTTGCTGCACCTTATGGAAATGTACGACGAGGAAAGGGCGCAACTCATCATGATTGAATCACTGTGCAAACTTGGCCATGGCGAACCCTTCCTCGACCTGTTGGAGTATTACCTCTACGAAGACTTGGACAGGGAAGTGCTTTGTGACCAGGTATTCCTCTGCCTTGCGCACGTGAACGCCAACCGCGCCCGGAAATTCCTGGTTGCTTCCGCTGATTTCGCCTGGTTGACCCCGGAAAACCGGCAGCTTTTGCGGGAGGCCATTTTCCACCAACTCGCCCATTTCCCTGACGCCAAAAAATCCTGGGAGAATGACCCTGCAGCCCGTTCTCTACTGGACAGCCTGCAAAACGAGCAGGAGGAGGGATCTATAGAATGACAACGCAATTGGGGGTAATTGCAACGTGTACGTTTGGCCTGGAAAGCGTGGCGGCACACGAAGTGAAACAAATGGGTTTCTCACTCCAGGACGCCAGCGATGGAAAAATCCGTTTGATGGCAACTGCCCAAGACATCCCACGTTTGAACATCGGACTTCGCTGCGCGGAACGCGTTTTGGTGGAAATTGCCTCTTTTGCAGCAGCTTCTTTCGACGAGCTGTTCGATTCCATCGCAAACTTGGAATGGGAAAACTGGATTCGAAAGAGTGATCGCGTCGAAATTTCCCGAGTTCGTTCCAAGAAATCTTCCCTTTTCAGCGAGCGCACCGTGCAATCCGTTGCCCACAAGGCCATTTTGACCCGCTTGCAGAAAAGCTACCATCTGCAGCAATTCCCGGAAAAGGGCCCAGCCATTCCCATCCACGTGTATCTCGCCAAGAACCAATGCACCGTGGCCATCGACACCTCCGGTGAAGGATTGCACCGAAGGGGATACCGGTTGCAGAGGGGGGAAGCTCCCCTACGGGAAACGATCGCTGCCGGTTTATTGCACCATGCCCGCTGGCACGAGCCCATTCCGCTGATGGACCCTTTTTGTGGATCGGGTACCATCGCCATCGAGGCAGCCATGATGGCGGCAAACAAGGCACCTGGGATGCAGCGAAGGTTCCTTTCGGAGGGATGGAACTGGATCCCCGGAAGGAGCTGGAAGGATGCACGGAGGGAAGCGGGGGATATGGAGAAAAAAAGTGATACCCCACTGTTTGCCAGCGACTCCAGCACGGAAATGGTCCGGTACGCCATCGAAAATGCCCGAAGGGCGGGGGTAGAGGACTTTATCCGTTTCGCCCAAAAACCCGCGGAAACCGTGAAAAGCGACCTTCACTACGGTTTCGTGGTGACCAATCCACCCTTTGGCAAACGTCTTTCGGACCTGGAACAGGCGAGGATGGTGTACAAACAAATGCGCCATTTTCACAAGGACCTTCCCGATTGGTCGTTTTTCATCCTCTCTCCCTTCCTGGAACTCCCAAACGACTTGGGAAAACAGCAGGATCGAAAGATCAAGATTTCCGACAGTGGGCTGGAAACCTACCTGCAGTTTTTTTGGGGACCACGCCCGGGAAAAGAATAGGCAATTGAAAGCGTAAGGAGGAATTCGCATGTTCTTGCTTGCAACAACGAACGCGCACAAGGTGGAGGAAATACAGCGCATACTGCCGGACTTGCACTTCATCTTCCTGTCCAACCTAACGGAGGATTGGGACGTGGAAGAAACGGGCGCCACGTTCGAGGAAAATGCCTTGATCAAGGCAAAAGCCGCCGCGCTGTACTTTGGGATGCAAACGGTGGCGGACGATTCCGGCTTGGAAATACAGGCGCTCCAAGGATTCCCCGGCATCGAATCTGCACGGTTCATGGCGGGAAGCAGTTACCGGGAAAAAATGGAAGCGCTGCTGGAAAAAATGCGGCGTTTCACGAACCCCGAACACCGCAAAGCTCGTTTTCGCACCGTCGCAGCCTTCTTCGATCCCTGGAACGGTGACCATTTCCACGTGGAAGGAATCGTGGAAGGCACGCTGGGTACCGAAATCCGGGGAGAGGCAGGTTTTGGATACGATCCCCTTTTCATTCCCAAGGGATTCGAGCAATCCTTTGGCGAACTCCCCGCGGAGATCAAGAACCGGTTTAGTCACCGCGCACGTGCATTCCGGGCAATCGAGGAAGAATTCAAGGCCCGGGGAAACATCCAGCGATGATCACCCGCATCTACTTCGTGCGGCACGCCCAAACCCTTTGGAACCGAGAACGACGTTTCCAAGGCCAGGCAGACACTCCCCTTACCCCGGAAGGCATCGAGCAAGCCCGTCAGCTTGGCAAACAACTCTGTTCGATTGCGCTCGACCGGGTGGTGGTTTCGAAGCTGGGAAGAACCTTGTTGACCGCATCCATTGCGCTGGTACATGCGGGAAAAGAGCTTCCCCTACTGTCGCTTGACCTCTTTAACGAAGCCTCTTTTTCCCACTGGCAAGGGCGATACGGCGATGAAGTGGCCCGGGAGTTCCCGCAAACCTTCCACGATTTCTTTCACAACCCCCAATCCTATTCTCTTCCGGGGGGAGAAACGTACCCGGAAGTGGAAAAACGGGTGCAACAGGGAGTGGAATGGCTGCTGCAAAACTACCCGGGAGAAAACATCCTTGTCGTCACCCATGGATTGGTTTTCTGTTGCCTGCTGGGATGGATTCGCAACATCCCCCTGGCACACTTTCGGGACAGGATCCGAATGCCCGGAAACACCGAAATTCTGTCCACGTGCTGGTCACGGTAAAAAAAAAGCCCCTCGGGGCGTTTTTTTGTGTCAATTCAAGGTATCCTGGTTCGGGTCGGAGATGTCTCCACCTTCCAGGAAAATTTCGAACAAGTCTGGCCGGACTTTTCCCCGGTACATGCGGGAAAACATTTCCTGAAGGTCCTGCATTTCCAATGCATCGTCCTCCGGGGCAAAATCCTGGGAAAGGAGTTCCACAGGGGTACGCTGGCTCGGCGAATACTCCGAGAAAACCGCGTTACTTATCCCCCCGGGAACGAAACCCGCATCGAGCAAATCATCGACCGGAAAAAGACGTTCCAGCACCATCTGGATTTCCTGCTCCTCAAAACCGAGATCCAAAAGGTGGTCGAACGTTTTTTCCACGATCTCCGCTCGGTCCGGGGGGTTCTGCTGCAACATGATTTCCATCAGGTAGGCCATGGCAAGCTCAAGAATATCGGCAAAAGCCTTCAAATTCACATCACCTTCGCTTCGAAATATCGTGCAAATTATACCATACCCGGCCAAAAGCAATTGCTTGCCTACCGGGGCCGTCGCACCCCACCGCGGCTCTTGTTACCCACCACCCCAAAATCATGTAGAGGAGCGGGCTTGTCGGGCGTTGGAGTAGCGGACCATGGAGGGGAATGCAAGGCCCCATTGTTGTCCTTCTCGTGCGCGGGAAAAGAGCTGGTCCAACGTTCCTTCGAACACCATTTCCCCATTTTTCAGAACAATCACCCGGTGCAAGATTTTCGGCAAAAACTCCATGTCATGTGTCACCAGCAAGAGTCCCAAGCCGTTTGCTTGTAGTGCGCGGAGCACATGGAAAATGCGTTCCCGCGAAGGCGCATCCAGCCCAGAAGTGGGTTCGTCCAAAACAAGGTAGTCCGGCCCGTACACCAATACGCTTGCAATCGCCAGCAACCTCTGTTGCCCCCCGGAAAGGCGAAACGGGGAACGCGAAAAAAGGTCCGGGGAAAGCCCAACCCATTGGAAAGCTTGTTGCACTGCCTGCTCGACGTTGCGCTGGGGTTCGAAGTTTTGCAGTGCAAAGGCACATTCTTCGAAGCATGTGGGGCAAAAAAACTGCCTTTCCGGGGATTGGAAAACCATCCCAACCTTTCTCCGGATCAACGCACCGTTTCTTTTTGCGGAGGTATCCCACCCCTCCACGAAAACTTTCCCCTTCGTGGGCAAAAGAAGACCGTTGCAGCAGCGTGCAAGCGTGGATTTTCCCGATCCCGTGGTCCCCAGCAATGCCACGGATTCCCCCTTTTCCCATTTCCAGCACAGCCCATTCAATGCCTCTACGGCAAGCGGCGAACGGGACAGGTAGGTAAGGCTGACGTCACGGAATTCAATCACGGAACGCGATCACCTCGTCCACTGAACGGAACCTTCGATCCTTCCAAGGGCCTGCTTCCGGTGCGCGCAGCTGGTAGCGCACCCACTCGGTCAAATGAACCTTTTGCTGCACGTGCTGCTGCGAAAGTACCTCCCAGGGGGACCCTTGCAAGAGTATCTTCCTTTCGTCCAGGAAAACAAGATGCTCCATTTGCATCAACAGTTCGCTCTGGTGCGAAGCCAGTACCACGACGATACCATCACCCACGAGGCTTTGAAAGAGCGCTGCAATCTCGCTCGCCCCTTGTGGGTCCAGCATGGAAGTGGGTTCGTCGAGGAGCAGGAGTTGGGAGCCCATGGCCAGAACGGAAGCAATCGCCAGTCGTTGTTTCTGCCCCCCCGACAGCGATTGGGGGTGCCTTTTTTCCAAGCCCGAAAGACCCACACGGTTCAGCACCCAACCAAGCCGTTGCTCCATGTGTGAGCGGGCCATTCCCAGGTTCTCCATGCCAAACACCACGTCTTCTTCCACGGACGTTGCCACAACCTGGTTTTCCGGGTTTTGGAAAACGTATCCCACTTCCCCGCAAAAGGAATGGGCAAATTTGCCTTCCCCGGCGCGCGCGCCATCCAGCAGGACCTGGCCACTCTGGGGAAGCAAGAGTCCCGCCAATAGTTTCAGGAAGGTGCTTTTCCCGCAACCGTTCGGACCGCAAATCCCCACGCTCCCCCGGGCGGGAACTTCCCAGTCCACGTGCTCCAGAACGGGAAACCCCGGCTCAAAGAAGAAGGAAACACCCTGCATTTGCAGTTTCATCAGGGGTTTTCGACCTTCTGGTAAATGTAGAATTTCAGGTACTCCGTTTCGAAAATATTGGAAACCACGGGATGGTCCAGTGGTTGGCCACCACGGTATACCAAGCGAAACGTGGCGTTTCGATCGGTGGAAGCCGAATACACCATCATCTCGAAATCTTGGCGGGAGACCGCCTGCGAACAAGAAGAAGTGACCAAAAACCCACCAGGGCGCAGTAAGTCCATTCCGCGGAGGTTCACTTCCTTGTACCCACGTAAGGCATTTCCCTTGCTGGAACGCGAGCGGGTGAAGGAAGGAGGGTCGAGGATCACCACGTCAAAAGATCGCCGCTCGTCGCAGAAACCCCGCAGCACGTCGAACGCGTTGCCCTCGATCTGCTTTTGCGCGGCAAACCCGTTGATCCGGAGGAGCTCCCGGTTGACGCGCAGCGCTTCCTGCGATTGGTCGAGGAAGGTTACTTCCCGGGCTCCCTGTTGCAACATGCGCAGCCCAAATTGCCCCGTGTTGCAAAAAGCATCCAGCACTTCCACACCCCTTGGATAGCACAGCTGGGAAGCCAAGAGTGCATTCATGCGCTGGTCCAGGTAAAACCCCGTTTTTTGCATACTCCGGGGTTCCACGAAAAAATCCAAGCCCGAAAAGGAGAATGGAATTGCCTCCGCTTGCTGGCCGGAAACCCACCGCACCACGGGCTCCAACCCCTCCTTTTCCCGGGAAGAGGAATCGCTTTTCTCGAAAACCGAAAGGGGGTGCAGCTTCTCCACAAGGAACGAAAAGATGTCTTCCTTGAATCGCTCCATGCCGTACGTGTTGACCTGCACGACAAGCGTGTTCTCCAAGCGATCGATCACCAACCCGCTCAACCCATCTGCAGCTCCATACACCAGCCGAGCCACGTTTTTCTCCTCGAGGAAACGCTCGCGGAAGGAAAGGGCACGCTGCAACCGCTTCTCGAAAAACTTGGTGTCGATGGTTTCCGGAGATCGCGTAAGCAACCTGGCCCGGATCAGGGACCGTGGATTGTAGTAACCGCGCCCCACGAACTGGCGGCTAAACGTGAACACATCCACGATGTCTCCCGGTTCCGGGTTTCCTTCCACGTGCTCAATTTCATTTGCATAGATCCACGGATGACCATTGGCGATCCGTGCAGAGATGAACTTTTTCAAGGAAATTTTCGGCACCATCGAACCCCTTCCTTTTTCACGGGCACCTGGATAAACGGTGGTAATACGGGCACTCCGCGCAGCTGGGATGATTCCCCAAGCAATCGTAGGCGGTGGTCTGTCGCAGCGCGCAACTCTCCACCTGGTCACAATCGATGCAATAAGGAAAACAACCGAGCCGAACCTTGCTTCGAAACACCCGGTACCCTCGACTGTTCCACACATCTTTCAACGAATCTTGCCAAATATCCCCGAAGGAATGGAACGCCACTTCTTTCTTCCTACCAAAAGCATGGTGCACGTGGTCGTGGGAAAAGGGGTAACAGGCACTCACTTTGCCATCGTACCGCACAACGGTTGCGTTGCGTGCGATGAAAGGACATTCCCTTTCCATTGCGGGGCGAAGCCTAACCGGCTCAAAAAAGGGGAACTTCCCACGGGCCCGTCGGATCAGGGAAGAAAACCCCCGGTCCACCTCCACGGGGAGCCTGCTGCTGAAATGCGAGAATTCAACCTGCCCCGCCTCCACCGGAATCATCCCTGAAAGGATCCATCCATCGATCGCCAATGTTTGCAGCCACTCACAGAACTCCCACAAGCCCGAAAGATCGCGAGAACCAAAAACCGTTACCACGAAAACCTCCAGCCCAACTCGTTCCGAAACCTTGCGCCGCTGCAGTTGCCGTAAGACTTGCTGGACCTTTCCCGCCCCCGGGTGCCCCAGGGCGTGGGGGTCGAGCGACAGGAGCAGCCTTCGCACCCCGCTGCGGAAAAGGCTTTCCAAGTGCTCTTCTTCCAACAATAACCCGTTGGAAGAAAGTTGCATGGCATATCCCCGGTGGGAAACGATTTGCAAGAACTCCGCGAAATCCGGGTGTGCCGTAGGTTCTCCCAGCCCTCCCCAAACCCAGGTGGGCTTCTCCTCAAAAGCTTCCAGGTCGTGCAGCAATTTCTCCAGCGTTTCCCGGCTCATCATACCCCGATCCTGGGGGGAGAACGTACGCCGGAAACACATCCCGCAGCTGTGCGCACAATCGTTCACGGTTTCCACGTACACCTTTTCCACTCCGACGGGGTCTGGGCAACCTACAACCGTCCCTTTCCAGGGGAACTGCAGCTGGGACATGGGTTCATCCCTGGAATTCAACATTCTTGACGCCTTTGAATGCCATGAGGCTGGGAAGGATCTTCTCCAGGGCTTGGCGGTTTTTGCGATCCACGAAAAGAGTAACCGAAAGGAGTTCCCCTTCCAACTCGAAGTGCAACCCGTTGTACAGCAGATGGTGGGCTTCGAACCACTTGGTCAATTCCTCGGTCAATTCCTCCACCAGCCCCGGACGGTTTTCCAAGTGAATGTGGAGGCTGCGCGCCCCGGAATGCAGCAAGAAGCTGATGGGCTTCAAAAATAGCACGATTCCCAGGACCATCCCGGTACCCACCAGGGATACCAGGTACTGCCCCGAACCAAATCCCATACCAATCGCCGCCGTGACCCACAACGTGGCCGCAGTCGTCAAGCCTTTCACCGAAAGGCCTTGTTTCAGGATGGTTCCAGCTCCCAAGAAACCAATCCCGGATACAATTTGGGCTGCCACCCTTCCGGGGTCTCCCCCGCCTGGCCCTGAAAAAATCTGCAGTGAAAGGAAGCTGATGAAAGCCGAGCCCAGCGAGATCAACGCGTGCGTACGAAGACCAGCGGGGCGGTTGATTCGTTCTCGTGTTGCCCCAATGATCGACCCAGCCACAAGCGCGGAAAAAAGCCGCAGGAACACATCCAGTAAATCGTACATGATCTCCCTCCCACCATTCACATTCCCTTCCCACATTATACGACCGGGAACGGGGAAAAACCAAAAAAAGAAAACCGGAAAAATCCGGTTCCTTTTGCGATTCTATTTATTCCCCCGGAGGCGGGGAAATCAAGCGTTCAAGAAATGGTTGACGTGTCGCGTCAAACGGGATTTCCTTCGAGAAGCCTGGTTCTTGTGAATGGAACCGACCTTGGCAGCCTTGTCAATGGCAGAGATTGCCTGTGGAAAAAGCGAACGCACTTCCTCCTTGTTGGAACTCTCGATCGCTTTCTCAATTTTCTTCACCAGGTTGCGGAAACGGCTTTTGCTGATCTTGTTCCGAAGATGCTCCTTTTCCGTGCGTTTCACCCTGGCAATAGCTGAGCGATGATTTGGCAACGAAAACCCTCCTTTCCCATATTTCCAGCGGTTATTGTACCATGCCCCGCGCGGGTTGTCAACCACGCCGTTCCCCCAAAGAAACCCACACTGTTTATGGTATACTTGGGACTACAGGATACCATCTTGGGAGGTGCTTTCATGGCAGTAACAAATTCGAAGAAGAATCCGGCAGAGGCCGCCTCGCCCGCCAAAGGAAAAATCGTCAGCATTATTGGTCCCGTCATCGACGTTCGCTTTGAAGAGGGTGATCTCCCCGAAATTTACAACGCCTTGGAAGTCACTGACCCCGAGACAAAGCGCAAGTTGGTCCTAGAAGTGGAGCAACTCATCGGGGACAACACGGTGCGTGCGGTTGCGCTGGATTCCACCGATGGTTTCATCCGCGGCTTGGACGTGGTCGATACCGGGAAACCCATTTCCGTCCCCGTCGGCCCACAGGCAATGGGGAGGATGTTTAACCTACTGGGAGAACCTATTGACAACAAAGGGGAGGTACACATCAAGGAGAGGTGGCCCATCCACCGCGACCCCCCCCCTCTCAAAGAGCAATCCACCGAGATTGAAATCCTGGAAACAGGTATCAAGGTTATCGATCTGATCGCACCCTTTCCGCGCGGCGGGAAAGTCGGTTTCTTCGGCGGAGCAGGGGTGGGAAAAACCGTTCTGGTCATGGAACTCATTCGCAACATCGCCATCGAGCACCATGGCTTCTCCATGTTCGCCGGGGTGGGAGAACGCACACGCGAGGGAAACGACTTGTACCTCGACATGCAGGAAGCGGGGGTTTTGGACAACACCGTGCTGGTTTTTGGCCAGATGAACGAACCTCCCGGTGCCCGGTTCCGCGTCGCGCTCACAGCGCTGACCATGGCGGAATACTTCCGCGACGAGGAAGGAAAAGACGTTCTGCTCTTCATCGATAACATTTTCCGTTTCGTGCAAGCAGGCTCCGAAGTGTCTGCACTTTTGGGGCGCATGCCCTCCGCCGTGGGATACCAACCCACGCTTGCCACCGACATGGGAGAGCTCCAGGAACGGATTACGTCCACCCGGAAAGGATCCATTACCTCCGTCCAAGCGGTGTATGTTCCCGCAGACGATATCACTGACCCTGCTCCTGCCACAACGTTTACCCACCTGGATGCATCCGTGGTGCTTTCCCGCCAAATCGCCGAGCTGGGAATTTACCCCGCGGTGGACCCCCTCGATTCCAACTCCAAGATGCTGGACCCCACGGTGGTGGGAACCGAGCATTACCGCGTCGCGCGCGAGGTGCAGGAAGTGTTGCAAAGGTACCGTGAGTTGCAAGATATCATTGCCATCCTGGGGATGGAAGAACTCTCCGAAGAAGACAAGAAAACGGTGCAGCGTGCGCGCAAGATCCAGCGCTTCCTCAGCCAGCCTTTCTTCGTGGCGGAGAAATTCTCGGGCTTTTCCGGTCAGTACGTCCCCATCGCCGAAACCATCCGCAGTTTCCGCGACATCCTCGATGGGAAGTACGACGATCTTCCCGAGCAAGCGTTCTACATGGTAGGAACCATTGACCAGGTGGTGGAACGCGCCAACAAAATGAAAGCGGGTGCGTAAACGTGGCGCTGTTCCAGGTCAAGATGGTCTCCCCGGAGAAAACCGTGTGGGAGGGAAAGGCCAGCCTGGCAACCTTCCGAACCCTGGAAGGCTCCATGGGTGTTTTGGACAAGCGGGCTCCCCTGGTGGTTTCGCTGGACGTGGCCCCCTTGAAACTCCAGTCCGAAAACGGACCCATCGAGTTCGCGGTACACGGCGGAATCCTCAAAATGGATGGTGAACTCCTGATCGTGATCACCGATGCTGCAGAACGCGTGGAAGACATCGATGTCTACCGGGCAGAAGCCGCGCGCAAGAGAGCCATGGATCGCCTGGAAAAGGCTCGAAACGACCGGGAACGAATCAAGGCCAAATTTTCCCTGCAAAAAAACCTTTTGCGGGAACGCCTGGGAAAGGAAAGATAAATGGGAACCTTCATGGTTGCAGAGCCTCTCTTCCTTGAAAAGAAGTGGGCGGGGAAGCGTTTGGCAAGCATTTTTCCAAAAGCCCCAAAGAACACCGGCGAAGCCTGGATGTTTTCCGGCATCCCGGGAAAAGAAACAACGCTGGTGGATTGCTACGGTTCGGAATCGCTTCCCTCAGCGTCCATTTCTCGACTGACGGGGAAGCGTTTTCCCCGCATTCCGTTTCTCGTGAAGCTAATCAACGCCAGCCAATGGCTGTCCGTGCAGGTGCATCCCGGAGATTCCATGTCCTCCACGCAAGAGGGAGAACCCTGGGGAAAGAACGAGCTGTGGTATGTTCTTGAGGCAGGGAAAGAAGCCAAGATCCTGTACGGCCTGAAGGATTGTCCCGATCGGGGCCAACTCCAATCGATCCTTGCGGACAAAAAACTCAAAGAGCACGTGAAGAGCGTTTCCATCTCGAAAGGGAACTTGGTAGACATTCCCGCGGGAACGGTGCATGCCCTTGGGCCCGACAGCATGATCCTGGAAATCCAACAAGCATCCGATGTTACCTACAGGCTTTTCGACTGGGACCGCGAGCAACCCGATCGCCCCCTTCACACTGAAAAAGCACTGGATGCCATCGAGTTCGGCCGGGAGACTTCCTCCCCAATCCAGTTGCAACGCCAGTTCAAGAATCCGCTTTTCGACATTTCGCTGCACGATGGGCGAAAAACGCGTGTGCGCGGATTTTCCCTGGTGTTTTCCTTGGAGACCATCTTGCTGGAAGGATACGAGATGAAACCCCTTTTCTGCGCGTTGGTTCCCTTCAACACCTCGGTGGAACTTTCCGGGGCTTGCATGATCATCCGCCTGGGAAAAGCTTGGAACTCCTTGCAGGAAAAGAAGAACGAATCCCATGCATCGGGGCAAAAAAACAACAATCAAAATACGGAATAGGAGGACAAAAAAATGCCATACGTACCGACCAAGGAAATCCTCGAGGACGCAAACCGCAGGGGTTACGCCGTCGGGGCATTTAACATCAACGATCTGGAATTCCTGCAAGCCATCATCGCCGCTGCCGAAGAGGAAAAATCGCCCGTGCTGGTGGAAACGAGTGAAGGAGCCATCAAGTACGCGGGGCACGGAAACGTGCAACGCGGGGTGGACACCCTCTACCAAATGGTACGCCAATATGCCGACACCGTTTCGGTGCCCGTGTCGCTGCACCTGGATCACGGCAAAGACTTCGCGTACATCATGGCGTGCATCAAAGGTGGTTACGGTTCGGTCATGATCGATGCCTCGTCCATGCCGTTCCAGGAAAACCTCGAGGAGACCCGCAGGATCGTGGAGATTGCCCACTCCGTTGGAATCGGGGTAGAAGCCGAACTGGGCACGCTCAAGGGAATCGAAGACAACGTGGTGGCTGCAGAATCCATCCTCGTGGACCCCAACGAGGCCAAGCAATTCGTGGAACAAACGAAGGTAGATTTCCTCGCACCCGCCATCGGAACCAGCCACGGTGCTTTCAAGTTCAAGGGAGCGGCCAAACTGGACTTCAACCGTTTGCAAAAGGTCAAGGAATTCACCCAAATCCCGTTGGTTTTGCACGGAGCTTCCAGTGTTCCCGAGGAATACGTGGAACTTGCAAACCAGTACGGTGGGAAGATCGAGGGAGCAAAGGGTGTGCCATTCGATGTGCTGGAAGAGAGCGTGCGCTACGGGATCAACAAGGTCAATACCGACACCGACTTGCGCATCACGTTCATCGCCACCATGCGCAAAGTTTTGCACGAAAAACCCGGCGAAATCGACCCCCGAAAGATCTTTGGTCCCGCCATTTCCGCTGTAAAGGAAGGCATCCAAGAAAGAATGCGCGTTCTTGGCTCTTCCGGAAAAGCCTGATCTCGGGGAAAAGTGTAGGCAGACAAATCCAGTCTGCCTTTTTTTTCGATGCGCTCATTTGTGCAGCAATCGACATTTCACAAGGAGGATGGTTATGAAAGTACTGGTCATCAACTCGGGGTCTTCATCCATCAAGTACCAACTTTTGGACATGCAAAACGAGGACGTTATTTGCAAGGGGCTCGTAGACCGCGTGGGAATCCCTGGTTCCGTGCTCAAGCACAAGAAAGATGGGGAAACTTTTACCGTGGAACGGCCCATCCCGCATCACGATGACGGCCTTAAGCTCGTTCTGGAAACCCTGGTGGATGGAAAGATGGGCGTTTTGCAATCACTGGAAGAAATCAAGGCCGTGGGCCATCGCGTGGTCCACGGGGGAGAGAAATTTTCCGGATCGGTGCTGGTAAACGACGAAGTCATTGAGGCACTGGAAGAAAATGCATATCTTGCCCCGCTGCACAACCCTCCCAACATCATGGGTATCAAATCGGCGCGCAAGTTGCTTCCCGGTACGCCAAACGTGGCAGTATTCGACACCTCTTTCCATATGACCATGCCCCAACACGCATTTTTGTACGCCATTCCTTTGGAATACTACCGCAAGTACAAGATCCGCCGTTACGGCTTCCACGGCACTTCCCATCGTTACGTTTCCCACCGCGCGGCACAGCTGCTGGGAAAGAAGATCGAGGAACTCAAGATCATCACCTGCCACCTGGGCAACGGGGCTTCCATTGCGGCTGTGAAAAACGGGAAGTCGGTGGATACCTCCATGGGATTCACACCGTTGGAAGGATTGGTTATGGGAACGCGCTCCGGTGACCTGGACCCCTCCATCCTGGTATTCCTGCAGGAGAAGGAAGATTTCACCGCCGAAGAGATTTACAACATCTTGAACAAGAAGAGCGGTGTCCTGGGGTTGACCGACAACTTCTCCAGCGATATGCGCGACATCGAAGACAAGGCCATCGAAGAGGAGGCCGTTTGCCGACGTGCCCTGACCATCTACGAGTATCGCATTGCCAAGTACATCGGCGCGTATGCCGCTGCCATGAATGGTGTAGACGCCATCGTATTCACCGCCGGTGTGGGAGAAAACTCCCCCATCTTGCGCCAGGAAATTTGTGAAAACCACCTGGGCTTCCTCGGCGTCAAGCTGGATAACGAGGTAAACGAAACCCGGAAGGAAAAAATCCTTTCCACACCCGATTCCGCCGTGGCGATCCTGAATATTCCCACGAACGAAGAGCTCGTGATTGCCCGGGACACCCGAGAAATTGTCGAAGAAGGAAAAAACCATCTTTCATAAGGAGAATCCATGATGCCTGCAAAGAAAAATGACCTGGAATTCCTGCGCAAGAAGCAGGTTTCCGTGTGGGAAAAGGGATACGATGATCAAGTCTTTGATTTTTGCGAACGGTACAAAACATTCCTAAAAGAGAGCACCACCGAACGGCGTTCCATAGAACAAAGCGTGCAAATCGCCCGGCGCGCGGGTTTCGTCGACTTCGAGGAGTTGGTGAAAAATCCCCCGGAAACACTGCAGGGAACCCGTTTTTTCCTTTCGCATCGGGGGAAAGCCCTTGCGCTTTTCGTGCTGGGCTCGGACCTGGGCAAAGGGCTCAACATCGTAGCCACCCACGTGGACTCACCCCGCCTTGATTTCAAGCCTTCCCCGCTGTACGAGGACAAGGACCTGGCTATGGCGCGCACCCACTACTACGGTGGCGTGAAAAAGTACCAATGGTTCAGCGTTCCCTTGGGCATCGATGGTGTGGTGGTACGGGCGGATGGCCAAAAAGTCAACGTGCGCATCGGCTTTGACCCGGATGACCCCGTTTTCACCATTTCCGATCTTCTGCCCCATTTGGACAAGCGCGAAGGAACCATCGCAAAGGTCTTCGAAGGAAAGAAACTCAACCTCATCTTGGGAAGCCGGAAACTCTCCTCTGCGAAAAAAGAGACCAAGGATCCCGTTCTGCTCAACATTCTGAACCTTTTTTACCAGAAGTACGGCATCGTGGAGGAAGACTTTTTTTCCGCGGAACTGGAAGTTGTTCCCGTTTTCGAGCCAAGGGACGTGGGTTTGGATCGCAGCATGATCGGTGGATATGGCCATGACGACAGGGTTTGTTCCTTTTCCGCCCTGATGGCTTTGATCGAAGCCACTTCCCACGAAAAAAGTTCCTGCGTTTTGCTGCTGGACAAGGAAGAAATCGGCAGTACCGGCAACACGGGTGCCCGCCACCACTTCTGGAAAAAAGCCGTCAACCGCGTGCGGGAATGGTCGGGAGAAAGCACACCGCTCGAAGATATCCTGGAGAGAAGCATGGTGCTTTCCGGCGACGTTTCGGCAGTGGTCAACCCGAATTACCCCGAGGTTCTCGACGGCGCCAACGCATCCCAATTTGGAATGGGCATTACCCTTACCAAGTTTACTGGCCGTGGGGGAAAGGGTGGTGCAAACGACGCACATGCGGAAATCCTCGGCGCGATTCGGAACCTGCTCAACGAAAACCAGGTCGCCTGGCAAAACGGTTTGCTCGGCGAAGTAGACCAAGGAGGCGGGGGAACCGTCGCGCTTTTCTTTGCGGAACAGGGGCCCTCCGTTTTGGATGCCGGTGTGGGTGTGATGGGTATGCACTCCCTCTTTGAACTGGTCAGCAAGGCGGACGTGTTCGAAACCTACCGCGCATACCGAGTTTTCTTCGAGAAATTCAAGGGGGTACTGTAAACGCGTAAGGCTGTGATCCTGGGGGCTGG
>DAOPKN010000014.1:0-47001 GCA_035391225.1 Thermotogota bacterium
CACTTCTGCGCGCTTCTCCTCGCCGATCACATCCAGAAATTCTTGGAGAGTTTTGACACAGGGGTAGGCTCGAAAGGCCTTGCGTAGCAACTCGGACAATTTTTCCACGTTTCCTTGCCTGCGGAAAACTTTTATCAGCAACCTGTCCCTTGAAATCTCATGGACAGAGGAATCTTCGGGAACCTTTTGCAGCCAAGAATAAGCCGCATCCACCTCATCACTTTCCAGGTAGACCTCGGCGATCGAGAGCACGGTTTCCCGGGAAGCTTCCCTCCCAGTCATCAGGAGAGTTTTCTCAAAAAGCTTGCTATCTTTAATTTGCCTGGCCAAAGACGCAATCAAATCCAAGTGGCGATGCTTGCCGGGTTCTTCTTTTTCTGCATTGGCTCGCACCTGGAGTTCCGAAATCATCGAGCGGATTGCGGGTTCAGGAAGACATTCCCAGGCATGGTCCACCAAGCAACTTCGTATCCCGTAGGGGTCTTTGCGGTTCAAATCCAAGATCATTTCGACAACTTTTTTCTTGTCGGCACATCGGGAGGCATGTTTCACGAACTGAGCCGCCGCGTCCCTTTGGAAAACGCGTTCCAAGTCCATGGAGTCCTCGTCGTCGAACGCAAAAAGGAACTTGTCCGTTTCGAAAAGTTGCGCGATCACTTCCATCCCGGTTTGGGGATCGAAGTCCCTGGATTTCAGAACCTGCAACATTCCCCATAATTTCAAGGAAGAATCGGGAGACTGTTCTTCGTCGCTGAGGTCTTTTTCTTCCTCCCAATCCGCGATTTTCTCCTGGAAACTTTCCAGGTTTTCCCAAGAGGAACAAACCAGTTGTTCCACCCAATCACTTGCCATTTCGGAACGATCGCTCAGTTCCAAAAGCACCTGCGCCAAAACTTCTGCACCCAGAGCCATCAACTTTTCTTTTCGGGCATCTTCCATTTTTTCGCCAACCTCGATGTTGCAAAGTTCTGACAAGTGACAGCACTTGCCGTGTGAACAAAAGAGCCGCAGTGGGCTGCGGCGGTCCCAGGAGGGCTTTTTGGCTTTCCATTCAGAAGAGGAAGCGTTCATCGCCCTGGAGTTCGGACCCAAAGCGGTCCTTGCGGAAGAAGGAGTATACCAGGCCGCAGGCCCCGAAGAAAACGGAGAGGTCGGCCAGGTTGACGATCCCCGTGCGCAAGGGACCCAGGCGAAACAGGAGAAAGTCCACCACTTTCCCCAAGAAAACACGGTCTACCAGGTTTCCCAACCCCCCACCGATCATCATGGCGATGCAAATCGATTGGAGCCGGGATAGGGTTTTCGTGGAGAGAACCCAGTACAATCCAACGACGCAGGCCACGAGGGGGAGGAGAATCAACGAGAAGAACCGGATGTTCCCTCCAAGGTTTGAGAACATGCCCAGGAATGCTCCGGGGTTCTCCGCGTACATCAGGGTTACCGTACCGTTGAGAAAGGGAATCGTGGGGCTGTGCTGCAGGAAGGAAACGGCCAGGTGCTTGGTTACACGGTCACATCCCACGTTCCCCAAAACGATGAGCAGTATAAGGGCAATTCGCATTCCTTTTCGAGCCATGGTTCCCCCTTGGAAAAGAAAAGCCCCCGCGGAATTCGGGGGCTCAAGATGCATTCCTGGAATGGTTCGCGAAGAACTAGTCCACCAAGTCCAACACGTCGGTGTTCGAAGGATCCAACTGCAGGATCTTGTCGGCGTATTCCTGGTTGTTTTCCTTTTCGTCCAGGATGTTGTTGATGCGGATCATGTACAGGTACGCTACGACCCTGTCGCGCTTGTCCGCTGCCATGTCGGTTGCGATTTCTTCCAGACCAGGGTAGGCTTGGCGCAGTTGGTCGTTGATCTGTGCGCCGTACAGCTGGTAAATCTGTTCTTCTTGGGCGAGTTCCAACGCTTGGTCGATGAAGATGCCAAAGAATCGGATGGCCTGGTGGCGATCGGTGGGGTTCAGGTTGTAGTAACGGCTCAGGGCGGCAAGCGTTGCGTCTTCGTACAGAGAAAGTTCCTTGAGGTTGTCCAATCGCTTTTGCTCAAGCTGAACGATTTGTTCTTCGTTCAAGTTGATGCGTCCTGTGTAGAAACCGTTGATCACGCTTTCAAGCGAAACCTCAAGCAGGATCCTTCCATCGTAATCCTTGGGTTGGTACTCGAACACATACTCGGAAACGGGGGCGTAATCGTTGCTCTGCATGGCCATTCCGTAAACCTGGGAAAAGTCGGACACGTCTTTCATGGTGCCCTGGTACACGAAGGAAATCTTGTTGTCGGTCATGTATTGTGGAATCCATTGCTGGATTTTTTGGGCCTTCACCTGGTCCACGAACGATTCGTAATCCTCGGTTTGCTGGAACTCGGCGAACGTCATGCCTTCCTTCTTATCCGTCACGAGGATGAGGTGGAAGCCGTAATCGGTTTCCACGGGGCCGGTGACCACGTTCAAGGGCGCGGAGAAAGCAGCTTCTTCGAATTCGGGAACCATCATTCCCCGGGTAAACCATTTCAGGTCTCCCCCGTCGTCCTTGTTGGATACGTCAAGAGAGTATTGTGCTGCGGCATCCGCGAAGGAAATCTGTCCGCCCTGGATCTGGGAGAGAAGCGAAAGGGCTTCCTCTTCGGTTTCTACCAGAATGTGGCTTGCCTTTACTTCTTCGCTTCCACCCGAAAGTTGATCCTTGTACAATTCAAATTGGTTTTGCAACTCCTCATTGGAAACAGGTGCAAGCCTGTTGATGGCGGCTTCGCGTGTCATCTCTTTGCGATAGACCATCAGCACGAATTCGTAGAAATTTTCCATCGAACCGTACTGCCCTTCCACTTGTGCCTTGGTGGTGGGGTCGGCAGATACCTGCATCACCACGTCGTTAACCTGTTGTTCCAGGTCCAGCTGGTTCACGGTGATTTTTTGCTTGAAGGCGTAGTAATCCAAAAGGGTCCTCTGCGCCTTGTAATTGGCAAGCTCGAATTTCAAGAAGATGCCATCAAAGATGGGGTCAAAATCCTGTTCCTGGGCGTACATGGGAAGAATGTACTGGTACTCGTTGTTCAAATCTTCCACGGAAACCCCGTAACCCGTATCTTCTCCGTTTTCCAGGATTTCCACCGCCATGGCGGTCGGGGGAAGAATCCCAGGAGTAGGGGCTGGAGTTTCTGCAGCCATCAGGGAGATGCTGAGAAGAGCGAAAACCGTGAACAAAAGCAATGTTTTTTTCAAAATCGTTCCCTCCTAAAAAAGCGGTTTTTCTTTCATGGGGTAAAAAAAGTATGGTTTTGGTGCATTACTTTTCCTCGAAACGCTGCATCCATTCGTGTAATTTTTTCCCGGAAAGCTCCAACAGAACGTCATACAAAAAAATGGCCACTTGAAAGACGAAAAAAAATCCGAGAATATGCCAAAAGGGGCGATCCAAAAATGGTTGCAGCAATTCGGAAAAAAACAGTTCCAGTCCCCAAACGTACAGCGCCAGGCATCCGTTTAAGTAGGTGAACTTAAGTAGCCACTGCCAAGGGCGGGCAAGGTTTTGCACAAGGCTCCGGAAGACCACGTATCCCCCGAACGATGTCGTGAAAAGGATGGCCATGCTTTTGAGTGGAAGGAGCATCGCCAAAATGGACGTGGCCAAAAAGACCATCACCCCCGTCTTCTTCGGGTACACATCCAAAATGAAAGCAAGGATCACCGCGGAAATCCCCAGGAAAAACAGGCGATTGAAGGGAACGAGGTTTGCCAGTAACACGAAAACGAGGCATAGTGCGGAAGAAACCCCCGCTATGGCAAGGGAAAAACTCCCAGAACGCATGTCGTTGCTCATAGAAGGAGCGTGGCATCCCCAAACGAGAAGAAGCGGTACCCCGTTTCGAGGGCTTCTTGGTACGCATCCAAGATGAACTCGCGTCCTGCGAAAGCGCTCACCAGCATCAGCAGCGTGGATTTGGGAAGGTGGAAATTGGTGATCAGGCCATCCACCAGGCAAAAATCGTGGGGAGGGTAGAGGAAGATGTCCGTTGTTCCCTGGAAATCTCCGTTTGGTGCCGGTTCGGAGTTGCCGAGGCTCTCCAGGACACGAACACTGGTTGTGCCGACCGCGATGATGCGCCGTTTTTGCTCCCGGGCAGCAAAGATCTCCGCGGCAGCGCTGTGGGGCACGAAAAAACTCTCGGAGTGCATAGTGTGGTCTTCAATCTGCGCGGTTTTCACGGGGCGGAAGGTCCCTGGGCCCACGTGCAATGTCACTTCCACCGTTTGGATTCCCATCTGCGCGATTTTCTGCAGCAGTGCAGGTGTAAAGTGTAATCCCGCGGTGGGGGCTGCAACGGCGCCTTCCCTGCTGGCATACACCGTTTGGTACCGTTCTGGTTGCTCCAATTCTTCAAAGATGTAGGGTGGAAGTGGCACTTGGCCTTCTTGCGCGAACCACTGTCCAGGTGTTTTTCCTGCGGGGAAAAAGAAGCGGAAGAGCCCCGAACCGTCGGGGTACTTGCGTTCGCAGGTAGCTTCTCCCCCGGAGTTCTCAAAAAGAATACGGGTGCCTTCCTTCACGCGCTTTCCCGGACGCATCAGGGTTTTCCAGGTGGTTTGGTCTCCACCCGAAACCGGGTGCAGCAAGAAGATCTCCACCTCTACCCCATTTTCCTTGTGTCCCTTCAAGCGCGCGGGAATGACTCGGGTGTTGTTCACCACGAGAAGATCCCCGGGAAGCAAGAAATCGGGAAGGTCATAGAATCGGCGGTGTTCGATGGAACGGCAGTTCCGGTTGAGCACCATCATGCGCGAATGATCCCGCGGTTCCATGGGTTTTTGTGCAATGGCTTTCATGGGAAGGGAGTAGTCAAAGAGGTTCACGTCCACTCGTTTTCCCCCGTTTACTCCGGTCGCGCGGAGACGTACGCGTAGAGTAATGCCGCTGCTCCCACGAATGTTCCCGCAATCCCGATTCCCATGGCGTACCAGTACTGTTTTTTCAAGGTAGTGATCTCGTTCTTGAGGCGGTCGTACTCGATCTTGATGTAATCCAGGTCTTGCGAAAGGGTGAGTACCTGGTCCGCTCGGACTTCCAGTGCCAAAAGCCTTTGGTCGGAAATGGCCAGAACGTTTTGAATCTCCCCGATGGTTTGAGCTTGCTGCAAGATCGGACGCATGTTCACCAGTTCCGATTGGATGGAGGAGACCCTGCTTTCCAGGGAAGGAAGAGCGCCCACCTGCTGTTGGAGCTGGTCCAGCTGCTGTTGCATCTTGCGATCGGCTGCAACGGATTTTGTGAAGCTGGCCTCGGTGGTGGGAATCCACTCCTCGAGGAAATCGAAGTCGCGCATGTACACCAGAAGACGGCTCACGTTGGCTTCGTTGGCGGTCAGGCGGCTCTCCTGCTCTTCCACACGGGTGTACATGTTTCGCAGCTCCTGTTCCACGGCTACCAGGAAATCGTTGTACCCCGAAATAAAGCTGGTTTTGGATTCGAGCTGCTGCATCTGGGCCAGAACCTCGTTTTTCATGGAAAGCAGCCTTCCTTCCATGGCCTCCAGTTCCTGCCGGCTTAAGGTTACTTCCAGGCGATCCACTCGGTCGCGGAGGAGCTTGAGCGACGTTTCCAGGCTCTGGTCGTGCTCTTCCAGGAACAGCACGCGCTTGGACAGATCCGCCACTTCGGTGAGAGGTTTACTGCTCATGATGATGGCGCGCAACCGGCTGAGGGTATTGGCAAGTTGAAAGCGGGTGACTTCCAGGTTGCCGTTGAAAAAGCCAGAGGAGTCCACGAGCATGATTCCCGAATCGATCATCTCCTTTACCTGTGGATACACGTCCAACTCGGACGAAACATCTACCGGAGTGGAATTCCCCGCCACTACCCCCAGGAAAAGGATGGAAAAAACGAACAAAAGAAGGCTTTTCTTCATGCATCTCACCTCTGGTGCGTTAGAAAACAAACGTGACATCCCGGTATTCCTCCCCGGAAAGGGTAACCGTCCGGTTTTGCATCGCTCCGTCCGGACCCTGGCAGCTGAAATGGTAGGTACCCGCACGCAGCCGCATGGTCACGGGTGTTTCGCCCGCGAAATTTCCGTCCATCCAGGTCTTGCACCCGGGTGGGAAAGAATCGATGGTAACTTGGGTGGACTTGGGAAGGGTTCGGATCAGGGTATACGTTTGGCCATCCAAGAAAACCTGTTGTTCGGAAAGTTCACCCCCTGGCCAGGAGAAGCGAAGTGTACCGCTTCCCGGGCGCACCCGCACGTCGCGCAAGGGGGTTTGTCCAATTTCTTGCCCCATCCAGGAAACCGTTGCGCCAGGCGGATCGGTGACAAGGAACAATGCGGCTTCACCATCAAGGTTGATCGAGAAGGAATAGATCACTCCTGGCGAAAGGCGATACACCCGGCGCCGAACCGGGTATCCACCACGTTGAATATCGAAGGTTTGGATTCCCATGATGGTATTGATCAACGCGGGGAGCTCGTAGCGCTCCGAGGCGTGCAACACGAAGGCTTCTCCGGGGGGGATCACATCCATCAGAACGGTGCAATCCCGGTTCAGGTCAACGGAAATTCTTTCGGGGGCGTTGATCACCCGACGTGTGAGCCACTCTTTCTCACCTTGTACCAGGTGAATTTCGTGCTTTCCGTGGGCAACCTGTACCGTCATGGGGGTCAGGCCCTGTTCCTGCGAATCGAGAAGGAAAATGGCCGCAGGGGTCGACTCCACGGTTAAGGGGTATGTCTTGAGTGCCAGTTCCTGGAACACCGTGTTTTCCCCGGGTTCGAGGAACAGTTCGTGCACCTCCGCAACGTAACCGGGCGCGGAAATCGCGAGCACGTGTTTCCCCGTGGGCAATTCCTTGAGCGAAAGAGGAGCAATGCCAACGGGGCTACCATTGAGCTCCAACGAGCAGGATGTAGGAAACGTGGAGATTTCAAGGTGCGCGAAAGATTCCAGCACCTGGAACACCGTGTTTTCCCCCTCCGCTTGGATTTCCACGACCTGCGACTGGGGTGCGTACCATTCCTTCGAAAAGTGGAAAAGATGCCTCCCCGGGGAAAGGAAAAGGGTAAGTGGGGTCACACCGCGGTCTTCGCCGTCCACCGAGACGAAAAGACCCGGGGGTTCGGAAAGAACGGAGGTTTTCCCCGCTCGGGTCAAAGAGACGTGCATTTCCCGGGTAAAATACTGCGAGACTTCCAGGTAAAAGAAGCGAGGGAGGTATCCGGGTGCGGAGACCTCCACGTAGTGCTTTCCCACGGGAAGCTGGGCCTCGAAAGTACCCGTTGCCGGGAGTGTTTCGTCAACCAGGATTTGGGCATTCGGAGGATCCGATTGGATGCGCAGGATTCCCGATGCCTTCAGTTCCAAGGTGACCGAGGTTGCTTCGGCAATCTCGATCACACGATGATACGGGTTGTACCCCGGTTTCTCGGCGTGGAAAACGTGTGCACCGGGGGTTAGGAAAAGCATCTGGGAAAAGACCCCTTGGCGGTCAGAAATGCCGAAAAGGGCTCCATCGATGTACACCGAGACCTTTCCAGGGTTGGTGAACAAACGGATGGGCACGCAAAAAAGAAGGCTTCCCGCCAAAACCGCGAGCACCAAGAGTATTTTTCGCTTGACACTTGCTCCATGTACCTCCATGTGCCTGCCCCTCCTTGCGTTTTTTTACTGGTAGCGAACCACCGGGAAGTCGAGCGAACCTGGGGTATCCCAGGTCAGTACGTTCCCTTCGGCACGATCGGGTTGGGGTTGCACGTCGAGAATGGCAACCTCTTCCGGGAAAACGAACACAAGCCGGGAGTTTTCCTGCAACTGCAGCTTGTTTTCCCCGAAACCCGAAACCCAAACCGCACCTTGCTGCGCGGTCAAACCTTCCACCACGGCACGCTCATGAATGGACAATTCCACCCCTTGCATGGTCGCCGTAGAAGCGTACTCCAACAATTTCACCGGTTCCGGGAGCTTCTCTGAGAGTTGGGTCAAGATGTCCTCGTAACTCTTCCACTTCTCTTCGGTCGTCCGCGTGTTGAAATACTCGTAGGCTTCCTGCAGCTGATCGGTCTTTTCGTAGGCGAAGCGCACCTTGTTGTCCATTTCCACGGGGCGTTCCAGCCCAAAAGTGTACACCGCGGAAAATTCCAATTGCTGGTACTGGGGCTTGTTTCGGAATGCACTGATCAGGTTGAACGCAGAAAACCCTACCACGAAAATCAGCAAGATCCAGATCCAATTTTTCCGATTCATTCTTTTTTTCCACCTCGTTGTTGAAATTTGATGTGTCGGAATTCCTCGAAACGCAAACCCGCTTGGCGTCCATTCCAGGCATTTTGGAAATCCCGCAGCAAGGGAAGCGCGACAAGGGACACCAATAAGATTACCCCCGCAAAGACGGACAGGATCACGAGGAAAAAGGTCCAAGCCAAACGGGAAACAACCATTTCGATGGTTTCCTGCAACTGTTCCATCCGGGCCTTCCAGGAAGGGCGAATTTCCAGGAAAGCCGTCCGCAGATCGTCAGCCCCTGATTCCAAGCTCATCCCAAAAAAGGATTGGGCTATCCGACGAACAAGGGACACCTGTTGCATTACCTCGTTCTTTGGATCGTAGGCAAATCCCATTTTCAACGCTTTTTGCATTTCAAACGTTTCCAGGAAGGATTCCAGGCCTTCCACGGGTGCAAGATCGGGTGCCATTCCTCCTTCCGCTTCCAGGATCATCAGGGTAAAATCCGAGGAAAAACGGTAGGTATTGGCATGGAGTTGCCGGATCTGGTTGAAATCGGAAAAAAGACCCACGCACAAAAAGGTACCCAAACCTGTTACCATCACGAGAATGATCGTCATCCACCGGAGGTAGGAAGAAAACCGAAACCCCATTTACACTGGCCTACTCTTCCAGTTTTTCCAGTAGGTAGTTTTCTACCCAGGAGTCTTCGACGGACGTTTGCATTCCCGTTTCCATGTCCTTCACCAGGCAAACTCCTTCGTTGATTTCGTTTTCGCCGATGATCACGCACAGCGAAAAATCCTGGCGGGAGGCATACTTGAGCTGGGAGCGCATGTTCCGCCCCATGAGATCCTGCTCCACGCTGATCCCCCTTTTCCGCAGGAATTCCACGATTTTCAACGCACGCTCCGAAGCTTGTTCCCCCATACCCAACACGAAAACTTGGGCATTCGGTGGGAGATGGAGCTGCACCCCATCGCTTTGCATCACCTTCACCAAGCGTTCAATCCCACAGGCAAAACCGACGGAGGGAGTAGGCTTTCCCCCTAATTCTTCTACAACACGGTCATATCTTCCGCCACCAAGGATATCGAAAACGGAATCCTCGTACGGGTACTTGACCTCGAATACAAGGGAGGTGTAGTAATCAAGGCCCCGAACGAGGTGTGGGTTGAGGGTAAAAGGGATTTGCAGCTTTTCCAAACGGTCTTGCACCGCGTGCAAATGGGACCGGCAAGAATCGCAGAGGAAATCGGTAATCACCGGTGCGCGTTTTCGCAGTTCTGCATCCTTGGGCACCTTGCAATCCAGCAAGCGCAGGATGTTGGTGTCGTATCTCCTTTGGCAATCCTCGCACATGTTGGGTAAGTGAGGCGCATAGTACTCCTTGAGGGCCTGGCGGTACTTCTCGCGGTCAGCCTCGCATCCCAAGGAATTCAGGTGCAGGTCGTAGTGGTGCAAGTGCAGGCGGTCAAGCAGGAAGATGGAGGACCAGATTACCTCCACGTCTGCTTCGGGCAACGGCGAACCCACCAGTTCAACCCCGTACTGGTGAAACTGCCTCTGCCTTCCCGCCTGCGGTCTCTCGTAACGGAACATGGGGCCCATGTAATACAAC
Source organism: Thermotogota bacterium (assembly GCA_035391225.1). GTDB lineage: Bacteria > Thermotogota > Thermotogae > MWEM01 > MWEM01 > DAOPKN01. The sequence continues at coordinate 9,838 of DAOPKN010000014.1, forward strand.
TTCTGCGGGAGCCCTTGTCCTCCCAGTGCGTTTTCCAAGAAGGCACGCATTGCGGGGGCAGTCCCCTCCGGGCGTAGGCAAAGGGAACGCCCGCCCTTATCTTCAAAGGCATACATTTCCTTTTGCACGATGTCCGTGTTGCTTCCGACGCTTCGGACGAACAGCTCGGTCATTTCAAAGGCCGGAGTCCGAATCTCGGAAAAACCGAAAACGCGGCTCACTTCCCTGGCGGTTTTTTCGAAAAAATGCCAGAAAGGAACCTCGTCTCCCAGGATGTCCACCGTCCCTTTCGGTCGTTTGATCAAAAAACGTTCACCCCTTACGTTGAATTGGATTTATGCAAACCCCGCATTGGCTGCAACTGGACCAGCGACAATCCGGCGTGCATTTTCCTTCGTTGCTGTTTTGCCACTCGCGTAACAAGAATTCCCGCGTGATTCCGCTGTCAATGTGATCCCATGGCAGGGGTTCGTGCAGGGAGCGTGTGCGTGTGTAGCTTTGCGTATCGATTCCACAGGCCGCGAAAGCTTCCATCCAGCGTGAAAAAGAAAAACCTTCTTTCCACGCACAGAGTGTTCCCCCGTTTTGCTGCACCCACTGCAAAACGGGAGCCAGGGAGCGATCACCCCGGGATAGTACCCCCTCGACAAACGTCATTTCGGGCTGGTGGAACTCGTACTTGCCCAGTTTTTTTAGGGGGAGCAGAGAATGGAGGTAGGAGTGCAACTCGTCGACGGAAGCCTGGCGCGCAAACTGGAAGGGTGTATGGGGTTTGGGGACGAAACCGGCTACGCTGATGGAAACATTCTTGATTCCCCATCCCCGGATTTTCTCCACCAGGTGCACGATACCCTGGCGATCCTCTTCGCTTTCGCCCGGAAGGCCTGCCATGAAATACAACTTCAGCCGGCTCCACCCCATTTGCCGTGCGGCTTGTACCGTTTGGCGAAGGTCTTCCACTTCCACGTTCTTGTTGATTCTATCCCGCATCGACTGGCTGCCAGCTTCAGGGGCAAACGTTAAGCCGGTTTTCCGCAACCCGGAAATTTGGGCGGCAACTTCCAGCCCGAAGCGATCGATCCGGCTGGAGGGAATGGAAAGCGAAATGGCCTTCTGCTTCAGCAACGGGTAGAGTTCGTTCACCACGCGCGATAGCTCCGGGTGATCCAGCGTGCTGAGGGAAAGCAGGGAAAGTTCCTCGTACCCCGTTTGCTCGAGTGCCCGGATGGAAAGATCGATGATCTCTTCCGCGGAGCGATTTCGGACGGGGCGATACACCATGCCTGCGTGGCAAAAACGGCAACCATGGGTGCATCCCCGTAACACCTCCACCATCACGCGGTCGTGCACGATGGGGAAAAAAGGAACGATCTGCCGTGTGGGAAAGGCTACATTTTCCAGGTCCACGGCCGCCTTCCGGATTCGCGTTGCCACGCTTCCCCATGGAAGGTCCAGCGGAACCACTCCCGCCTTGGTTTGGCGGTAGAACCGTGGAACATACACCCCCGGAATCTTGCTCAGCGCAAACAAACGCTGTGCTTTTGGCATGTGCTTGGTTTGCCTGAGGTTTTCCACGATCGAAACAACGGCTTGCTCGCCATCTCCCACGAGGAAAGCATCGAAGAAGGGTGCCAAGGGTTCCGGGTTGAACGCACACGGTCCCCCGCCGAGGATGATGGGATCGCTTTCGCGCCTTTCTGTTGCGAGTGGGTGGATCTCCGACAGCGAAAGGAAATCAAGCACCCCCGGGAAACTCAGTTCGTATTGCAGCGTAAACCCCACCACGTCGAAGGTGCTGGGAGCGGCGAATTCCTCAAGGCTAAATGGGGGAATGTGCGCACGCGCCATTTCTTCGCGCATATCAAACCAGGGTAGGAACGCACGCTGCGCCCATACTCCTGGCTGGCGATTCAAGATATCGTAAAGGATGCGCAACCCCAAGTGGCTCATCCCGATTTCATACACGTCGGGGAAAACCAACAGGAATCGAAAATCGCTTTCAGTGCTTGATGCTTCCACCGAATGGATCTCGTTCCCGATGTACCTGGAAGGTTTTAGCACACGATGCAACACACCGGATCGGTGTAACCACTTCTGAATTTGCATGTTTTTCAGCACTCCATTCGAGACCTATTCTATCATAAATGCCCGGAGTGTTCGGAAAGGGTTTTTTCTGGCTGCTGCCGGGGAAAAAGAAGGGAAAGCAGCCAACCGACCAAAGTACCGATTCCCACACCCAAAGCCTCCCGCCAGATAACGGTGGAAAGCGGGGAATGCACGTGTTGGAAGGAGTTGACGATGGAACACAGACCGATGGCTCCCAGCACGGGGAGCAAAAAAGAGTACCTTCCAAAATACACGTGCTTTTTCTGGATGTACAGGAAAAGGGCGGGAATTCCCAGAAGCTCCTTGAAGCGTGGGCGAATGCCAAACAGCTCCTCCAAGAAATCGCGAAACCTTCTTTCCAACGTGGAAACGAAACCCAAGTTTCCCGAACGGATCAGGTAGTACAAGATGCCCAACAGAACGAGAATCACCACCAGCATGTCGGTCCAATGCAAGCGCGACTTGAGGTTATTGGCACCGTAATGGGCGAATTCCCGGAGAAAAACGAGGAACGGTAAGTAAAACAACGTCAGCTTCACACCGTGGGGAAGGTAGATTTGGTTCATGGCTGCGAAGGAAAATCCCATGGCATTCACGGCGATCCCCAACGCGAATGCGAAGGCCACGAGCGAAAAATACTTCACCGTCAACCCGCTTTCAAATTCCCGGAAGTCCCGGAAAAAGCCGGTGATACCAAATGCAGCCGTTACCCCGCTCAGGTAGAGCAAACCATCGATGGGCCCGCCTGTCAGCCATCCCCAGGTAAAAAGGCCAGCGGAAAACAGCACCAGCAGTGGGGAATAAAAAAAGATCAGGGCAAAACCCGATGCCATCAGAACCCAGGGAAGCCAGAGAAGTGTTTGGGGAACGGGGTTTTGAATGGAGGAACCCGGTCGAAAAAGGCCGATCATCTCCAAGCCGTAAGAATCGTAGTCTTTTCCCAGGGAGGGTGGCAAGGGTTGGATCCAGAAGAAATCGATACTCCTCTCGTTACGTGCGCGCATCCATCTGCGTAGAACCATCTGGAAATTGAGCTCCAACTTTTCCACCTCGGCGGGTTTGATGGTATGCACCCGGAACATCTGTTGCTGCAAAGAGGAAGGGAGCAGTTGCAAAGCACTGCGCACAAGGGACGTGGAAGCATTTAGCTCCAAGAAACCCACGCGAATACGGTAGGCTTCGATCCATTGGGCCAACATGGAGGCGGACAGCGTGGGGGGAGGTTGCTCGAAGAAGACCACTCTTGGCTGGTCGAGGGTTGACAGGAGCCCTGGGATGCGCGAAAGCGGAACCTTTGAAAAATCGCAAATGTACACGACCCGTTCCCCGCTGACCCCCGGTGAATCCAACGGACGCACCGGGAAAAAGGTCTCCATGTTGCCGTTGTATCCGCTTTCAAAGCCAAACGCAACGTCAGAAGCATTGGCATCGAACTCGATGCGCGGGTACACGTACAAGAATATGGTCAATACGGACGAGAAAAGAAAGAAAACGAAAGCGATCCGGCGAAGGCGCTCCATAACGGTGAGCTCAGCCTGGGGCATTGCACTCCCCCCCGAGTAGGAGGGGTTGGGGGAAAATCACGTTCATGAAAACCCTCCATCCCTTCTGAAAAATATCGCCAAATGAAAAATCCCAAAGGGGGTTTTGAACTTTTTCGGGGTTGGGTGAGTCTTACTTTATGATACTGAGATGCACCCCTTATTCCCCCTTGAAGAAATATATACCCCCCACATTGGAGCGGACCTGCGGTCCGCTTTTTTATTGCCGCTTTCCGCAATGCAAAAAAGGCGGCTTTCGCCGCCTCACCCTGCTATCAAAGCTTCTTATTCAACGATAATCGCACTGACAGGGCAGGAGTTTGCCGCATCTTCCACGCAGCCAGCATCCGTTTCCTCGACCAGCACTTCAGCCTTGCCATCGTCCGCCATGGTGAAAACCTCGTCACACATTTGCGCACATACGCCGCAGCCGATGCAGGTATCCTTGTCTACAGACACTCTCGCCATTCCACACACCTCCACAAATTTTTTCCGGAAGCAATTATAGCACATCTTCTTCAGGAAACATCCGCTTCCTTCCACAATTCCTCGAGAAGCAAGAGAACCATGGGGAGTTTCACTCCTTGCTTTTTCAACAGGGAGATGGTTTGCTGCAACAGCTGAATGGTTTTCAAGTCCACGTCCGGGACATCTCGGATGAAATACCCCACGCCGTGTTCGGATTCGATCAGCCCTTCGTTGGCCAGTTTCTCCAGTGAACGCATCACGGTATTCATGTTCACTCCGAACAGTTGGGCCAACTCACGTACGGGGGGCAGTTGGTCTTTCCGCTGGTAATGACCCAGAAGGATCTCCTTTTTGATCGTGTTCATGATTTGCAGGTACGCGGGTACACCACTGTGCTTGTCCACGCTTCGGATCATCGCAATCCCTTCTTCCCTTACTTCATTTCGAATGGAACGAATGCTCTCTTTCCTTGCAAGTAGGCGAGCGCGATTTCCTTGAATGTCGGGAAATCCCCCACTTCTTCATCGGTTTTGATCAAGGTGCGGTTTCCCAACACCCCAACCACGTTTCCCACGGGAATCTTTTCCCCGGAATCCACCAGGCGGTGGCTCTCTTTAGCATGGTCCATGGTGTCATGGTACAACACCACTCCTTCGCGGATAATGGCGAACGACGTGGAAATCTCCTCCAACTCGTAGAGTTCGTGCGAGGAAATGACGACCGAACGGCCTTCCTGGTGCACGAAGTCACGAAGCACTTCCAACACTTCCTGGCGAATCACCGGATCCAGGTTTTGCGTGGGTTCGTCCAGCAGGAGCAGCTCGGCCCCACTTGCAAGAATCAGTGACAGGTGAAACAAGGTGCGAATCCCCATGGAGTAATTTTCCACTTTCTGCGACAGGTCAAACTGGTAATGCATCGCAAACGAGGAAAAAATCCTTTCGCTCCAACGGGGGTACAACATCTTCCACAGGCGCACGTAATCTTCCCCTCGGAAACGTCCGAACTTCAACCGGTCTTCCGTGAGAACACCAAGGCGTGTTTTCCCCTGGGAATTCAACGGTTCCCCAAACAGCTTCACCTTTCCCTCATCTGGAATCAATCCACCGTAGATGCAACGCAGTGTGGTGGTTTTTCCTGCACCGTTTGGACCGATTAACGAGAAAATCTCTCCCTGTGGTGCTTCGAACGTAATTTCGTTTAGAACGCGCTTGCTGTCGAAACTTTTCGAAAGATTCTGCACTTGAAGGACCATTACTTTTTTACCCCCTTTGTTTGGAATGCCCAGAAAGCAAGGGCGAGCAAGGTTGCTGCGACCGCGCCGGACATCAGCACGTTGCCCTGGTGGGAGGGGCTCAGGAAGAACCAGGGGTTGGAGAAACGGCTCCCGATGCCACCGATGATGATGTCACCGATCCAAATGAGAAAGGGCATTCCGAAGTTATCCAATCCCACGATCACGCAGAGCATGGAGATCCCGAAGTACGCTGTGGAAAAGATCAAAGTCCCCAGCAAGTTGATTCCCACCCATCCCAGGCTGATATCCCAAAGGAAAATGGCGCTACCGATGAGTTGTGTGGTCAACGCGATGGTGAGCAGGAACAGGTACGAGACCCAAAAAAGCTCTCCACTGGAAAAAGGGATCGACGTCAACAGGGACATCCGCTTGTGCTGAACGTCCCAGGGGAGCATGCTCGAAACCAGTAGCAACAGGAAAAACATGCGTACCGGGAAGGACGGAATCAGCAGCAGTAACGAAAAGATCGCCAGTTTGCCGGCTTTTTCCACGAATTCTTTCATAAAGAAGGCTTCCATTTTTGCAAGCATCTCATTTCCTCCTTAACTCTTTTTTTCGAACCCGGGGGTTCAGTACGCGTACACGTGCAACCGGAAGAAATTTGAATCCCGGTTGATTTGCAACTGGTCCTGGCAACTTTCCGGGACGTACACGTCCAGCGATCCCGTGTTGCAACGGACTTCCAGCGTTCGGGTGCCAGTCCATTCCTCCTCGTACCGGATCTTCCCGGAAATCACGTTGGAATCGACATGAAATGCCTTGGTGCCGTTGAGATGCAGATCAAAACTCAAGACGTTACCCTTGAGCCGGAACTCGGTGGTGTTGAAATATCCCGAAATTGCTCCTACGTTGGCGTACACATCGAGTAATTGCAAGGATTGGGAATCCCCGATCTCCATGCGAACCCGGGCGGGTGGATTGTTTGCGTAGGAAACCACCTGCCGCATACCCCCGGCAACGGAGCGGACGGAAATTTCGGAAGGAACGAAAAGCCCCGTAGCTTGTTGCTTTCCGATGAGTTCCAGCACTTCCATGTTCACGACGACTTCCTCACCCATGTCCACCGAGCGGTCCGGTTCCAGGCGGACCAGGGTTTCCTTCGGACCCCACTGTGAGTTCCAGTTAAAACCTGGGATTCCTGGAATGTTCAGCCAATCTCCCACGTAACGATCGAGGAATTGGCCCGCGATCGATGCACCAACCGCAATCAACGATACCAGTACCAACATGGTGATCAGGAATGCGCTGAACTTACGAAGGTTCAAGGCCAACAATATGCCAGCTACCAGACCAAGTACGACCCGCGCGTAAAAAAGAGGGATGAAGATCGCCAATACAAGTAGCACGACGATAATGGTGCTCTTCACTAACAATGGAAAACGCTGCACGAAAAATACCTCCCTTTCTTAGTGATTTACTGTTCTAATATATTAGAACACAAAAACAAGAGAAAGTCAACCCCCCTTTGGGGAGGGGTTGCTTCCACACGAAAAGGGTCTACGGGAGGAGTTCTACGGGAATGGTGATGGCAAATCGGCAGCGGGGGTCGCCTTTCAAAACCGATTCCAATACTTCAACCTCCAGTTGCCGATCGAACAGGACTTCGAGCGGGTATTTCTCGAAACCCGCGCTACAGTAGCACCATTCGGGAGAAATGGTAGGAGAGTTGTGCAGGATAGCTTCCCGCGCAAGTGGACAGTGGCAGGCGTAGTACCGACGAAGATCTGGATCGGTCTCCACTAAGAATTTTTCCGCATCGTAGGGGATTTTCGTCATGTAGACCTTGTTATTCTCGCGAACACCGCTCAAGATCTCCTGGTTTTGTTTCACGAACTCCACGACGGCAGGTGTTATTTTTTGCTCGAACCAGACCTGGCCTTCCGCGCAGAAACGTTGCAATTCTTCCACCTTGCGTGCATGGAGATCTTTCAGGTACGCATCCAAGTTACCCGCCTCTTGCAAGGCTTTCTTTTCTCCGTCAAAGGCTTCTTTCGGAATGCCGTGGTTGTTTCCTGCCAAGCCATTTCGCAAAACCTCGGGTTCCAAAACTTTTTCCAATGGGTTGACAAGTGCTGCCGTCACAGGTGGGAATTTCTCGGGGGAAGACCCCAATGGTGGGATGGTCAAGGAGTTCCATATTTCGTCCAAGGCTTTTCGGGGGTCTTTTTCCTTCTTGGATTTTTCGGGTTCCCGGGGGGGCCATTCCGCCTTCTCCAACAGTTTTTCCAGCCTTTTGACAATGTTTTCGTACACCCCCAAGCCCCCCACGAGGGAAGTGAAGTAAATGTATGCGTCTGTTCGCCCTATGCAGTAGTAGTAGCGCGCCAAGGCGACGATGCCTTCCAGGGTATTTTTCCCGGTGCGGATGTTTTCGTCCAAGTACCCCTGGATCTGGTTCGCTCCCGCCTCGTCCATAGGAACAAGCGATTCGGAGAGAAAAGTTTCCAAGGCAGAAACGGATTCCAAGGATCTTTCGATTTCTTCCTGTGGTTTCTTCCTTTGTTGCAGGAATTGCACGAATCTTTCCCTTTGCAAAGCATCCACCCCTTTTGCACGGGTTATCCCGTTTGATTCCAAAGTATAGCACATCTGTGGAAAAGCATGCTTTTCGTGGGTGGTTTGCCCTTCCCTTTTGCACGGGACGCATCCTGGGAGCTTGCCCGGTTTTTCGTCGAAAGGTTTAGTTAACAGAAATCCGGTCGATAACAACGTATAATCGAAAGGGGGAAAACGCTATGAAGAAAACGGTTCTTTTTCTTTTGTTGTTGGTTTTCGTGGGGTGCGTGTTGCAGGGCGCGGGATTGCTTGGTTATCGTTATGGTGTGTACGACCCGTACGTGTTTCCAGCGCGGACGGTTTCCTACTACCCCGGTGTGTACGCGTCCTCCTACTCCAACTGGCTCCCCTCCTACCACTACCCGTACTACTATTCGGGGGGATATCGCATTTTCCCGTCGTACTCGCCCGTTTCCAGCTACTACGTTCCGCATGTTCCTGCCTACTCCGTTCCTGCAGCCACTTCGCGGGTGGTGTACTCCCCGGTGGTAGTCCCCTACTACACGCTCCAATACGCGGTTCGTTACGTTCCAGTTGCGGTCACCACCACGGTTCCCTTGGCAGCATACCCCTACTCACCCTACGGCTGGTAGAATCCGATTCCAGGCAATCGAGCCCAAAAAGGGGGACGACTACTGCCCCGAGAGGGTGATGTTGGCGTTCGAAGTATCCAGCTCGAGAGAGGCACCACCTCCGTTGATGGTTCCCCTTTTGGAAGTTTTGGTGTCTTGCGAAAAGGTGATGCCCAAGTTTTTCGTGGAGATCGTGCCGTTGCTTGTTTTTGCGGAGAGGGTGGCGCGCGTTTCGCGCGGAACGCGCAAATCGATGCGCCCGTTGCTGGTGGTGACGCGCACCGTTCCTGTATCCGGAAGCGAAATATCCCCGGAAATGGAACCATTCGAGCTGTCCAGCAAATGCATGTTGCCAGATAGGGAGCAACCAACCAGCGAGATGGAACCGTTACTGGTCGTGACGTTCAGCTGCCCACGAAGGTTTTCCAGGTCCACGCTTCCGTTCGAGGTTTTCGCGTCGATTACCCCGTTACACCGCGAAAGGATGATGCGCCCGTTGGAGGTTTCCAATTTCAGAAGGCCATTGCAATCGTTGACCTCCAAGCGCCCGTTGGAGGTGTTGGCTTCCACGAGCTGCAAGTCTCTGGCGAAAGAAGCGGGAACCAAGATATTGAGTTGCGCACCGTAGCTGATGGGGGTGAACGAGAATCCTACGTCGTTGGGCATTTGCGCGAAAACGTGCAAACGATTACCCTGCTGCTGGGACTGGACTTGGATCTTCTGGATTTCCTTTTCCAGGTCTCCCCCTCCCTGCACGTACTTCGTTCCTTCCACCTTGATGGTGTTTCCTTCCCATGTAGCAAGGGAGATGGCACCGTTCCGGGTGTCGATTTCGAGTTCCGAAAGGCCCATGTTCTCCGCAGGGATTTGAAGGGAGAAGGTTTGTTCTTTCCGAACTCCCAAGACGTCACAGGAAGACAGAACAACTGCCATGCCCAAAACGAGGGCCAGTACAAAGAACGTGGTACTCCGGTTTTTTTGCATCGCGATCACTCCTTGGTGGATATCACCTGTATTATAACCCATCCAACCAAAAAAAGAGGGGGGGCCAAAAGGCCCCCCCTCTTTTTCAGAAGGGACTTACTGCAATTTTTGCTGCAGGTCACTGATTTGTTCCGGTGTTAGCCCCACTTTTTCGGTCAGGTACTTCATGGCGACCTGCTTCACGTTGGAATCATCCACGGGTTGGCCCCCGTTCATTTCCCGGAAGATGTCCGCGATGATCTTTTCTACCGCGGTGTACGCCAGAGTGTCAGGTTTCACGTGGTAGTAGTTCTCGTAGGATACCACGTAATCGTGGAAAATCTCGTCGGTGTTGGCATCCATGATAGCTCCCAGGATGGCAACGACCATTCCCGCGCGATCCTTTCCTTCCACGCAGTGCACCAGGTAAGGGGGTTGATGGATGGTCATGAACAGAAGCCCTGCGTAGAGTTTCTGGGCAAATTCATCGCTGAGAAGGTCCACCCCCATGTTCAGGTTGATGATCTGGCCTTCTTCTCCCAGCTTGCTGTAGTAGTCGTTGTACGCGTAGCATGCCTGGAGTTCCTCGGAGGAATCCGAAAGGTTGATCACTGTCTTGATTCCAGCCTGTTCCATGAGGTCCGCGGCAAAAGGAGAACGGGGGTCATCGATGGAGGGGTGGGAGGTCCGGTACAACTTCCCCGGAGCGATGTTGCCCATGACCACGCCGCGGAAATTGGCGAAGATGGCGTCTGTTTCGTAGTCCTCACGCACATCCGTGCGCACCAGGTGGCGAATTTCCAGCTCCTCGAGGTATACGCCCTTCTCCACCAGCGAAATTTCGATCTGTGTCCCCACGTCCAACCCGTAGGTTTTGGAACAGTTTCCGTAGTTGATGGCCAGTAACACGTTGCCGCCAGAAATGCGCACCAGGGGATTTCCACGGTCTACGTCGCCATACGTGGTCACGAAGGGGGCTTGCCAGACATTGCCTCCCGCGGATACCTGGAGCATGTCACCCACTTCGTACCCCGCTTCCAGCATTTGCTGTTCCGGAACGTTCGTATGCACGTTGCCGTACTTGTCGACTTCCACAACCTCCGCTGCCACGGCGGCCAACAGCATCGCGGAAACGATGCACATCAAAACGAAGAGTAAGCCTTTTTTCAACATGGTACACCTCCTGTCAAAGATACTTGTAGCCCGTTACGTTGCGTAAGAATTCCTTCCGGCGATGCACGTCTGCATCTGTTTCCATTCCTTTCGGGGAGGATCCGTCGATCACCCCGACAATTCCCTTTCCTTGGTCCGACTTCGCGACCACCAGTTGCAACGGATTTGCCGTGGCCGCGAAGATGGTGCAAACTTCCTGCGTGTTCTTGAGCGCATTGAGAACGTTGATGGGGTAGGCGTTTTGCATCAGCAACACGAAGGCGTGTCCCGCTCCGATAGCTTGGGCATTTTTCCCCGCACATTCCACCAAAGCGGCATCGTTTCCTGCCCGTCGGATCAAGCAAGGGCCGGACGCCTCGTTGAATGCCAGCCCAAACCGGATACCCGGAACCGAGGTCATCATTACTTCGTACATGTCTTCCACGGTTTTGATGAAATGGGACTGTCCCACGATGATGTTGCTGTTTTCCGGGATCTCCATGGTCACCAGTTCCAAATCGATCATTTCACTTCCCCCTCTCGAAGAAAACTCAGCTGTTCCTTTGGCGTTGCTGCAGGGCTTTCACGATGAAACTTGCCACGTCGATGCCGTGGGTTCCCCTGCCGAAACCCGCATCCATTCCATTCTCCGTTGCCATGTCATTGTTGATCTGTGTTCCTCCGCAAATCAGCAATACTTTGTCCCGGATGCCTTTTTCGCGGCAAAGCTGGTCGAGCTGGCGCATGCCTTTCAGGTGTACCTCGTTGTGCGTGATGATCATGGAACTCAAGATGGCGTCGGCACCCGTCTCGATGGCAGCATCGATCATCTTTTCCACGGGAACGCTGGTTCCCAGGTACACGTACTTCATGCCGAACTTCTCGATACCACCATGCTTGATGTCCAGGATTTCGCGCATGCCCACCGAGTGCTCGTCGTTGCCCAACGTTCCGGCAACCACCTTGATGGGGCGATTTCCCACGAATTGGCGGACGGAAGCTTCATCCAACACGTCGGGCTTTTCCGGGATCTTGAGCTCGTCCCTTCGAATGAAGAAGGGAACACGTGCTTTCACTTCCACGTACGTGCCTTCCGCGGGATGCAACACGGTCTTCGAAATCACCGTTGGTTCTTCCAGGCCCATGCGCGAAGCGATTTCCAGGGCCGCGGCTTCGGCCACGTCCGGGTTGTCGGGAATCGTCATGTCCAGCTGAATGAAGCCATCGTTCTGCCATTCCACCTCCGGGCGGAACAACCCACTGGCCATTTTCTCGCGGTGTGGCTGCATCCGCACCTCGACGTTATCGGTTTCGTCCAGCTCGTCGAGGTATTGGATCTTCTCCGGGTGGTCCAGGGTGCATCCACCGATAAGATCGCAGGGTTTTTCCAAGCCATCCGGAAGATGGTTTTCCCCAAAGTGGTGGCACACGGGTGCCATGTAATCCGATTCCCGGGGTACCACGGTTCCCGCACCGAGCTCGCCATCCTTGTCGCGTGCAATTCCGTCGCCCACTCGTTCGGGGAAGAAACCCGAATCCACGAAGAACCCCTGGTGCACGGCTTCGAAGTATCCCCCGTTGTCCAAAATGTCTTGCATGTACAAGATCGCGCGGATCTTCATGTCCCGCACCGCACCGCGTAACGCCTTTTCATTCGGCTCCACGAATTCCTTCATTCCGTCGAGTGCCAGCAGCGTATGCTTGGCGGTTTCCACCCCGCGGATGGAGTTGACGTGCCAGGGAACGTTTCTTCCCTCATCGGGGGTAATCGTGGACTGGATATCGGCACTTGTCAAGCGGCTGAGCAGCGTATCCAGGACGTGGATTCGCGTTGCATCCAACAGGTCGGACTCGATGTAACGCGTGTTCATCTGCGCGCGGAAACGGAAACCCTGGAAGAGCTCCCGCACCGTAAGGGCGTACACGAAGTTGAGCCGAAATTCTGGAGCGGGAGCGGTCATGGGTGGCACGGTGGACAGCGCGATGAGTTCTTTGGGGAGCCCCGCCTTCGTGGAGTAGACACAGTTGATGGCGTGCTGTACCAGGAGCTCGGGCATGACCTTCCACGCCACGCGCGAGGAAGCGTTTGCGTTGTGGGCGCCGTCGATCTGGAGCATGTTCACGGATGCCATGAGATGCTTGGCCACCGCGGCATCCACGAAGGAACGGATGGGATTGATTCCACGGTACAGTACGTTGTACTGGGGGTCCTGGTGCGCCCCGTTCACCCCTTCTTCGGCGAAAAGCACCGCAACTTCCGGCCCGGCGATTCCCGAAACGTAACTGTGGAAGTTGATCGGGCGTCCCACCTCATCTTCCACCAGGTCCAATGCCTTGCGGGTGGCCCGGATTTCCTTCCGGGTGATGGGGATCCCCCCCACACCTTCCGGAGAACCCTCGATCAAGCCATCGAAATGCGACTGCCCCAGCGTGCGGATCACCATGATGTGATCCGCGCCGTGCCAGGCGGCCATGCGCATGCGGCGAATATCGTCTTCGAAGCGTCCGGAAGCGATTTCCGCGGTGATCACCTCTTGGGGTTGGGGATCGATGTGGTTGAAGTACTTGGCGGGGGGAAGCGGCACGCTGTTTTGGAGCGGCTGGGAAATCTCCCGGTAGGAATAGTCTCCCACCTTGCTTCCGGGTGGAAGGGGCACTCGCCATGTCCACCCTTTGCGGCGGGGACGGTACTCTTCCAGCTTCTCCAGGATCTTGGAAACATCCAGTTTCTGGTCAGGGTGCAACGCCATGCTCAATGCACCCCCTTGAAAACCCGGTCAACCTCGTCCCAATGTCGGCCCTCGATGAGCTCCAGCCCGGCTTTCACAACGGGGAGCGAAGTCTCCTTGGAAATCCTCCACACGATATGCCCTGCTCCCTTGCCGAGTAAGCCCCGCTCGAAGATTTTGTCCACCAGCACCTTGGCCTGCAGGGAGTTGAAACCCATGCGCAACAGCACGGAGCGCTCAATGGAAGGCGACGTGTGCGTGTGTGCCAGGTTGATGAGTGGATCCACGATGCGTTCCGCGAGTTCCCAAAACTTTTCGTTGAGCTGCTGGTCCGAAAGGGCTTCCAGCTCGCTTCTCCTTTGCTGAACCTTCTTTTCGTCCAATCTGTTTCATCCTCCTGTAGTATGCTAAAAGAGCAAAAGATGTCCGTTTTTCTTCAGCCATTTTCGGCGAACCGCGTAATCCGGGAGAAGTTGGCCAACCCATTTCCAGAAAGCGGTGGAATGGTTGGGTTGCACCAGGTGGCACAGTTCGTGCGCCACCACGTACTCCAAGATCTCCGGAGGAGCGAGTACCAACCTCCAGTTGAAGTTGAGGTTCCGCTTTCCCGAGCAACTGCCCCAACGCGTTTTTTGATCCTTGATCCGCACTTGGTTGACCTGGAATACCCGGAGACCGTCGGGATGTTGGCGTTGGAAGAAAGAAATGGATTCGCATACCTCTTGCCGGGCTTTTTCCCGGTACCACGCCTCGATCCTGGGACGGGCCTCGAACCGCAGCCTTTCCGCGGGGAAAAACGGGTTATGCCGCAGCAGAAACGCTTCTTTCTCCAACGTGAGGGCCATATGTGGAACGCCATCGTCTGCGATCAAGCGCAAAGGGAGTGTCTTGCCCTGCCAGGGCAGATCGGATGGAATGGGTTTGGTGGTTTCGGGTGGAGGGGTTTGGATGGCAAGCTGCAATCGCGACAGGATCCAGTCCGCGCGTTTTTGCGCCAGCGATTGCAGTTGTTCCATAGAAATACCAAGGGGGGCTTGGATTTTCAACTCCCCCCCGGGCGATACTTCGAATCGAACGGTCTTCCGATTTTTGAAAACCAGTTGGAATGGAACCGGCTTCCCGCCAATGATCATTGTCATGTGGCACCTCTCTGCCCGTTGATATCATATCATAGCAGGGCGAAAAATGCCAATTCGCGCATTTCAGCCCATCATAGTCCGAACCAGCGCAACCGCTTCGCTGGCGTCGGCCGAGTAGCCATCCGCGCCGATTTGCTGGGCGTACTCTTGGGTTAGGGGTGCGCCTCCCACAAGGATTTTCACGGATTCGCGCAATCCCTTTTGCTGCAATTCTGCGATCACCCGGGGAATATTCATCATGGTGCTTGTGAGTAGTGCGGAGATGGCGACAAAATCTGGTTTTTCTTCTTGGACAGCCTTCGAAAAGCGTTCCGGGGATACGTCCACTCCCAAGTCCACGATGTGCATCCCGGCTCCCTTGAGCATCATGCACAACAGGTTTTTGCCGATGTCATGCAGGTCCCCCTCGATGGTTCCCGCAACGATTTTGGCATTGCCCCGTTCTTTTTCCCGGGAAAGCAATGGTTCCAGGATGGCCATAGCCCCGTTCATGGCCTTTGCGGCGACGAGCACCTCCGGAACGAAGTATTCGCCTTCGGTAAAAAGCCTCCCTACCTCGTCCATTCCCGGGATCAATCCCTGGTTCAGGATCTCGTTGGGATCCATCCCATCTTGGAGCAATGATTGCGTCAATTCCTGGGCCTGCTTGGTGCGCATTTGGATGATGGATTCTTTCAGCTGCTGAATGGATTCCATGGCTGTTCCTCCTTGTCCGTTTCGTGGTGTTGGATGGTTACTCCATGTCCCCGAACATATCGCAATGTGCGCGGCTGGGGCAGGATATGCAAAGGCTTTCTCCCCGTTTTCCCCGCTCCCCTTCCTGCAAAAGCCCGATGGCAAAAGAAGAGGATTTCAACGGGTGGATCATGAAAGACGCGTTGATGTGCAGGCCCCTTTTGCCGGCTTCCAGGAGGTGGAAAATGGTGTGCTGGGCTTGCAAGGGGATTCCTGGACAGCCAGGTGCCATGCGATGGCTGTACCATCCCCGGGGGGTCAGCGTTTCCTGGAACACGAAAAATGCTTTTCGTAGCATCATCGTCCCCGCATGGTCCAACAATAACCCGCGCATGGTTTCCCCGCGTTGAAACGCGCTCGTGGCCTCTTCTTCCAACTCGGGTCCAATCGTCAGGATACCCAAAACCAGTTGGGCGAATCGGTGAAAAAAGGGGGGAACACTCCGCTCGGAAAACAGCGCTTCTACGGGAAAAAGGCCCTGTAGAAGCATTGCAGCGATACCCCTTTCGTGAATCCAGTCCAGGGCGCGCTGGGCATCGGAAAGCACTTCCGGGGGAAACGCCTTTTTGCGTTGGTTCCTCCCTTTTCCAAAGGCATCGAGGGTGCGTACCAGTTCTTCGGCGTGCATTTCTGGGAGTTCTCTCTTTTCTTGTGGCATCATACTGTACCTCCTTCCAGCGAGAGGCATCGGAGGAAACGATCCTGGAAGCTGGGATCATGCTGCAATGCAACATGCTGCATCTTCGCCTTCATGTTTTCCACCCGCTTCGGGGAATAGGCGTCCACGAGGAAAAGGGCTACCCCGTTGCAACTGGCGCTGGCTGTCACGTGCACCCGTGAAGGGGAGAGGCGGGGGAGCAACCCCGTGGCCATGGCAGCTGGTACGTCCAGTTCGGATCCAAAAGAGCCCGCCAGGAACAGTCGGTCCAGTTCCCCCGGTTCTACCCCAGCCTTTTCCAGCAGTAGGTCGATGCCGGTGCGAATGGCGGCCTTGGCAAGCTGGAACTGGCGAACGTCTTCCTGGCTCAAGAAAACCCGGGGTTGTCGCTGCAGCACCCAGTTCCGATTTCTTCCCGTGCCCTCCACCGCTGCGTTGGGAGAAAATGCTCCCGAAGGAAGGATTTCCCCCCGTTCCAGTAGGTTTGCGACCAATGAAACCAATCCCGACCCGCAGATCCCGCGCAGCGGTTCACCGGCCACCGTGGAAAAAACCATTTGGTCGGATTCTCCCCTGTCCACGCCCGACAGGGCGCCGGGAATCGCGGGCATCCCGCACGCAAGCCCCATTCCTTCCAGCGCGGGTCCGGCTGCCGTGGAGCAGCACCAGGTTTTCCCCTTGGCTGCAAGAAGGATCTCCCCGTTCGTCCCGAGGTCAACCAGCAGGGTGGGTGAAGTCACTCGATCGAGGTTGCACCACAGCGACGACGCCAGGGCATCCGATCCCACGAACCCCGCAACCGAGGGAAGGAAGAACAGCGGTATGTCTCCCTCGAGGAAGGGAAACCCTGATTCGGTGGCGGAGGCGAGAATGCCTTGGGTAAGCGCGGGTGAAAAAGGCTTGGCGCCCAGGCGTTCGGGCGAAATCCCCCAGAAAAGGTGGTGCATGCAACTGTTTCCCGCCAGTGCAACCGCACGAACGCTGGAAGCGGGGAAATTCCCTTTTTCCAGCAGGAAGCGGCCCAGCAACGCCAATGCCTCTCGGATTTCCGCCTGCAGTGTTTGAAGGCCCCCCGATTCCTTGCAAAACGCGATGCGCGAGATCACGTCTGCGCCGTGCACCCCCTGGGGGTTCAGCGAACGCGCTCGTGCAACCGTTTTCCCCGAGACATGCAAAAGCGCCCCAGAAAGAGTGGTGGTTCCAATGTCGAATGCCAACAGCAGGTCTTCTTGCCCTGGCGAAACGCCTTGTGAAACGTGCACCACCATTCCGTCAAGCGTGCAGGCGGTGAGGGGTAAGCTTTGCTGGTTCGCACCCCCCAGGAGGGATACAAGCTGTTTTGCCATTCCCAAGGCCCCGGGTACGGGAAAAACCTCGTGGGTACCGCATGCCCGGAGAAACGCGTCAAGGTCGGAAGGAGAGTTGTGGCTACGGGCAAAGTCGAAAGAGCGTTTCGCGACGCGGTACTGACGAATTCCCGCGCCGATTTCCACTGCGGCTTGTTCCGAGAAAGCGACGGGAGAAAAAGCAGTCGCGCACGTTGGCAGGGAAAGGAGCACGGCATCTCCCTGCAGCCGTGTTCGGCACGCCAGCCGGAACCCTTCGCGCAGCTTGTCCTCGCCCAACAATGCCCGTTCGCGCTCGCCGGGAGCAGACAGCTTTCCGTCCACACGGACCAGGCATTTTCCACAGGTTCCGTTGCCCCCACAGCTGCCTGGAAAAGGGAAACCGGCCGCAACCAGCGCATCGAAAAGGGTTTGGCCCATCGAGCAATGGAATTCCTCGGTGGAAAAGGTGCTGCGGATCACGGGCAAGGGGCTTCGCCCCTTTCGCTGGAAGGATGATCCCCGTTGAAAAAACGGATAGCAAAGGATGCAACCCTTTGCCGGAAGTCGTCGGAAGCCTCTTCCGGGAACTCGAGGTGAAGTTCCCCCTCCTGGATTCGAATCCAGGGTACCCAGCCGTTTTGCCAGTCGGCGAGGGGCAGCAAGGGGAAGCGTCCGGGGTGCGCCATGCCCACGGAAATGCGTTTTTCAAGGAACGAAACGCCCATTCCAGGATACGCCAGAAGCATTCCCAGCGTGTTCGCCGAACGGGGGTACATGTCCCCGCGGAAATCGGGGCGGAAACGGTAGTGCCCCGCGGGTTCGTTCCGAAGGTAGCATCCCACCATGTCCCTCCATACCCCCATGGAAGGCCACATCGAGTACGATTCACGTGAAAGCGCAAGGTCCGTTTCCAGGCGCTTCCGGCACAGGGGGACTTGTTGGCCGCAGAAGAACAGGTACGCCATTCCATTCGTGGTGAGGGGGCTCGAGGCATCCCATCCCTGGGGTTGGCGTGCGGAAAGCGTGACCACGTAGTGGTCCTCCTTCCATGCACGGGTTTCAATGGTGTGGAATGCTTTTTGGGCGAACGCGCGGAAGCGTTGGTATCGTTCCGGGGGTTCGCCGGTGCTTTGCAGCATCCTGGAGAGGAAATCTAGCGCGGTTGCTGCCTTGATTCCCAGGAACACCTGGTCCTCCATGTCGCGGTACAGCGATTCGAAGCAGTCCAGCGTGTTGTTTGTGCCCGTGTCGGGAAGGCCGTTTCCCGAAAGGTCGGAGCCCAAGATGAAATCGCCCAGCGCGATGCAGAGCTCTTTTTGGTTCTCGAACGGTTCCCGGTTTCCCGTGAAGTGGGCGTACAAGGCGTGCAGCAAGAGGAAATTGGCGTTTTCTTCCACGGGCATGGGCCCCAGGATGTACACCTGTTCGTCGATTTCGAACCCCCCGCCGATGTCGTGCGGCATGATGCACACATCCGGTCCGAACGAAAAGGGGCGTTCGCGGTTTCCCTTTTCGTACGTTTGTGCCCAGAGATCCAGTTGGTCCCGGATCAACTGGGGCCAAAAGAGCGCGTAGAAGGGGGCGAGGTTGTACTCCACGTCGATGGTGGAAAAGTAACCCGTTCCTCCCTCGTAGCAAGTGTAAAAGTCCCTGCCGTCTGGATGGTGGAGGTACCAGGTGGCTCCTTGGTAGATGTGGAAGTTCCAGCAGATGAAATCCTGGATCCGTTGGGGGATATCGGCTTGCAGCAATAGGCTATCAAACAAATCGCTCTTCTGAAGGATGGAAGCCTTGTTTTGCACGGCGTACTCCACGACTTCCCCCACGTTGGCAAAACGCTGCTGGTAGGAAAAATCGCAGGGTGTGCCGTGCACGCGAACGATTCCCCGTTCCAGGAGGAAGCTGGCCAGGATGAAAAGCACGCGTCTCTCCTCTCCGGGTTGCAATTGGAAAGGAATGGCATCCATATCCCAGAATGCCGACCCGCTGGAAAGCGTTTTGCGCTGCATTTCCGCGTCTGGGCAAAACAGCGCAAGGTCATAGCGCAACAGCTTGCCCGGCTTGAATTCCGGTCCACGAAAGGAGGCGGCGATGTCCACGGTTTGAACCAGGGTGTCTTTGCCCATGCGTCGGGTTTGCGTGAGCTTTTCCAATCCCCCGTATATCCAGCCTTCCCGGGTATGGTGCGAGGGGTTTTTCACGCACGCTTCCAGGTAGAAGAACGGGGCCGTCGAGAGTACCTCGTCCCGTGGAAAGAAGGGGGAAACCCATCGAAAGGAGATTTCCAGCCCCATGTGCTCCTCGTTGCTGGTTGCGGTGAGGCTGTTCATGGTGCGGGAAATCCGGAAATCCTGGATGGTTTTTTCCGGACGGTTAAAGGGTGCGGGGTATCCCACTGGGAAGCCCCATCGTTGGTTCTCGCATTCCACGCCCAGGTACAGCGGAACCGAGGTGTTTTGGGGTCCCATTCCCACCATTCGCACCCCTCCACTTCGCAGCGAAGGGTGGAACTGCACGGAAAAATGCGAACCAAAACGGGAGATGTACTCGTCTTCGAAGGCTTCGCGTTCCAGCGGATCGGCCTGGAAGGAGAGATTCTTCTTCCTTGCCTGGTTTTGGTCGGTTTCGCTCATGGTTGTATCCTCCAGGGGATGGCCCCTTTTTTTGGAAAGAGGGGAAAAGTGTCTCCAGAGTAACTGACGGAGAATGGTACGGTGAACTTCAGTGCAACCCTTCCCGTTCCTCTTTCCCCGCGGGGTGGTACGTGGAAAACGGAAAGGCCGCTCGAAGGAAGGCCCGAGCATCCGAAAGGCTCTCGAACCTTCCGTCGGCTATGGACTGGCAAAGAAGGTTTCCCACGGACGTAGCCTCCACGGGTCCGGCAATCACGGTATGGTGGCAAAAGTCCGCGACACGTTGGCAAAGGAAAGAATCCTGGGTTCCTCCACCCACCATTCGAATAACCTGCACGGGCCTTTGGGTGATCTGCTCCAGCTGGTGGAACGCGGTGGCTATGGCACGTGCAATGCTTTCGATAACAAGGCGAGACACTTCCCCGGGGGAGCGTGGAAGCTTGTGGAACCCCGTTTTTTCACACAGTGCCTGAAGCGCCGCGACCATGCTCGTCGGGTTTTCCAGCGAAGGATCATTCACGTCCACGAATCGCTCGGGCGCACAAGCTTGCCTGGCAAGGCGCGAAAGGCGGGAAAAATCGAGATCGGGTTCGTCCTTTTTCCATTCCTGTAGCGAACGCTGGATCAACCAGAGTCCGGGAATGTTTTTGAGCAGGCGAAAGCCACCGTCCACCCTGCCTTCCAGCGAAAAGTTCCACTCGCGCATCCTCGGGTCAGTGGGAAGGGAATCCACCTCTACACCAACCAGGCACCAGGTTCCGGTACTGACGATTCCCTCACTCGAGCCGCTGACGGGTGTTCCCGCAAAAGCGCTCGCGGTATCGTGCGAACCCACGTGCACCAGCGGAAGCGAGAGGATCTCCCCCATACGTTTTCCGGGGAACGCGATCGGTGCAAAAAACGGGGGAAATCCCAACTCCCGGATGAGTTCTTCCGACCAACTTTTTTCGGTTGCATCCATGAGCCCAGTGGTCGAAGCGATCGTGAACTCGCAGCCCACCGGGCCTCCCAGCAGGTAACCCACGAGTTGGGGCATCATCAGGAGGGATCGGGCACGCGCAAAGAGTTCCGGGAACTGTTCTTCAAACGCTACCAACTGGAAAACGGTGTTGATCGGAAGCAAATGGTTCCGGGTCACCTCGAACAGGCGATGTTCCGGAACGCGTTCCAGGGCCCTTTCCATGGAGGCCCGGAAAAACCAATTTCGATAGCACAGCGGGGGGCACAACAATGCACCTTCCCGCCCCAGTAACCCGAAGTCTACCCCCCAGGTGTCGATCCCGATCGAGCGAAGGCTGGGACAGTGTTCCTTGGCCTGGCGAACGGCGATTCGAACCTGCTGCACAAGGTGGTGGATGTCCCAGTAAAAGACCCCTTCCCTTTGCACGGGGGCATTGGCGAAGCGGTGCACCGTTTGCAGTTCGATTCCAGTTTGTTTCACCCTGCCAAGGCAAGCCTTTCCACCCGAAGCGCCCAGGTCGATAGCGAGGTAGTCGTGGGAAGGGTGCATGCCCTACCCCCTTTGGGAAATGGCCAGCGCTTCCAGGCCGCTTTTCGCAAATTCTTCCAGTGGGTTCGCGGCAAGCCCCCGTTCCGAACGCATGTGTAGCAGGTAGGGGTTCACGTCTGCCTCGAACGCCTGCTTGAGAACTTCTTCCGCTCCGATGGCATCCTGGCGTTGCCGGGCGCTTTCAAGCTCCTCCTTGTTTACCAGCAACGCTTTCACGAAGGTTTTTTGCAGGTTGACCACCGATTGGATGGTGGCTTTGACCTTGGATTTGACGTTGTGGCTCTGGTCCAGCACGAGGGACACCTGCGGTGAAGCTGCCGGGTCTTCGGGTTGGCCCAGATCGAAGAAGCGGGTGAGCTCCACGAAGATGAGGAAGAGCTCGTAGGGGTTGAGCGAACCCACGGTGAGGTCGTCGTCCGCGTACTTCCGGGAATTGAAGTGGAAACCCCCCAACTTCCCTTCCGCCGAAACCAGGTCCACGATGTACTCGATGTTGGTTCCCTGGGGATGATGACCAAGGTCCACCAAGACCTTGGCCTTGGGTCCGAGCTTACTGGCAGCGAGGAGAGCGGTTCCCCAATCGGAAAGAACGGTGTGGTAGAAAGCGGGTTCGAAGAACTTGTACTCGAGTAGGAGGAGGGCATCCTCTGGAAGCGAGGGAACCACGTGTTGCAGTGATTCCAAAAGGGTTTCGAAGGCCCGCAACATGTCGCTCTGCCCGGGGTAATTGCTTCCGTCTGGCAACCAAAGCGAAAGGGTCTTGGAGCCGGTTTGCTTCATGATGTCGATGCATTCCAGGCAATGGTCGATGGCCCGCTGGCGCACACCGCGATCCACGTTCGACAGCGAGCCAAAGCGAAAAGCCTGGTCGCCGAAGAGGTTGGGATTCACCGCGCCAACCCGTAACCCCTGGCTCTCCACCTGCTGGCGGAGGGCAGCGAAGTCATCCACCCTGTCCCAGGGGATGTGTATGGCCAGTGAAGAGACCCCGCCCGTAAGGCGCGCAACCGTTGCAGCGTCTTCGATCTTTTCGTGGATATCACGGGCTTCGCCCGGAACGTGAAAGGTACCAAACCGGGTTCCCGAAGCTCCGAACCCCCATGAGGGTACTTCAACCCGGAATCGGGAAAGGTGATCCGTAATCTCGGAACGTTCCATGGTGCATTCCTCCTTGCTACTTGACCCACTCGTGGGGCCGGTAGTGCTCCATTTTTTTGCCGTGCACGAACTCTAAGAATTCCACAACCTGGCTGGTGGGAATCTCGTGGTTTCCTGGTGTGGCGCCCGAAAGAAGGGCGATCTGCGCGAGAAACTCGAGGGTCTCCAACCGGGCGTACGCTTCCTCGATACTCTTCCCCACGACGGTCACCCCGTGGTTTTGCAACACGAACACCCGGGCACCCCTTTGCAACCCCTCGGAAAAAACGCGGGCGAATGCATCGGTTCCCGGCATCCGGTAGGGGAGGTAGGCGATGGGTGCAAGTGTGAGGGCCGTTTCGGGAAGAGCGTTCACCGGGAAAGGTTGCTGCATTACGGCAAGGGCAGTGGCATGAACGGGATGCGCGTGGAAAACGGCCCCCGCATCCGCGCACTGGCCGTAAATGTTCAGGTGCATTCGGTACTCGGAAGAAGGTTCCCGGAGACCCGAAACTTTTTCCCCCTCGAGTGAAAGGGTGACGATATCTTCGGGCACGAGGAAGTGCTTGATGACCGTGGTTGGGGTGATGAGCACTTTTCCTCCAGCACGGAGGCTCATGTTTCCCCCGGTGCTTTCCGTTAGTTTTCGATCCCACGCGAGCTTGGAGTACAGCACAAGTTTCTCTTTTTCGTTCATCACGACCTCCCGTTCCTTTCGTTTGCACAAGCCGTTCTCCATCCCAATCGGGGAACAGCCCATTTGCTTTTGCTGACAGGAAATGATACAATAATCGCGGAATTTGCCAATTTTTTTGATTAGTTTTGCCAATGATTATATCATACTTTTCTCAGAAAATAATCATTCTTTGGAGAGGTGGAATTTCCGTGGGTGGCCAGGTACTCGAAGAACAGTTCCCAGGGTGGGAGCCAAACTTTGCCCTTTTCCGTTCGGTGATGATGGGAGAAGCCGCACCTTTGCGCGTGCACCTTTTCGAGCACGAGATCGATGGGCCTTTTCGCAAAAAGATCTGGGTGGGACGCTGGAACCTTCCCTGGGGAGAGAGCCGGGAACAGAGGATCTTCCAGGACATCGAGTTTCGGCGCCGCATGGGATACGATTTTGCCACGCTCTGGGGAACGTATCGCAACAACCCGCTTTTTTCCCCCGAGGGCGCTGAGGGGCGTCGCTGGGCCCAAGAAGGTCTGGGGTTGATTCGCTCCCGGGAAGATTTCGAGAAATGGGACTGGCAAGCCATTCGCGTGGATGAAAGCGTGGGGGAAATCTACCGAGCCCTGCTGCCTGCCGGAATGAAATGCCTGATGTGTAGTCCCGTGTGGCACAAGATCATGGATGATTTTCTCGGCCACACCGGTCTGTTTACCGCCGTGATCGAGCAACCTGACCTTGTCAAAGACGTGATCGACGCCTGGGGCCAAAAGGTGTTCGACTTTTACGCCACCTACATCCGAGAGGATTTCGTGGGGGGGATTTTCCACGGGGACGACCTGGGACACAAGACCGGTACGCTCGTTCGCCCCTCGGTGATTCGCGCGCTCTTCCTTCCCTGGGTGAAAAAGTACGCCGCCCTGGCACACCAGGAGGGAAAGGTTTTCTTCCTACACTCTTGTGGAAACGTGTATGCGTTGATGGAAGATTTTCTCCAAGACATCCAGATCGATGCCTTCCACTCCTTCCAGGATACCATCGTTCCCGTGACGGATTTCAAGAAGCGGTACGGGAAACGGACGGGAGTCTTGGGCGGAGTGGACGTGGATAAACTGGCAAGGCTCCCGGAACGAGAACTCCGGGCATACCTCGACAGCATCCTGGAAACATGCATGGAAGGTGGGAGATACGCGCTTGGTTCGGGGAATTCCATCACCGACTACGTTCCCGTTTCCAACTACCGGATCATGATTGCCCAAGCCGTCCGATTCTCGGAGTCGATGGGTTGGCGCGCGCCAAAAGGAGGTACGCAATGAGCAAAGAGCTGAGGCAGGAAAAGATCGTGCAGCTCATCATGGACAGGGACTTTGTTTCGATGAGCGACTTAGGGCACTCGTTGGGGGTTTCGACCATCACGCTCCGGAGGGATATCGCGGAACTCGTGGAGAAGGGGTTCGTGGAAAAAACCTACGGCGGTATCAAAAAGGCGAGCAACCGTGTTTCCGAGGCACGCTTCTTCGAGCGATTGGCCACAAACCGCAAGGAAAAGCAGATGATGGCACGGGAAGCCCTGAACCTCATTGAAGACGGCGACATCCTTTTCTTCGATACCAGTACCACCGTGTTCGAGCTGGTGCTGTGGTGCTGCAAGTACCGCAAGTTTCTCAACGTTGTCACGAATGGTCTGCAAACCGCCTCCGAGTTGCTCAAGAACCCCACCTTCAACGTCACGGTGATTGGGGGCACGGCCACGTCTTCCAACTTCGCAACCTCGGGGGTGTACGCCGAGAAAATGGCCTCGGAAATCCACGTGCGCCAAGCCTTTTTTTCCTGCAGCGCGTTTGACCCGCAAGAGGGTTCCTTCGAAAACGTTCCCACCACGGGAAACATCAAGAGAATCTTGGGTGAAAAAAGCGAACGGCGCATCCTACTCGCGGACCAGGGAAAGTTTTTCCGCAAATCCATCATGAAAACCTTCGACGTGCAAACGCTCGATGCCATCATTACCAACCTGCCGAAAGAAGGCATCCCATCCACCCTTTCGCACGATACCCGCTACCGTTTTGCCACGGAAAAAGCAATCACCGAATGAACAAGTTGTTCATTGAGTGACCAACTTGTTCCAATGAACCGGTTAATTGGAGAATCGGCTTTTCTTTTTTCCAAAAATGTGCTATGATAAGAGCATATTTTATCAAGAAATACTCTAAAAATGGTCTTTTTGTGTTTCCCATAACCGTCCACGAGGTGCGAAATGCTGCGAAAACCCTTTGACCTGAAATGTGACCTTTTGCGCGAGCCGGTAGGGATGGATTGCCCTTCACCTGTTTTGCAGTGGAACGTGGAGTCCGAACGCCGGGGGGCTTGCCTGGCCGCATGCGAAATCGAACTTGCCCACGATCCCAGGGCCTTTTTCGAGGCCCCCAACCGCACCTGGAAAAGCGGCTGGATTCCCATCGATGCTCCCGAGTGCAGCGATTGCCTGCCGGAGTTGGAGGAACATTCCCTGTACTTTTGGAGGGTTCGTTGCAGGGACAACGAGGGAAACGTTTCGGATTTCAGTGATCCCACGCGGTTTGCCACGGGCTTCCTTCGGTCCGCACCCCAGGCACGGTGGATAACCTCTCCGCAACCCGAATTCTTCCAGACACGCGGAACCTTCGTTCTCAACCAAAAAATCGACGGACACCGTCACACCCATGCGCTTTACCTGCGCAAGGAGTTTGCCCTTAAAGGACCTTTGCAAAGGGCGGTGGTGTACTTTTGCGGGTTGGGATATGGCCAGTTGGAGATCAACGGGCAAAAAGTGGGCGACCACGTTCTTGACCCTGCGCAGTCCGAGTACGACAAGGCGGTGTATTTCAGCGGTTTCGACGTGACCCACCAACTTCGCCAGGAGAATGCGCTGGTGATGATCCTGGGAAACGGGCGTTTCCTCGAAAGCTACGGTTTCGAGTATCCCCGGGGATGGGTAGAGCTTCGCCTGGAATACCGGGATGGAACGGTGGAAAACGTCCTGAGCGACACCTCCTGGGTTTGCATCCCCGGGGAGGTGACGCGCAACGGGATCTACTGCGGGGAGACGCACGATTCCCGGAGGAAGGATCCTTCCCTCGGCCTGCCAGGTGCCGACGTGGTTCGATTTCCCAGGGCCATCGAGGTGGAAGGCATTCTCCCGAGGTTCCAAAACATGGAACCCATCCGCGTCACGAGGTTGCTTGCCCCGCGCTCGGTGCATTCCCCCGCCGAAGGCACCGTTATCTTCGATTTCGGCCAGAATTTTGCCGGTTGGGTGCGGCTCACGGCGGATGGTCCGCGCGGAACAAAAATCCGCCTGCGTTTCTCCGAGCTGCTCGCGGAGGATGGTTCGCTCAACATGCTTGTGCTGGAAAACGCCGAGGCCACGGACGAATGGATCTTGCGCGGCGAGGGGGAAGAAACCTTTGAACCCCTTTTCACCTACCACGGATTTCGGTACGTGGAAGTGACCGGCTACCCCGGTGTCCCGCGACCAGACCAGATCGTGGGATGCGTCGTCCATTCGGACGTGGAAGCGCAGGGCTCCTTTTTCTGTTCGAATGAGCTGGTGAACCGTATCCACGAGTGCGTGCAATGGGGACAACGTTCCAACCTCATGAGCATTCCCACGGACTGCCCCCAACGTGACGAACGACACGGATGGTTGGGAGATGCGCATCTTGCCGGCGAAGAATCCCTATTTAACTTCGGCATGCACGCCTTCTACCGCAAGTACCTGGACGATATTTCGCGTTCCCAGCAACCGGACGGGTCCCTTTCGGACGTCGTGCCATCGTATTACCGCTTTTTTCCCGCGGATCCCGCGTGGGGCAGCGCGTACGTAACCCTTGCCTGGGAAACCTACCAGTTCACCGGAGATGCACAGCTTCTCGCCAAACACTTCCCGGGCATGCAGCGGTACGTGGATTTCCTGGGGACGCTGGCAGACGGTGGCATCATTACGTTCGGCAAGTATGGGGACTGGTGTCCTCCCGGCTCCATCTTGCCCAAGCGAACCCCCGTTGCACTCACCTCTACCTGGTTTTACTTCCACGATGCCCTGATTCTTTCCAAGATCGCCCAAGTCCTGGGCCAGCCGGAGGTACGGGAAAGATACGAACAGGTTGCCCTTCAGGTCAGGGATGCGTTTCACCGCGCTTTCTTCCAGGAAGACCAGTACGCGGTTGTTCCCATGAGCCCGAGGCAAAGCCTGGACAGCAGCCTGCCCTCGCAGACCTCGAACGCCCTGCCCCTGTCGTTGGAGATGGTCCCCCCGGATGCACGCAGCAAAGTGTTCAACACCCTCGTGGATTCCATCATCCGGCGAAGCGACTACCACGTGGACACCGGCATCGTGGGAACGCGTTTCATCCTCGACGTGCTTTCGGATGGGGGGCGGATGGACGTGGCATGGAAGATGGTGAAAAACCCCGACTACCCGGGGTGGGGGTACATGGTGAACCAGGGTGCGACCACGCTGTGGGAACGCTGGGAAAAGTTGACGGGTTTCTCGATGAATTCGCACAACCACATCATGCTGGGAAGCGTGGATGGTTGGCTGTACAAGTACGTGGCTGGCATGCGTCCACTGGAAGCGGGTTGGGCCAAGATCTTGTTCCAGGTGCCTTCGCTGGAAGACATCCGGTTTGCCTCGGCAAGCGTGAAAACCCCCCGGGGAAAGGCCTCCGTTTCCTGGAAACGCCGGAAGGGGGAGTTGGAAGCGGTGATTCGTGTTCCCGTTTCCGCCAAGGCCCAGGTGCGGCTTCCACTGCCCGAAGGGGCCAAAGTTTGGGAAGGGGGCAGGGAGGTATTTTCCAGGACTTCCACAGCTGGGATTTTTGAAACCGAAACCGCGAGTGGCCTGTACCGTTTCCGGGTGGCTCGGGAAGAACCATCCGCCAAGCCGATGGGGGAAGGAGTGGAGCGAGGATGATGTTTTACATCGTTCGCCGCGTTTTGTTCGGGCTGTTGACGCTTTGGGTGGTCATGACCATCACCTTTTTCCTGATGCACGCCATCCCGGGTGGGCCCTTCGACATGGACAGCATGGACGTACAGAGTCCCAGCTACCGCAGGATCATGGAAGAACGGTTCGGGCTGAACAAGTCGATCTTCGAGCAGTACCTGATGTACTTGGGCAACCTTGCCCGGGGCGAACTGGGACTATCGATCAGTTACTACCCTCGGACGGTGAACCAGATCATCGCGCAAGGATTCCCCGTTTCTGCGCGCCTGGGGGGTATCGCGATCCTTCTGTCCATCGTGGCAGGCATCGTGTGGGGTGTGGTGGCGGGATTGCGGCAGGGAAGGTGGCAGGACAACCTGATGAAAGTGCTCACGGCGTTGGGGATCACGATTCCCGGTTTCGTGCTTGCCACGCTGCTTATCTACTCTTTTGCCGTGGAGCTGCGCTGGCTTCCTCCCATGGGGCTCCGTTCGTGGAAGCATTACATCCTGCCTGCTGTGGCTCTCTCCTTCGGGCCGGTGGCCTACCTGGCGCGCTTGACGCGTTCGAGCCTGCTGGACGTGATCCGGCAGGATTACATGAAAACCGCACGTGCAAAGGGGCTATCCAGAAGGAAAGTGATTTACAAGCACGCACTCAAAAACTCCATGCTACCCATTGTCACCTACATCGCCCCGCTGATCGCGGGACTGATGACTGGAAGCTTCGTGATCGAGAAGGTCTTTGCCATTCCGGGCATGGGACGGGAAATGGTGCTGGCGATTGGCAACCGCGATTACATGATGATACTCGGGTTGACCTTCTTTTTCAGCGCGTTGATCGTTTTCACCTACATCATCACCGACGTGCTGTACGCGTTTCTTGATCCGCGCATCAAGCTGGGAAAATGATGAGCGAAAGGATGAAGCGAAATGGATGAACAGGTCCACGTTCCCGCTGAACTATTTGCACCCGTTCCCCCCCAAGAAAAGCTGCGAAACGAAATCGTTCGCCCTTCGATGTCGTACTGGCAAGATGCCTGGCGACGCTTACGTGCCAATCCCCTGGCCATGATCGGGCTGGTCATCGTGATCTTCATGACGTTTCTGGCACTTTTTGCTCCCCTTTTGACCCCGTACGATTACTACTCGCAGGATTTGTACAACGCCAATGCCGTGCCTTCGAAGGAACACTGGCTGGGCACCGACCAGTTCGGCCGAGACTTGCTCACCCGCATCCTGTTCGGCGCGCGCATTTCCATGACCGTTGCCTACGTTTCCACGCTCCTGGTGCTCGTGATTGGGGTAACCTACGGGGGTGTTTCGGGGTACTTCGGGGGCAAGGTAGACAATGTCATGATGCGCATCGCAGATATCCTGAGTGGGGTTCCCAGCATGTTGTACCTGATCCTGCTCATGGTGGTGCTGGGACCGGGGCTGGTCACCATCATCATCGCCATGGGTATTGCCAACTGGATCGGCATGGCACGCATGGTGCGGGCGGAAGTGCTGAAGTTGAAAAACCAGGAATTCGTGATGGCTGCCCGGGCACTGGGTGTGAACAACCGCAAGATCCTCTTTCGTCACCTTCTTCCCAACAGCATGGGCACCATCATCGTGAACCTGACGTTTGCGATTCCCGGTGCCATTTTCGCCGAGGCTTTCTTGAGCTTCATCGGGTTGGGGGTTTCGGCTCCACAAGCCTCGTGGGGCATGATGGTGTCTGAGGCCATGCAGATGTTCATGGCGTTCCCGCTCAATCTTTTTTGGCCGGCGCTGGCGATCTGTATCACCATCTTGGGATTCAATTTCCTGGGCGATGGGTTGCGAGACGCTCTGGATCCCAAGATGAGAAAGTAGGAGAGTGGCGATGCAAAAGTTGTTGCAAGTCAAAGAGCTTCGTACATCCTTTTTCACCTACGCCGGGGAAGTCAAAGCAGTGCGAGGCGTGGATTTCGACGTGCATCGTGGAGAAGCCGTGGGCTTCGTGGGAGAATCCGGTTGCGGCAAGAGCGTCACCATGCTTTCGGTGATGGATATCCTCGACGACGTCGGCAAGATCGTGGGGGGGAGCATCCTTTTCGAAGGCGTGGAACTCACCGCGCTTTCCGAGAAAAAAATGCAGGCCATCCGGGGAAACCAGATTTCCATGATCTTCCAGGACCCAATGACCTCGTTGAACCCCGTGTACACGGTGGGAAACCAGATGGTCGAACACCAGGTTCGCCACAGCAAGATCGCGCGTTCCGAAGCCAGGCGACGGGCAATCGACATGCTGGAACTGGTGGGGCTTCCGCAACCCGAGGAGAGAATCCGGCAGTACCCCCATGAATTTTCCGGGGGCATGCGACAAAGGGCAATGATTGCCATGGCGTTGGTTACCGGGCCCAAGCTGCTGATCGCCGATGAACCCACCACCGCGCTGGATGTGACCATCCAAGCACAAATCCTGGAAGTAATGAAAGACGTGCGCAAGGAACTGAACACCTCGATCATCCTGATCACCCATGACCTGGGCGTGGTGGCGAGCCTGTGTGACCGTGTGAACGTGATGTACGGGGGAAAAATCGTGGAATCCGCCCAAGCGATGGAACTATACCGGCATCCTGGCCACCCGTACACCGTGGGTCTATTGCAAAGCGTGCCCAATCCCGCCAAGAAAAGCAAGGAGCGGCTTGTTCCCATCGAAGGGCAACCACCAGACTTGCTCAAGCCCCCAGAAGGCTGTCCCTTTGCCCCGCGTTGCCCCCACACCATGCGCATTTGCCAGCAAAAAATGCCCCCGGCTTTTCCCAGCGGAGAGGGCCATAGCGTTGCCTGCTGGTTGCCTTTGAAGCAGAAGGAGGAAGCGCACGATGCTTGAAAACACACTGCCCTTGCTGGAAATCACGAAACTCAAAAAGTACTTCCCCATGAAACACAAGCTTTTCTCGAAGAAACGAAGTTTCCTGCAAGCGGTGGATGGGATTGACCTGCGCATCGAACGCGGAGAAACCGTTGGATTGGTTGGGGAATCCGGGTGTGGCAAAACCACCGCGGGCCGAACCGTAATCCGTTTGTACGATCCCACGCAGGGCAAGATCCTCTTCGACGGAAAGGACATCGCGGGGCTCTCGCAAAAACAGATGCTGCCCTTCCGCCGGAAGATGCAGATGATCTTCCAAGATCCGTACGCTTCGCTCGATCCACGATTCCTGGTGAAAGATATCGTTTCCGAAGGCATGGTCCCATCCCTTTCGCGCGGGGAGAAATTGGAAAAAGTGAAATTCCTACTCTCCAAGGTGGGGTTAAATTCCGAGCACGCCAACCGCTTCCCCCACGAGTTTTCCGGGGGGCAAAGGCAAAGAATCGGTATTGCCCGTGCACTTGCGGTGGAACCCGAGTTTATCGTGTGCGACGAACCCATTTCTGCGCTGGACGTTTCCATCCAGGCCCAAGTGGTGAACATGCTGCAAGACCTGCAGCACGATTTCGGGCTGACCTACCTCTTTATCGCGCACGACATTTCCATGGTGAAGTACATTTCCAACCGCATCGCGGTGATGTACCTGGGAAAAATCGTGGAGATTGCCCCGAGCGATGAAGTGTACACCCATCCGCTTCACCCCTATTCCCAGGCCTTGCTGTCCGCGGTTCCCATCCCGGATCCCGGTGAAGCGCAGAAAGCAATGCGTATCGTTCTGGAAGGTGATGTTCCCAGTCCGATCGATGTTCCCGAGGGTTGCCGATTCCGAACGCGCTGTTCCCATGCAATGGATGTGTGCGCGCGGCAGACCCCCGAATTGAAAGAAGTAGAATCCGGGCATTATGTCGCCTGTTTCTTGACAGATGAAGACACCCATCCCAGGTGAGTGGGGTGGAGAAAAGGAGGCTTTTTATGGGAAACAAAAGGATTGTTCTGGTTCTCGCAGTTGTCTTTGCCCTTGTTTCGGTCGTGGCACTTGGTGCGGCAAAGGAAATTACCTACAACGTCGCCGCGGAAGCCAACGGCTATGACCCGAGGAGTTCGGCCGGGCTAAACCAGCGCCAGGTGATCAACCAGTGCTTCGAGGGTTTGCTCAAGACCGACCAAAACGGTGCGTCGGTACCGGGGATCGCCGAGAGCTGGGAGATGCTGGACAACGGAACCACCATCATCTTCCACCTGCGCGATGCAAAGTGGTCCGATGGAAAAGCGGTTACGGCGCAAGACTTCGAGTACGCCTGGAAGAGCCAGTTGGATCCCGATTTCGAATCGTCGAGCAACGATCGGTTGTTCGTGATCAAGAACGCGGAGAAGTACCTGAAAGGCGAAGCCCAACGGGAAGAAGTGGGCGTGAAGGCCCTCGACGACAAGACGCTCGAAGTGAAGCTGGAATACGCATCCCCCTTTGCGATGGAAAATTTCGCGGGTGTTTCTTTCTACCCGGTGCGGCAGGACATCGCGGAGAACGATCCCCTCGGCTGGACGCTCAACCCCAAGACCTTCGTGGGGAACGGCCCATTCAAGATGACATCATGGAGAGCCAAGGACGAGATGCTGTTCGCAAAGAACCCCAACTACTACGACGCCGCAAACGTGAAGCTCGAACAACTGCGCTTTGTGTTCGTGGAGGAAGCCGCTACGGCACATGCGGCATTCCTTACGGGAGACATCGACGTGAACGAGACCGTTCCCGCTTTTGCCACCGAGCAGCTGATTTCTGACGGTTACGCGCTGATCGTTCCCTTGGTTGCCACGTACTACTACTCCATCAACATGGGATCGGATGACTGGGCCGACGTGGAACGAACCCCGGCGGATGCACTCACGCGCGAAGCTCTTTGGGACGTTCGCGTGCGCAAAGCGCTTGCGATGGCCATCGACCGGGTCGCCATCACCGACGTTGTGCTTCGCGGGGGACAGGTTCCCGCGTACGGTTTTGCCCCTGAGGGTGTCGTGATGAACGGCCACGATTTCCGAAAAGCGAGGTCCTACTTTGACCCCCACGGGGACGTGGAAGAAGCCCAAAAGTTGTTAGCCGAAGCTGGTTATCCAGGTGGCGCAGGCTTCCCCGTGTACGAGATCTTCTACAACACCAGCGAAATGCACGCTGCGGTTGCCCAGGCGGTGCAAGACATGTGGAGGAAAAACCTGGGGATCGACGTGAAACTGGTAAACAAGGAAACCAGCGTGTTCGCGTTCGAGCGTGGACGGGGCATGTACCAGATTGCCCGATCCGGAAACACCTGCGATACGCTGTATCCCTCCATCCTCGAATTGTTCAAGTTCGACATTCCCACCAACGATCCACAATGGGTGCTGCCCGAGTACGTTTCACTGATCGATGCTGCAGCACGCTCCACCGATACCGTGCGCATGGAAGCACTGTACCGCATGGCCGAGGATGTGCTGATGGAACACATGCCCGTGATTCCCATTTTCTACTACACCCGGGTTTTCGCGATGCAAAAGAACGTGCACGACGTGGTCCGCCTGCCCAGCGGCTCCATCTACTTCAAGTGGGCCTATAAAGACTAGTTCGTTACCCTCCTTCTTTCTTTCGCAGGGTGGGGCGAAGCCGGTCTTTTTGCCCGGTTTCGCCCTTTTTCTTCTACGCGTTACGCGTTCCTGGAGGTGTATCCAAGTGCGCCAACCCGATTTTGAAAGCTTTGCAGCGGTGATCCAAGGGAAACGAAAACCGTCGAAGGTACACCTGGTGGAGCTGGGAGTGGACATCGAAGTAGTGAAAGCGGTGATGGAGGGCGTTTTCTCCCGGCACTGGTCCGATGATCCCCAAGAGCAACTTCTCTTGCGCCTGGAATTTGAACGGTTGTTGGGGTACGATGCACACGTTTTTAGCTCCCATTTTTCGGGGATGCCCGAATTTGAAAAGAAGACCTCGAGTGATTTTGGCCCCCTTGCCCGTGCCAACCGAACTTGGGCATTGGAAGGAATCGGCCTGATCAACAGCCAGCAAGATTTCCATGCCGTTGACTGGCAAGCCATTCGCGTGGACGAGAGCCCGTTCCTCCAGGTGAAACAGCATCTTCCGAAGGGCATGAAGATCCTCCTTTTTTCCACGCTGTTTGAACAGGTGATGGAATGGTGGATGGGATACGAGGGGCTCTTCGTCAACCTGGTGGAAAACCCCGAGCTGGTGGAGGATGTTTTCGCGCAATGGGGGCAGAAGGTGTTTGCGTTCTACCAGCGGTTCCTTTCCGATCCAGCGGTGGGGGGGATTTTCCACGCGGACGACATGGGTTTCAAGACGTCGACCATCGTCAGCCCAGCGGTGTTGGAGAAGTACCTCTTCCCGTGGTTGAAACAGTTTTCACGGCTTGCCCATGATTACGGCAAGTTGTTCCTCTTGCATTCCTGTGGCAACGTGTCCCGCATCATGCCGACCCTTATCCAGCAAATCCACATCGATGGTTTTCATTCGTTCCAGGACAGTATTTGCCCCATCGTGGATTTCTACGACCAGTACCCTTCGATTGGTGCCCTGGGTGGTGTAGACATGGACAAGCTGGCCCGGTATCCTCCAGCTGAATTGCGCGCGGTGGTCCGAGCCATTCTCCAGCATTGTGCCCCTGGGGGAAGATTTGCACTGGGATCGGGAAACACCGTGGCAAACTACGTGCCGATCCGGAATTTCCAGATCATGCTACAAGAAGCCGAACGATTTGCGCTATAATCCCAAAAACCACGAAAGGAGAAAGAGAATGAACGCATGGATCGTATACGGAGGATGGGAAGGGCATCAACCCCGGGAAATTTCCGAGTGGTTTGCCCGTGAATTACGGGAAATGGGGTGGAATGTCCAACTTTTCGCGGAATTGGGTGTGCTGGAAGACACCGAGGAATTGAAGTCGGTTGACCTGCTGGTTCCCATGTGGACCATGGGAACGTTGGGTGAAAAAGCCACCCGGGCAGTTCTGGATGCGGTGGCCAATGGAATGGGGATCGCGGGATGCCACGGTGGGATGTGCGATGCGTTTCGAGAGAACACCGATTGGCAATTCATGACGGGAGGACAGTTCGTGGCCCACCCCGGGAACGACACCCGGGAATACACCGTGCAATTCAAAAGGGGATCGAGCGCTATCGTGGAGGGGTTGCCCGATTTTTCGCTGGTGAGTGAACAATACTACATGCACGTGGATCCAGCCATCGAAGTGCTGGCCACCACCCGGGTGACGGGCGGGGAAGACATGGGACCCCATACCGCCAACGGCGAGGTGGATATTCCCGTGGCCTGGACGAAACGATGGGGAAAAGGCAGGGTGTTTTACTGCTCGCTGGGGCACAACGTGGAACTGTTCGCGCAGCAACCCCTCGGAGAACTCATGCGCCGGGGTTTTACCTGGGCGGCTCGCAGGGGATAGGGGGGGAATTGACGTGAACATCGGTGTGGTTGGCTGTGGAAACATCAGCGATATCTACCTGGAGAACCTCACGGGCGTGTTCCCCAAATGGAGGAAAGGTTCATTGGAAAGGGTCGTAGCGGTCGCAGACCTCGACGACCAAAAAGCCCAGCGCCAAGCCAAACGCTATGCCATCCCCCGTGTTAGCAGCCTGGACGAAATGCTGCAGGATCCCGAAATCCACGTGATTTTGAACCTGACCAATCCCGGTGCCCATTTTGGCATCAATTCCAGTGCCTTGTTAGCGGGAAAGCACGTGTACTCGGAGAAACCACTGTGCCTTTCGAACCAGGAGGCCCAACAACTCCTTTCCATCGCGGACGAAAAAAAGCGATGGATGGGTTGCGCCCCCGACACGATCTTGGGTGGAGGAATCCAAACCTGCAGAGAGGTTTTGGACAAGGGTGCCATTGGCAAAGTGGTGGGGGTTGCGGGTTTCATGACCTGCCCCGGGCATGAATGGTGGCATCCCGACCCGGAATTTTACTACCAACCCGGGGGAGGCCCGTTGCTGGACATGGGCCCGTACTACCTTTCAACAATGGTGTACCTTTTGGGCTCCATTCGCGAGGTGCAGGGGATGGCAGCGACCCCACAGGCTTTCCGAACCATTTTCAGCGGGCCGAAGGCGGGAAAGAAATTCGAAGTGCAGACCCCCACGCACATTACCGCGCTGCTGGGGTTTGAAAACGGCGCGCTCGGAAACCTGGTGATGAGTTTCGACACCTGGTACAGCCATTTGCCCTTCCTGGAAATCTACGGTGAAAAAGGCACCCTCACCGTTCCCGACCCCAACTCCTTCGGGGGCCCCGTACTTTTGCGGAAAAGCCACGAAAAAGAGTGGGAACAGCTAAACATCGCCAAGCCTTTCACGGCAAATTCCCGCGGCCTTGGCTTGATCGAAATGATCGATGCCATCCAAGAAAACCACGAATGCATCTGTTCCGGAAAAACAGCCGCACACGTTCTGGAAGCGATGAACGGGATACTGGAAGCCGCCCAAACCGGGAACTCCATACCCATCCAATCCCCCATCCCCAACAGCAGGCTTCTTCCCAACCCCCTTTCCGGCCAGTAAAAGCCCTTGAAGCCATATGCCACTTGGGACCGCCGCACCCCAGAGCAACCCAAACACTTTCTGTAGGGGCAGGCCCCCGTGCCTGCCCGCCCTTACAACAACTCCTGAACCCGAGACTTGACAATCCGCCCAGTTATGCGGCATTCTAATAGATGTTACTCGGTGTTCATCGAAGAAACTTCAGCGAGTAGAGATCTTGTTGTGCAGAACCATTCGAAAGGGGAAATCCATGGCAGAAAAAAAGGGAAACGGCGCCAATCTCGGGTTTGAGAACCAGATGTGGGCGGCTGCTGAGTATGAGGATGTTCCCATCTTCTGCAAGAGCGAAGCAACGGATGAAATCAGGGAAAACGGCTACGTGTTGACCCCGTGTCGGTACGTGGGCGCAGCCGAAATCGAGCATGACGGCGTTCCTTTCGAGGAAAAGATGGCCGAACTGTCAGCCACTCTCTACGAGCAGTTCGCGGAGGCATACCGGCTTGAAGCCACCATCAAGAGGAACTTGGAGGTCTTGGGGTATGACAGATAATCAGGAAAGCCTCAACTT
>DAOPKN010000015.1:0-44862 GCA_035391225.1 Thermotogota bacterium
GGCGCTGACGCAGGGGCAGCCGGGTTACATCCGCGGCGAGAAAAAGCACGTTGGGGTTTTTGCCAGACCGTTCCAAAACCTTCTTGTTATACTGCAAGAATGCCAGTGAAGCGTCTGTTGCGATGTACCACCCGTTTTCGCCAAGGTTTTCCAGGAAAGTGGCGAGAAAAAAACCCAGGCCGGTTCCGATTTCCAACAAGATCCCCTGCGTTTTGGCCCCTCCTGGCCGGAGCCTCTTTCGAAACCATTCCACGGGTTTCTGGGAAAAATTGACGTACAGTGGATCGGTGTTGGAAACGAACTCTTGCCGGGGGTTATCGGTTTGCAGCGAGCCAGGAGTGGAACGATTGGCAGATGGAGCAACCACGATACCCTCTTCGATCGTACAGCCATACCCGCAAGCGCACTCCAATTCACCGTGAAACACCTGGTTATGCATCACCCGGGCATGGTTCAACGCAAGGGATTTGCCGCAGTCCGGGCAACAAAACCACGAAAAGCAGGGCAAAGGAATCCCCAGCGAACGGCTTTCCTGGGCCTGGTTTCGTGGGAAAGAACCTCTCTTCTGGGTAATAACCCCAATCGCCTGCTGCAGCGAAGCCACTTCCTGTTCGAGCAAGTGCTGTTTTTTTGCCAACCACTCCAAGAACAGCAACTCGTCTTGGGGATCGGAGAGGTTCGTCACACGGAGAAAAGAGAGCATCTTTTGGATTTCCAGGATGGAAAACCGCATCCGTTTCAGCTCCAAGACCAGTTCCATGTCACGCACGCACTTTTCGTCAAACACGTGCTGGTTGTTGATTTTTTCGGTGAGCAGGATCCCGTTATCCACGTAGTAGCGGATCGTATCCACCGGGATCCCAAACTGGCGCGCGAAAGCTCCAATCTTCATAAGCCCTCCTGGAAAAAAGATCCTGCCATCTTGGATTATAACACGCCACGGAGGCGCACTCCTACAAAAAAACCTTGTGCCACGGTTCCCCCGGCATTTCTCCCTGATACCTCTTGTGCGCACCTGTTCCAAAACGCGGCAAAAAAAAAGCCGGTGGCTGTTTGTCCACCGGCTTTTTTTTGCGCGTTCCCGGGTTATTTCGTGCTGCTTTGGTCCAGCTGTGCTTGCAGGGAAGCGTTGAGTTGCGAGATTTCCCGATTCAACTGCACCACGTTCTGGATCAGCCCATCCAGGTTTTCCATGGCGGCCCAAAGTTGCTCCGTTGCCGCGGCATGTTCTTGGGAGATGGAAGCGATTTCCGAAACATCACCGGCTGACTGCTGCAGCGAATCGTGCACGGATGCTACTTCGTTTGCCTGCCACTCGATTTGGTCCCGGATGGAAGAGAAAGCCTTCTGGATATCTCCGAATTGCTCTCCAAACAGAAGGAGAAGGGAGTGTCCTTTTTCCGAGGCACTCTTGCCCTCCTCGCCCTCGCGGAGTAACGTCTCGGTGTCTTGTTGGATCTTGTGGATCCTTTGCTCCACCTGCTTCACGATCGCTTGGCTTTCTTCCGCCAGCTTGCGCACTTCGTCCGCCACAACCGCAAATCCCCTGCCGGCATCGCCAGCACGCGCGGCTTCGATGGCAGCGTTTAGTGCCAACAAGTTGGTCTGATCCGCGATGCGCGTGACGCCTTCGAGTTCCTGGTAGATATCCTGGACTTCCGTGTTCAAGCGGTGAATGGACTCGTTCAAGTTTTGCTGGATCTGCACCAGGCGCTGCATTTCACCTTGCACATTGGTGACCTCCGTGGAACTCTTTTGCACCAGATCGTTCATCTGCACGGTGACGGAGGACACGTGGGAACTCCGGGAAGAGATCTCCTCCAGCGAAGGTTGGATGACCTGCACCTGTTGCTGGATCTCCAGGGACAACTGGGCTTCCCGTTCCGCCCCTTTGCCAATTTCGCCGATGGTTTGCTTCACCTCGTTGCTGGTTTCCCCTGCATCGCGGGTGGATTCGCTGGAAAACGCGATCTTGTCGGAAAGGTTCTGATGCGTTTTTTCCAGTTCCGCGAAAAGGGTTTGCAGTTTTTCCAGCAAGGCCCCGGCCTCCCTCTGCTTGCACTGGGATTCGGATATAGCCTGGTTTCCCCAGCGTGTTAGGAAGAAAAGCAGCAAGAAACCGGTGGAATCCATGATCCCCAGGCGAACCACGAATTGACTCAATTCCGCGTAATGTGGTCCCATCAACCCAACGGGATCCAGGAAGAACGCCACGATCAAGGCGGCGTTGACGGTGAGCGCGTACGAAATTGTCAGTCGGGGATTGAAATACAGCGACACCATGGTCATCGAACCGAAGTACACCAGGAACATGTGGGGAAGACCTCCGCTCAACACCGAAAGCAAGACCCCGGATACGAACGTAGAGAAACACATCACGAATGCCCGAAGGAAAACAACACCGGGGAGAAAGCGCATGACCGTTGCGACCGCACTCGCACTCCCAGTAGCAATCATGATTTTCACGCCCATGGCAATATCTCCCGTGGCAAAACGCATGAGCGTCAGGATCGCGGAAATCGCCAAGATCAAGATCCAGTTCAGCTGGTTCACCTTGGAAAAATCAAACGCAAATTGCATTTCTCTTCGTGCCATTCGGTACCACTTCCTTTGGTATGGATCAACGAGACCCAAGTGAAAATTTCTGGACGTTTCCTTCCAGGTGGTGCGAAATTTCCGTGAGCGTTTCGGCTGATTCCGCCAACTCCGAAATCGCCTGGGAGCTGGAACGGATTGCCTGGTTCATGTCCTGCAGGGAAGATCCCATCTCCTCGAATCGCCACAGCACGTTCCCCGATTCCTCGGAAAGCCCTTGGAGTTGCTCGTTTTGGTGTTGCACTTGCTCCACCAGGTCCCTTACCGAGGCATTCACCCCCGAGAAAACTTCTCCCAGCGAATGCACCTGTGCGGAAATCCCCGAGATATCCGAAACTACTTCCTCGATGTTCTTCACGTTCTTCCCCGAATCCACCACGACGGTATCTACCTGTTCGCTAATCCCGGAAAGCTTGGAGGCGATATCCTTCGAAGTGCGGTTGGAGTCTTCCGCCAGTTTGCGTACCTCGTCGGCAACCACCGCGAACCCCTTTCCGGCTTCCCCGGCACGTGCTGCCTCGATGGCGGCGTTCAGGGCAAGAAGGTTGGTTTGCTCGGCGATTTGCGAGATTTGGCTCACGAAGCCCTGGATTTCGTCGGTGATTTGCTTCAGATCCAGTACCTTTTCCATGTTTCCCTGGATCTGCTGACCCACCAACGCCGCTTTTTGGGAAGTGCGTTGAATGGTTTCCTTGCTCTTCTCCGAACGCGCAAGCGTGTCACTCGATTTGCCCATGGTCTTTCCCACTTGCTCCAGAACACGCTGGCTTTCCGAGGACAGGGTTGCGGTTTGTTCATTCACTTGCTTGAGCTGGGAAACCGAAAGCTGGATCTTCTGGTTCAGTTCATCCATGGTGGAAGCGATCTCCTGGGACGTGGCGGAATTCTCTTCCACCGACGAAACAATGGACTGCGATTCCAAGTTCACGCGTTCCGAAGACGCGGATACCTCCCAAAGCGTGGAACGAACAGAATCGATCACAGCGGAAAAGGATGCCAACAACCGGGATAGTTCGTCCTTCCGCGAGGTGGAAAGGGACACTTGGGAAAAATCAAGCTGCGCAAGCCTGCCCGACAGCTTGGTCAGGCTGCGAATGATCGTTCGGATACTCCAGTACAGCAGAAGCAGGATACCAAGTACCACCGCGAAGATGATGATCAACATCAGGATGGTGTTGAAAGCTTGTGCGGAAGAAACCTTGTTGGATTCGGAAATGGCTTGCTCCACGTCGGTGATGCCTTGCTCCAACGTACCTGCCTGCTGGGTGGACAGT
The DNA here is from genome assembly GCA_035391225.1 of Thermotogota bacterium. Classification (GTDB taxonomy): domain Bacteria; phylum Thermotogota; class Thermotogae; order MWEM01; family MWEM01; genus DAOPKN01. The sequence continues at coordinate 3,870 of DAOPKN010000015.1, forward strand.
GCGGAAAGCTGGTGCAAAATGGAATCAATGGCGGAACGCACGTCTTGGTGGATCACCTGTAAACTCTTGTCGCGGTTGAAATCAACGTTCCTCTGGTAATCCACGAGCAGCGTTTCGTTCAAGCTCATGTCCATTTGCAGGAAATCCATGTCTTTGAGCACTTCGACAAATTGCTGCAACCGCTCGCGGTACAACGTTAGCACTTTCAAGGAAACCTGGATATTCACCGGATCGTAGATGATGAAAAGTCCCATGTTCCAGTAGGTGTTCAGCTGCTCGATGGACTTGTCGATCAGTTCCAGGCTTTGGGCGAGAAGTTCACCACTCTTGGAAGGATCCAGCGAAATTTCCCGCGTGTTGAAGCGGAGCAGCGGGTACTCCGCGAAGCGAATGTTTTCGTTCAGCACCGGGCTGGACCAGATTTGTTCCAACTCGAAGAAGGAAAGGGATTCGGTGCCCAGCTCCTCCACGCGTGGAATGACCACGTCTTTCTGGTCTTTCTTCACGGAGCTTCCCGGAAACTCGGCGCGCAGTGCCTTCCATTTTTCCCCGAACGCTTCCCATTTCGCGGGATCGATTTGGATCATCTGGGCGAAGGAGGCTTGCAGCGCATCGAAATCATCCTGGTTTTGGGAGCGAATCACCGAATTGTAGGTGCGAATCCATTCGGTGGCTTGCAATTCCTGTTTCTTCATGGAATACAACGAATCGGCACTGTTGCTCAGCGTGTTGAACGCGCTGGTGAGTGCATTTTCCAACGAAAACTCCTGGCTTTTCGTTTTCATGAGCTTAAGCTGGTCGCGGACTGCGTTGTACTGCTCCTTTGCCTGTGCCGAAGTTTGGGAATACCCCAGCAGGAGCAACATTTCCGTGAGGATTCTACCGTCCTCTTCAAAAGCAAGCGTGGACTGGTACCCCTTGAAGCTCGATCCAACAGCCTCGGAGCTCAAGGCCATCTGGTTGCCGTAGTCTTCGAGTTCCCGGGTGGAAAGCAGGGTAAGGGTGAAAATAACCCCCATCAGCACCACCACCGCTACGATACTCAGCCAGATCCGCGTGGAAATTTTCATGAACACACCTCCCGGATCACCGGAATTTTGGGAAAAGAAACATTACAAGTCAAAGTACAACTGGTACTCAACGGGATGCGGAATGGAAGAAACGAGCCGGTACTCCTCGCGTTTCTTGGAAACCCATTTCGCCAACAGCGAATCGGGGAAGATCTCCCATCGCTTCAAAAAGGCATTGTCGCGTTCCAACGCGTTCATCGCTTCCTCCAGCGTTTTGGGCAGCGGATGTGCCTCGCTCATCCCAAGATCCCCTTCGAAGGGGCCGAAACCCATCTCGCTGGGATCCCACTTTTGGAGGATACCGTCGACGCCTGCCAGCAGCATGGCGGAAAAGGCCAGGTATGGGTTGCAACTGGCATCGATGGTGCGAAACTCCACGCGTCGCTTGGCATCGTCCTTCACGTACCCCGGGATACGAATGGCGGACGTGCGATTACCGATGGCAAACACCGCGTTGGTGGGGGCTTCGAAACCGGGTACAAGCCTGCGGTAGGAGTTCGTGGTGGGGTTCGTGAACGCCAGCAACGCCGGGGAATGCCCCAAGATCCCAGCGGTATACGACAGTGCCATTTCGCTCAGGTTGTACACCTTTTCCCCGGCAAAAAGGTTGTTGTCGCCCTTCTTGAGGAATTGGTGCACGTGCATGCCATTTCCCGCCTCGTCGTGGATTGGCTTGGGCAGGAAGGTGACGACGTAGCCGAACTCGTGCGCGATGTTTCGGACCACGTACTTCACCAGTAAGGTGGCATCCGCCGCACGAAGCGCGTCCATGAAGTTCGTCTCGATTTCCAGCTGCGCGGTGCCCACTTCGTGGTGGTGGTACTTGACCGCCACACCCAGTTGTTCCAACTGGTCCACGATATGGTTTCGCAGTGCAAAGAAATGGTCGAAGGGAGCACTGCGGTGGTAGCCCCGTTTCCTTCCCACGAAGTATTCCCCGGTTTTGCCCGAATTCCAGAAACCCTCTTCGCTGTCGATTTTGAGGGTGATCCGGTTGGGAGCGATCTTGTAGCGAACATCGTTGAGGACGTGGAACTCGTACTCCGGCCCAAACAAGATCTGGTCCGCGATGCCTTCCCGGCTGATGTGGTCGATGGTCCGGATCAAGATCCCCCGGGGGTCTTGCTCGAAACGCTTCCCCGTTTGGGGGTGAAAAACGTTGCACGTGAGCGAAAGGGTGGGGTATTCGCCGAAGGGATCCAGGAAGGCGGTATTGGGGTCGGGAATCATCACCATGTCACTCTTTTCCACCATCGCAAAACCGAAATTCGACGCATCGAAACCAATACCCTCGTTGAACAGTCGATCGGTCAGGTTCTTGGCGGGAATGGTTACGTGCTTCCACACCCCGAAAAGATCCACAACTTTCAAATCCACGAACGGGATTTCTTCCGTCTCGATTTTCTTGAAAATTTCCGTAAGGGTCATCCTGATTCAGTCCTCCCCGAAGATTTTGAGTATGATCACGCAATTATAGCACTCTTTGAACGGCACTTCTCTATCCCACGCGGAAATGCCCCCTTTTTCTTCCAACGGGTGTTATAATACTTGCACCATTCAAGGAGGTGCCCCACTTTGACCAACCCAAAGCTGGAAAAGCCCCGGTATATCCGGGATTTTTTGAAGAAAAATGCATGGAAGTACGTTGTCGGGATTTCGATCCTCTTTCTGGTGGACTACCTCCAAGTGCAAATCCCGGGATACATGCAACAGCTCATCGACGAAATCAAGTATTTCAATGGTGGGATGGACGTGGTGAAACAACTTCTGGGGGCCATCCTCCTGGTTTCCGTGGGCATTTTTGGAAGCCGTTTCCTCTGGCGCTTTTTCATCATTGGCACTTCCCGCGGTTTCGAAAAGTATACCAGAAATCGTTTGTTTTCCAAACTTCTTCGCCTGACCTCCTCCTTTTTCGATCGCGTGAAAGTGGGAGACATCATGGCGCGCATGACAAACGACGTGAACGCGAGCCGCATGATGTTGGCGCAAGCGGTGATCATGATCGCCGACGCTGCGTTGCTGGGAACGATGAGCCTGTACATGATGGTGACACGGATCGATTGGAGACTGACGCTTGTGGGCATGATTCCCCTTCCCTTCCTTGTGCTGATCGCACTGGGATACGGAAGATCCATCCATGACCGCTTCCAAAAGGTGCAGGAATCCTTCTCCGACTTGACGGACACCGTGCAGGAAACGTTGGACGGGGTACGCGTGGTGAAGAGTTATTCCATCGAGCCGGAAAGGCGCCAGCGTTTTGGAGACCGCTGCAAGGAATACTACGACAAGTCCATGCACCTGATTCGCCTCTGGGGTTTGTTCTTCCCCTTGATTGAGCTATTTGCTTCCATGGGTTTCGTGCTGGCGCTCTGGTACGGGGGCCGGCTCGTGGTGATCGGTTCCATTTCGCTGGGGCAGTTCGTGGCATTCACGCAGTACCTGGGTATGCTGGTGTGGCCGATGATTGCGGTTGGCTGGGTGGTGAACGTGGTGCAGCGGGGGCGCGCTTCCTACAAGCGCTTGATGTGGATCGAAGAGCAGAAGCCCGACGTGGTGGACCCGCTTCGCCCCAAACCGGCCAACCTTTCCGGCGAGATCCACGTGCGAAACCTGGATTTCCACTACCCGGGATCGGAGAAGAAAGCGCTGCAAGGTATCACCGTGCAAATCCGCCCGGGACAAACCGTGGCCTTCGTGGGAAAAACCGGAAGCGGCAAATCCACCCTGGCACGGCTGCTTGTCAAACTCTATTCCGTTCCTTCCTCCACCATTTTCATCGATGGGGAAGACATCCACGAACTGTCCATGAAAGATATCCGCGAGCAGGTGGCATACGTTCCCCAGGAGACCTTTCTCTTTTCCACCACGATCGAGGAAAACATCGCCTTTTCCTCCGGCGAGTATTCCAGCGAGGAGGTGGAAACGTACGCGCGGTTGGCGGCGGTGCACCGCAACATCGAGGAATTTCCGCAAGGCTACCAGACCATCGTGGGAGAACGGGGAATCACGTTGTCTGGTGGACAAAAACAACGTGTGGCCATTGCCCGGGCGCTGATGAAACGCACCCCGGTAGTGATCCTGGACGATTGTCTTTCCGCGGTGGACACGGAGACCGAAATGAAGATCCTTGAGAGCCTCAAGTCGGAGATCAAGGACCGTACCACGATCCTCATCTCCCATCGCTTGAAGGCGGTGGCATCGGCAGACCAGATACTGGTGTTCGAAAACGGCAAAATCCTGGAATCCGGAACCCACCCGCAATTGCTGGAGAAAAAGGGGCTTTACGCGCGCCTGTACGAGAAACAGCTCATCGAAGAGACGCTGGAAAGGGATGAGGTCAATGAGTAAACAAAACGAGGATTTCCGACTGGAAAAAGAAGAAGCGGGGAAAAGCATCGACTGGGCCATTTTTCGCCGCCTGTGGAAATTCATCCGCCCCTACCGCGTCCTCTTTTTCGTGAGCCTGTCCATGCTCTCGCTGGCAACCGTTTTGCAACTTTTGTTCCCCTATTTCTCCCGCATCGCCATCGACCGCTTCATGTCCACCGACCCCCGTTTCCTGGTGTCCTCCGTGCAACAAGAGGGCTACACGCGCGTCAACGAGCAAACATGGATCCAGCAGGATCCCTCCGGAACCGCCACCATGGAATACCGTCCCGGTGGATACTGGCTGGTTTGGGACGGGCTGGAGGTTCCATTGCCGCCCTCGGTGCTGGAGCAAGCACGGAAGGGAGACATCCAAGGCATCAACAACATCGTACTCTTCATGGTGCTGGTTCTGGGGGGAAACTTCCTCTCCAATTACCTGCAGGTGTTCTTCTCCAACAAGATGGGGCAACTGGTGATCCTGGACATCCGCAACAGCCTTTTTTCGCGGTTGCTTCGGCTGGGACTGCGTTTCTACGACCGGAATCCCTCGGGGCGCATCGTGACACGCGTGACCAACGACACCCAGAATCTCAACGAGTTTTTCACCACAGCCATCACCAGCATCATCAAGGACGTGTTGCTGCTCATCGGCATCATCGTTTTCATGCTGCTCATTTCCCCCCCGCTCACGGGCTATTCCATGCTCGTGATCCCCTTGATCATCCTGGCAACCTACCTTTTCCGCTTCTTCTCGCGAAAAGCCTACCGTAAGGTGCGCGTACGCCTGGCACGCATCAACGCATTCCTGGCCGAACACTTGTCGGGAATGTCGGTGATACAGCTCTTCAACCGCGAAAAGGCCAAGCAAGAGGAGTTCGGCCAAACCAACCACTCCTACTATCGTGCCACGTTGCAACAACTCACGGTGTTCGCGGTGTTCCGTCCGTTGATGGATATCCTCTTCTACCTCGCCCTGACCACGGTGGTGTGGTTTGGGGCCAGGGACCTGATTTCCGGGGTGCTGACCTTTGGAACGCTGTACGCGTTTATCAACTACATCGACATGTTCTTCCAACCCCTGCGGGACATTTCGGAAAAGTTCGACATCGTGCAAAACGCCTTTTCCTCCGCGGAAAAGATCTTCAAGCTGATGGACGAGGAAGAAGGGTTGCAACTGGAAAACCCGGGCGGGGTGGAACAGATCGAACAGGCCAGCGTGTGCTTTGACAAGGTGTGTTTCTCCTACGATGGTTCCACGCCCATCCTTCGTGACGTGTCTTTCCAGATCCAACCGGGAGAAAAGGTGGCGGTCGTGGGTGAAACCGGGGCGGGAAAAACATCGCTCATCAACATCCTCACGGGGTTGTACCCCGTGCAATCCGGGGAAATCCGGATCGGGGGTGTATCGCTGCGCGACTTCAACCCTTCAAGCCTGCGCAAGCAAATCGCGGTGGTGTTGCAAGATGTGTTCATCTTCTCCGGTAGCGTGATCGACAACATCCGGCTGTTCGAGCCGCTCATTTCCCGGGAGGAAGTGATCGAGGCGGCGCGCTACGTGCACGTCGACCACCTCATCAAGCGATTCGAAAAGGGATTTGACACGCTTCTCACCGAGAGGGCATCCACGCTTTCCGCGGGAGAACGGCAACTGATCGCCATGGCCCGGGCGGTGGTGAACCAGCCAAAGATCCTGGTACTGGACGAAGCCACCAGCAACATCGACCCGGTTACCGAGGGATTGATCCAAGACGCAATGGAGCGCATCTCGCGCAACCGAACGGTCATCACCATTGCCCACCGCCTATCCACGATCAAGAACGCAGACCGCATCCTGGTGATCCACCGGGGAAAAGTCGCGGAAGAAGGCACCCATTTCGACTTGTTGCGCCAGGATGGGCTGTACACCCGGTTGTACCGTTTACAATACGAATTATAGAAGGAGGTTCCCCTTGAAACTTGCCTACACTTTTGACGATGTTCTACTCGTTCCCCGGTATTCCAACGTACTCCCGCGGGACGTCGACATTTCCACCCAGCTGGGGGCACAACTGGGATTGAAAATTCCCTTGCTGTCCGCCGCCATGGATACCGTGACGGAACATAACCTTGCCAAGTCGCTTGCGCGCCTGGGTGGGCTCGGTATCATCCACAAGAACATGTCCATCGAGGAACAAGCCGCGCAAGTGGACCGTGTGAAACGCACGGAAAACGGCATCATCGAAAACCCCGTGACCATTTCCCCGGGAAAAACCGTGCAGTACGCGGATTCCCTTATGCGGGATTTCAAGATTGGCGGACTGCCGGTGGTGGACGAAGGGGGAAAGCTGCTGGGGTTGCTCACCAACCGGGACATTCGCTTCGAGGAAAATCCCCAGCGCCCCGTGCAAGAATTGATGACACCCCTGGAAAAACTCGTGCTTGCACACCCGGGTATTGACCTCGTGGAAGCCAAGAAAACCTTGCACAAGCACAAGGTGGAAAAGCTCCCCATCGTGGATGCGCAAAACCGTATCCTGGGGCTCATCACCATTAAGGACATCAACGCGGTGGTGCAGTTTCCCCACGCCGCCCGGGATGGCAAAAACCGCTTGCTTGTGGGCGGTGCCACGGGTCCCGGGGAAGATGGGTTCCAGAGGGCCGCCCGGTTGATCGAAGCCGGAGTGGACGTGCTGGTGGTGGACACCGCGCACGGGCACTCGGAGAACGTTCTACAGCAAGTACGAAAGATCAGGGCAGAATGGCCGGAAACTTTTGTGATCGCTGGAAACGTCGCCACCGCCGAAGGTACCGCAGCGTTGATCGAAGCGGGGGCCAACGCAGTGAAAGTGGGTATTGGGCCGGGTTCGATCTGTACTACGCGGGTTGTCGCCGGAGTGGGAGTACCCCAACTTTCCGCGGTCGAAGAATGCTTCCAGGTCGCGAAAGAAAAGGGGGTACCACTGATTGCGGACGGGGGCATCCGTTTCTCCGGCGATATCGTCAAAGCCCTTGCGGCGGGAGCAAGCGCGGTGATGCTGGGTTCCATCTTCGCGGGTACCGAGGAGGCACCCGGGGAGGCCGTGCTGTACGAAGGCCGGAAGTACAAGACATACCGGGGAATGGGCAGCATCGCCTCCATGAAACGCGGAAGCAAGGACCGCTACTTCCAGTCGGAGCAGGAAACGGAGAAACTCGTGCCAGAAGGAGTGGAAGGCATGGTGGCGTACAAGGGAAACATGCAAGACATCGTGCACCAGCTCTGCGGGGGGATCCGTTCGGGTTTCGGCTACTGCGGGGCAAAAGACATCCCGTCTTTGCAAAAAGACCACATCTTCGTGCGGGTTACCACCGCAGGCCGCCTGGAAAGCCATCCCCACGACGTTGTCATGACCCAGGAAGCACCCAATTACTCCATCCAACAGTAAGCAGGGAGAGAGCGATGATTGACTACCACTTGCATAGTTCGTTTTCCTTTGATTGTCAGATGGACCCGGAAACCGTGTGGCACAACCTCGCGCAATCCGGGATCACCAATTCCATCATTACCGACCACCACGACGACACGGGTGTTCCCTTCCTGCAAGACTTCAAGATCCGCGACCCCCAAGCCTACGTGGAGTTTTTTCGCAGCCGGGGACGCCCCGTTGGCATCGAGTATGGCTGGGATGGGCGGCATCCCCACTCCGTGGACTTGAAGCAATTCGATTTCGTCATCCTGTCGGTACATACTTTCGAAAACAGCGAGGAGCCGGAGCACATCGACTTCGGACCCTACCTCGAAACCGTGTTGCGTTGCGTGAAAGGGTTGGAGCACTTCACGGTGCTGGGGCACCTGGATTTTCCCCGCCGGTACATCCCCAGTCGGCGGGCCATCGGGGAAGAACACTACCCGTTGGTGCGCGAGATTTTCCGCGAGCTGGTCCGACGGGGAAAAGGCATCGAAGTCAACACCGGGGGGATGCGGGATTACGGGGAGCCCAACCCCGATTGGAACCTGGTGCAACTCTACCGGGAATGCGGCGGCCAAATCCTCACCATGGGTTCCGATGCACATGTTCCGGAACACGTGGGTTTGGGAATTCCCGAGGCAACCCGCAAAATCCTGCAAATGGGTTTTTCCGCGCTGTGGACCTGGAAAGGGGATCGCTTCGAACTTGTGCCCCTCGACTGATCGCTACGATATCGCTTTTCTTGGATACGGGGTGAGCAACCGCTGGGCATTGCGTTGGTTCCTCCAAAAGCAACCGGGGCATTTCTTCGTTTCTTCCCTGGCACCCTTGCCCCGGGAGGAACTCCTCTTCTTGCGCGAGCACGGGGTGGAAAACGAGGAACTCCAAAATTCCCAGCGGTTGCTGCAATCGCATTGCATCCTTGTGAGTCCAGGTGTATCCCCGTTTCACCCGCTGGTTGTGCAAGCAAGGCAACGGGGAATCCCGCTACGCCTCGACCTGGAAATGGCGGCAGCCTTCTTCCCCCCCTCGCTGCACCGGGTGGGCATCACGGGAACAAACGGCAAAACCACAACGGTGGAACTCACCACCCACCTGCTTTGCCAGCAACAGCCAGCGCTTTCGCTGGGGAACATCGGCATTTCTCCCTTTGCGTGGTTACTGGAAGAAAACCCCGAGCCCCCGCAGGCCATCGTGTTCGAGTTGAGCAGCTTCCAACTCCATTTCCTGCAGCACTTTCCCCTGCACGAAACCGCCGTACTCAACATCACCCCCGACCATCTCGCATGGCATGGTTCCATGGATGCCTACGTCCAGGACAAACTGCGCATTTTGGCGCTGGGGCAAAGCAATTGGGTGGGGGAGGAAGTGTTGCCCTACCTTGCCGGGGGTGCGGCAAAAGACACCGACCCAAGGGTGGTTTCCACGAAACCGGGGAAAGAGGCGTACCTGGATGTGGATGCCCAAAAACTGTTCTTCGCGGACGACTCCACGGAGTTTTCGCTGCAAGGGCTCCGTTTGCCCGGGGCGCACAACCTCAAAAACGCTGCATTCTCCATTGCCCTAAGCCGTTGGGCGGGCTTGTCCCCGCATTTGGTGCACGAGGGCCTGGGGAGTTTCCCTCCCTCTCCCCATCGCCTGGAGCGATTCGCAGAGCACCAGGGGGTCGTTTTCATCAACGACTCCAAGGCGACCAACGCCGACGCGGTGCAAAAGGCGCTGGAGGCGTTCTCGGCAAACTGGGGTCACATCATCTTGCTGATGGGGGGAAGGGGAAAAGGGGAAGAATACCTCCCCCTGGCAAGGGCGGCAGCTCGGTGTTGCCGGGAAATCCTGCTGTGCGGGGAAAACGCCTACAGCCTCTTCCACGCGCTGCGGCAGGTGGGAGCTCGCGAACCCCAGCGCCAACTTTTCACCGAGTGGGACACGGCGATCTTGCAGGCGCTCCAACTCGCGAAGGAAGGGGACTTGGTGCTCTTTTCTCCCGGAGGTTCCAGCTTCGACCACTTCGAGAACTACCAGCAGCGGGGCAGCTACTTCAAGCAGACGATTACTCGGCTTCTGGGGCTGGACCGCGAAACGGAGAAACCGAAAGACTCTGGAAATCCCGGTAAATAACCATCCCGGGGTGTGCCCCCCGGGGCTTGTGCACGTTCTTTACCCGCGTGAAATCCACCGGAACAGAGGGATTGCCGGCGCCCTTGGAAAAACGCGCCGCGAGTGAGGCGGCAAATTCCACGACCGATGGGGGGATGGATTTTCCCGCATGTACCACGACCACGTGGGAACCGGGCATCTGTCGGGCGTGCAACCACAGGTCGTTTTCGTTGGCCCCGCGCGTCAGGCGGTCGTTTTGCAAGTTGTTTCGGCCCACGAGGATCGTGAATCCCTCGTGCTCGAACCTGCGGGGCTGGGACACGGGTGTTGCTTTTTTGGCCTTCTGCTTTTTCTTCTTGCGTGGATCCTCGCGTTTTTCCCACAACCCCCCGGAGACCATTTCCGCATGGATCTCGGCGTAATCCTCCCGCGAATCCATGTCTTCGATGGACTGGCGCAGCTGGTACAGGTAGGCCAGTTCCTGGTCCAGGCGTTGCAAGTGGAGGGTGGCGTATTCCTTTCGCCGTTTCCACTTGGCCACGCGTTGGAACATGGCTTGTGCGTTCTGCGAAATGGTTTTGCGCGGGTCCAGCTCGATACGGTGGGGAATGCGTGTTTCCCAACCCGGGACCTCCACGGATGGCCGCCGTGCCGATGGATCAAAGAGGTACAGGTGCCCCACCAGCAACTCGGCATCACGTTGGACGCTTCCCATGTCTTGGGTTTCGCGTAAGTCGTTTTCCACGCGAACATGCAGCCGTTCCACTTTCTTGATTTTTTTCTGGAGTGGGGCGAGCAGCTTCTTCTGCAAGCTTTCCAGGTCCCCTTGCGCGAAACGCGCGGAAAAAACGTGGGAAAGGGCTTGGGAAGGGGCAAGTTTTTGCATGTGCACATCGGGGGATTGCAAGTGGGAAAGGAGCAGCGGCGAAAGGGCAATCGGGCGTTGCTCGCGTCGTACAAGGTACAACTCCTTCGCATGCTCCAAGGTGGCCGAAAACTCCCCCAGCACCTGTAGCAGTCGTTGTTGGTGCACGGAATCCAGTTGCCCCAGTGTTCGGTCCACGGGAATCGCCGCCCGCGAAACCAGCTCTTCCAGGTGCACTTTTCCCAAACCTTGGAAGGTATTTCGCAACCATTTTTGCACCGGCAACTCCCCATCCCCTTGCGAAAGGGCGCTTTGGAAACGATGGGCCAATTCCTTCGCCTCCGAAAGGTCAATCCCGGATTGCAAGAAGGGAACGTAGGGAACCCCGGCGACCAGGGAGCGCAGTTCGTTGATCTTGCGGTGCCATGCGTCCAAAATCACCCTGTTCTCGTCGGTGAACACCAGGTTGGAATTGTGCCCCATCAACTCTGCGAACAAGAAAAAGAGGCGCTCATCGCCTGTTTCCATGCGACTTCGAATGGAAAAACGGCAAATGCGGTCCAGCCCGAGCTGCGCACAGTCTTCCAGCAAACCCCCCTGCAGGTACTTTCGCAGTAACATCGCGAATGCGGGGGGAAACCCCTCTGCGGACGGTACATCGGAACATCGGTACACCCCGAAAGAGTCCGCGGAAAGGGATATGGCAAGCGTTCCTCCGGCGAACTGCAAAAAAAAGCGCTCCCTTTTTGGAAGCGATATCTTGCGAATCCTTTTTCCCACGAATTGTTCGGAAATTTCCTTCACGAAAAGGCGAAGCGTATAGCCATCGATCTGCATCTACTTCCTCCAGTCCCAAGTTGCATCCGGGTAGGTTTTGCGTAAAATGGTTCGCACCAGTTCGATCTCGCGGGCGTGGTCCTCGTTGTCACCGGGGGTCTCCAATACCAGCGGAACATCCAGCCAGGGTCGAAAGGAAAGGAATTGCTCAAGCCCCTCCTTCCCCCAAGTTCCTTCCCCCAGAAGGGCGTGTCGATCTTTGGCTTCCCCCCGTGGAAACTTGGAATCGTTCAAGTGAATCCACTGGAGCCGATCCCATCCCAGGAACTTCTTGATTTCCTGGGACAATTGTTGGTTCCCCTGTGCACGAACCAGGTTGTACCCTCGGTCGAAAGCGTGGCAGGTATCCAGGCAAAAGCCCACGCGTTGCTGGAAACGGGGTTCTACCGCGCGTATCATGCGGGCAATTTCCTCCGGCGTGGAACCAACATTCCCCCCCTTGGGAGAAATGTTTTCCAGCACAAGCATCACCGAATCGCTATCCATGCGGTGGAAAACCTCGGAAATGCCCCTTCCGATCCTTTCGAAGCCTTCCTTCGGGGAATCCTCGCCAACGCTCCCCGGGTGAAAATTCAAGAAACCAAGCCCCAGCGCGTGGCAACGCGTCGCTTCCTTGGCGAGCATGTGGATGGACTTTTCCCGTTGTTGCTCTTTGCCGGATGCCAGGTTCACCAAGTACCCCGAATGCACCAAACCGTTCTGCAAGGGGATTCCCCGCGCTTGCATCTGCGCACGGAATTGTTTCGCTTCACCCGCATCGAGGTGCGCCATTCTCCATCCGCGCGGGTTGTGCACGAACACCTGGAAAGCGTTCCCCCCCACTTCTTCTACCACCTTTCGGGGCACGGTGGACACTCCCCCGGCGATGCTCACGTGGGAGCCGATGCGGATCGGAAAAGCCATGTACTACTCGTACTCGATCTCGAAGTGCAATTCCGAAGATTCTTTGAGCATGGCAGACACGCCACAGTAGCGTTCTTGCGAAAGCTGGATCGCCTTTTCCACCTTGTCCTTGGGAGGTTCTCCCTCGAAGTGAAAAATGTACTTGAGCAAGATCTTGTCGTAGATCTTGGGATGCTGCTCGGTGGAATGGGGAATCACTTCCATGCGGAAAGTGTATCCCTCCACCTTCATTTTGCGCAAGATGGACACGACATCCATGCCCGTGCAACCCGAAAGGCTCACCAAAAGGAGTTCCTTCGGACTGGGGCCCAGGCTCCTCCCTCCAGAATCGGAGGAGGCGTCCAACACGATCTGGTGCCCGGTGGACGTAGTTGCCAGGAACGTCATTTCGCCCTTCCATTCGTTTCTCGTCACAGTACCAGTCTCCTTCTCAAGAATTTTGGGTGAAAAAGCGGAGAGCCTCGGATAGGAGGGAAAACTCGAAAACCCGCAACGTGGGTGCCTTGGACAGTCGTTTCTTCGTCCCGGCGGGTACGAAGGCTTGCTGGAACCCCAGGCGCTGCAGTTCCATGATCCGCTTCTCGGGGTAGGATACGGGCCGAATCTTACCATCCAATCCCACTTCCCCGAAAAACGCCGACAGGTGCGGAGCGGGAATATCGGTGAAAGAAGAGAAAAGCGAAACCGCAAGCGGGAATTCCACACCCGGGTCTTTCACCTTCAACCCCCCCAATAGGTTGAGGTACATGTCATGGCCATCCACGGGGAAACCCAAGCGCTTGGTCAGCACCGCGGAAATCAAGGCAAGCCGTTCCGGATCGATTCCCTTGCTCAGCCGCCGGGGCGTGGAATACTCGGTCTTGACCACCAATCCCTGTACCTCCACCACCAGCGGTGTACTACCTTCCAGCACGACACCCAGGGCATTCCCGGAAAGACCGCTTTCCCGGTCGTAGAAGCGCTCGGAAGGATCATCCACCTGTGCCAATCCCTGCTCGGCCATCTCGAAGATGCCGATCTCGTTGGTGGGCCCAAAGCGGTTCTTCATGCCACGCAAGATGCGCAAATCCGTGTCCCGTTCCCCTTCGAAGTACAACACCACGTCCACCAGGTGTTCGATCAACTTGGGTCCAGCTATCAAGCCACTTTTTGTGACATGTGCCACAATCATCACCGGAACCTGCGTTTGCTTGGCAAACGCAACCAGCTCGGAGGCGCATTCCCGTATCTGCACCGCCCCGCCCGGCAGCGAACTCACCCGGGAGGTTTGCATGGTTTGGATGGAATCTACCACCAGAAGTGCCTTCCCGGAGCCAATTTCCTCGGCGTGGTGATTTGTGAGCAAAGAAAGGGCTTCGTCGAGGTACCCGGAGGTCAACACCTTGAACGTCCCCACGTTTTCCTGTCGGAGTCGTTGCACACGTAGCCGAATCTGCGCAGGCGATTCCTCGCCGCTAAAGTAGAACGAGTAGGGATACCCTGTGCACACCTGCGTCAACAGGGTGCTTTTTCCCACCCCGGGGTCTCCTCCAAGAAGAACCACCGAGCCCGGTACGATTCCACCACCCAGCACCCGGTCCAGCTGGGAGAAAACACTGGCAAAACGCAGGGTGCTCTGCTCGGGCACTTGCGCGATGTCCACGAAGCCTTCCGTACTGATTTGCTTGTGCTCCTGGCGCGTTCGCGAAGTTTTCTTCTCGATTTCGCGCGCGCTGTTCCACTCGTGGCACGCAGGGCATTGTCCAAACCACTTGGGGGACTCGTGCCCGCACACCTCGCACACGAAAACAGTCTTGCTTTTCTGGCTCATTCCGAAGCACTCAACACCAGTTCGTCGCGGGGATCCTTCGCGCTCTTCTTGCGGAACACGATAGCACCCCGGGACATGGCAATCACGATGGTTTCTCCCGGGGAGAAAGTCTTTTTCAAGATCTCCTCGGCAAGCGGATCCTCGATATGCTTTTGGATGGCCCGCTTGAGGGGCCGTGCTCCGTACACCGGATCAAAGCCTTCTTGCATCAGGAACTGCCGTGCGGTGGATTTCAACTCCAGTTTCAACCCTTTTTCGAGCAAACGCACCTCCAGACGCGAAAGCAGGATATCGATGATGGAACTGATATGCTCTTCCTCCAACTGGTGGAACACGATGGTTCCGTCCAAACGGTTCAAGAACTCGGGGCGGAAGACTTTCTTGACCTCGCCGGTCACGGTATTTTTCATCTCCTGGTACTTGCTTTCGTGGTCATTCGCCACCCCAAATCCCAGCACGTGCTTGGACTTGTTGATGATCTCGCCGCCGATGTTACTCGTCATGATCAGCACGGCATTGCGAAAATCCACGATGCGCCCCTGCGAATCGGTGAGGCGCCCTTCGTCCATGATTTGCAGCAAGATATTGTACACATCCGGATCGGCCTTCTCGATTTCGTCCATCAACACCACCGAGTATGGCTTTCGCCGTACGGATTCGGTGAGCGAACCGCCTTCCTCGTACCCCACGTATCCCGGGGGAGCGCCAATCATGCGCGAAACCGCGAAGCGCTCCATGTATTCGGACATATCGAAACGAAGCAAGGCCCGTTCATCCCCGAACAGAAACTGGGCCAGCGTTTTCGCCAGTTCGGTTTTCCCCACTCCCGTTGGTCCCAGGAACAAGAAAGAGCCAACTGGCCGTAGTGGGTCTTTCAAACCGGAACGCGCCCGTCGGATGGATTTGGCCACGGTGGAAATGGCCTCGTCCTGGCCCACCACCCGCTGGTGCAACGCGTCTTCCAAGTGCAACAGTTTCTGTTGTTCGTCTGATTCGATGCGTGCCAGGGGGATCCCGGTCCAGCTGGACACCACTTGCGCAACGTCTTCCATCTCCACGATCTCGATTTCCGAGACGGCCTTGGCTTTCCACTCCTGGTACAGGCGATTGAACTCCATGATTTTTTCGCGTTCCTCGGCTTGTAGGTCCTTCACTTGCTCGAAATCCCGGCGTTCGTTCGCTTTTTCCAGTGCAAGCTTCAACTCGCGGGTTTCCAGTTCCATCTCCTTGAGTTCGGGGGGAAGTGTGAGTTTCTTCAAGTGTTTCTTGGCACCCGCTTCATCGATTACGTCGATGGCCATGTCGGGCAGGAAATGGTCAGAGATATACGTGCGCGACAATTTCACGGACTCTTTCAACGCCTCGTCGGTGTACTGCACCTGGTGATGGGCCTCGTACTTGGGTTTCAGCCCCTCCAGGATTTGCACGGTCTGGTCCACCGTGGGTTCCATCACGTAAATTTTCTGGAAACGCCGTTCCAGCGCGGCGTCTTTCTCGATGTACTTGCGGTACTCGTCGGGGGTGGTGGCTCCGATACAGTGCAAGGAGCCTCGGGAAAGGGCTGGCTTGAGAATATTGGCGGCATCCACCGCACCTTCGGCGGCACCGGCCCCCACGATGGTATGGATTTCATCGATGAACAGGATGATACTGGAATCCTGGGAAATCACCGACAAAACCTTCTTGATACGCTTCTCGAATTCCCCGCGGTACTTGGTTCCGGCTACCAGGGAAGCGATGTCCAGCGAAAAGATGGTCTTGTTGCGCAAGAATTCCGGAACGCTCTCGTTCACGATTCTTTGGGCAAGGCCTTCCACGATGGCGGTTTTCCCAACTCCCGGATCGCCGATGAGCACGGGGTTATTTTTCTTTCGCCGGGCCAGCACCTGCATCACGCGTTGGATTTCTTCTTCCCGGCCAATCACCGGATCCAACTCTTGGTTCTCGGCCAAATCGTTCAGGTTCTCGCCGAATTCCTCGAGCTGCTTGATAACCACGGGGCTCTTCCCTTTTTTCTGGGGGCTGGAGGGTGAAATGTGCACGTTCATCTTGGCCAGCAACTCGTTGACGAAGTCCTGTGTTTCCAGGCCCAGGTTGTTCAACGCGAGCACGGCGTTGTTATCTCCGCTGCGCAAGATGGCAAGGAAAATATGTTCCACCCCGATATTCGGTTGGCCAAACACCTTGGCCTCCTCGTACCCCATTTCCAGTATCTCCCGGAATTTTTCCGATATCTGCGGCGAAAGAGACATGGAAGAGCGTGCTCCCTTGCCCACCAGGCGAATAACCTCGTTCCGCGCGGAAGGATAATCGATACGGAACTCGTGCACGAGCAACCCGAAAACGGGGTTGTACACGTCCTTCAAAACGGAAAGAAGAAAATGCTCTGGTTCGATTTTCATGTGCCCCAGAGATTCCGCTTCTTTCTGGGACATCAGGAACAATTCCGAGGCTTTGTTCGTAAATTTATCGAAAAACATTGGCATCACCTCGATTTTGGTGGATCACAGAAATTATACCATAGTCACACCAATAGACTCGGAATCGCCCCTGAAAATTCCCTACTTGCCTCGCTGGTCCAAGATGATAGAGCCGTTGGAAGTATCGATCCGGAAGTCCATTCCGGGAGAAGAAAAGGCCAGCAAAAACGCGTTGTCTTCCATTTTTACCGGGCTCCCAGCCGATCCCAGCAGCGAGACTTTCCCGTTGGAAGTTTTCCCTTCCACCGTGCCACCCATGTCGTGGGGAAGTTTTACACGGACGGAATTGTTTGAGGTATCCAGCAAAACGTATCCGTTCTGGGAGGGGGCGGGAACCAGATCCGCATCGATGATCCCGTTGGATGTCTTGAAGTTGTGTGATCCCTGCTGCAGCGTCAATTGGTGCAAGAACAAGCCGCCGTTGGAGGTTTTTACCTCGAACACCCCCGTGCAGTTTTCCAACTGAATCGGTCCGTTGGAAGCCTTGAGATCCATGAAACCCTCGAAATCCTTGGCATGTATTGCCCCGTTGGATGTTTTGACCTGCAGCGAATCAAAGCTTGCCCGGGGAAGGAAAAGTTGAAAGGATGCTCCCAAGCTGGAGAACGGACGATCCTCCAGGTATTCGGGGTAGGAAAGGGAAATTTCCAGCGAGTCTGCAAACTCCCTTGCGGAAAAATCCACCCGATCCAGCTCCTCTGCAACCCGGGAAAGGGAAACGTTTCCACGTACGTACACACTTCCCACCAATCGAATACTGTCCCCCTCCGTGGGGAAGACTTCCACACTGCCATTCCGCGAAACCACCGTAAGGTTCTTGGCTGTACCGGGGGAAAATGCAAGGTCAATTCTTTTTTCCACCCGGTTTCCAGCCAACCCGAAGAATCCTTCCTTGCAAGAACTCAGAAAAGCCATTGCCAGCAAGACCAACAAGGGGAGTGCCACCCATTTGCCAATCGTTTTCATTTCCCTCACCTCGAAAAAAAAGATTTGTTTCTTAGTGTACTAATCAATTATAACACTAAATAATTCCAATGTCAAGCCCATTCTCCGGAGAAACTGGTACAATTCCTTGGGGGGGAAATCTTGGAAAAAGGTGGAGAGAAACGTGAAAAAGAGGTTGTCGAAGAAGGCTTTTGAGAGGGCGGTATCATGGATCATGGAAAAGGGTAGGAAGTTGGAGAAAAGCTGGGTGAAATCCCTCTTTTTTGGAACATCACCAGGATCGGTGCTCCAGGAGATCCAGGCTTTCCAAAACCCCGATGGCGGGTTTGGAAAGGCTCTGGAAAGTGACCTGCGTTTTCCGGGATCATCCGCCATTGCGACCTCCGTGGCCCTGGAGAACATCCATGGTTTGCTGCAAATGGTGAAAACGGACAAGGAACGGAACCAGGGAATGCAACTGGTGAAAGGTGCACTGGGATTCTTGGAAACAGATTTTTCTCCTGCTCGTCAAGGGTGGTTTGCGACCCCGGCGGCTTCCAACGGTTTTCCGCATACTCCTTGGTGGCACGTCGAACCCGGGAAAGGCTGTGCCATCGACGAGCACTGGGGGAATCCTTCCGCGGAGTTAACCGGGTATTGCTTGCTGTTCCGGCAGAACCTTTCCCGCCTGAACGTGGACGCACTCTCTGCCACTTGCATGGAGCACTTTTCGGAAGTGGACAGTTTTTCCTCTTTCCACGAACTTTTCTGCTACGCCCGGTTGTACCGGTTGGCTCCTTCCCTCTTTTGCCGGGAAATGGAAGAGCGTTTGTTCTCGCACATCCAAGCCGCGGTCGAACCGGATTTCACCGTTTGGCAAACGGAGTATGTTGCCCGCCCCCTGGATTTCGTGGATTCTCCCCACGAGACCCTTGGCATTTTCGAGGAGTGGATCGATCAGAACCTGGATACCTGGGTAGAGGAACTGGAAAGTCTGGGGAAACTCTTGCCCCATTGGCCCCAATCCTTCTATTCCGAAGAAATGGCCCCCGCCTGGGACGAATGGACCGGTGTATGCACACTGAAAGCATTGAAAGTGCTGAAGAATTTCGGCAGATTGTAAACGCGCGCTCTTCTTTTCTCTCCCTTAATTTGTTATACTATTATCAAAATCCTCCGAAGAAATGGGAAGGGTCTTCCCTTTGCCGAAAGGAAGTGTGTGCCGTGTCAGAAATAGAGAGACCGCCGGAAAACAGGATTCCCGATCAAACCTCTCAAGTCCAAGTGGTGGGCGTGGGGGCTTCTGCGGGAGGGTTGGAAGCGCTCCAGGCCTTTTTCCAGAACATGCCCGAAAAAACCGGATTGGCGTTCGTGGTAATCCAGCACCTCTCGCCGGATTACAAGAGCCTCATGGACGAACTCCTTGCACGCCACACCTCGATTCCCATCTTGATCGCCCAGGATGGCATGGACATCCAAGCCGACCACATCTACCTCCTTCCCCCACGCAAGAACATCTCCATCTTCCACAGCCGGCTGTACCTCGCGGACCAAGGCCCACACAAGGGGTTGAACCTTCCCGTGGATATCTTCTTCCGTTCCCTGGCACTGGACAAGGGAAAAGACTCCATCGGTATCGTGCTCTCGGGTACAGGGAGTGATGGAACCCTGGGTACCCGTGCCATCAAGGAGGCGGGGGGGCTGATCATGGTGCAGGATGAGCAAAGCGCCAAGTTCGACGGCATGCCCCGCAATTCCATCGCAACGGGGTTGGTTGATTTCATCCTGCCCCCTGAAAAGATGGCAGGAGCACTCATGGACTACATCCAACATCCCTTGGTCAAAAAAGCCTCCGAGAGCGATTCCGTTCCCCCCGACAACCTGGACACCCTCACCAAGGTCTTAATGGTGCTACGGGAACACAGTGGGGTGGATTTTTCCTACTACAAGGAAAACACCATCTTACGGAGGCTGGAGCGGCGCATTGGGATCAACCGCTTCCAAGACCTGGAGGAATACCTCGAGTACCTCACCGAATCCGAGCGGGAAAAGAACATCCTGCACCGCGAATTCTTGATAGGTGTCACTCGGTTTTTCCGCGATCGCACGGCTTTTGAACAATTGCAAGAAAAGGTCCTTCCCCATATCTTGAAGAAAAGCAACGTTCGCATCTGGTGCGCTGGTTGTTCCACTGGGGAGGAGGCGTACACCCTGGCGATCTTGCTGGACGAGGCTGCCCAAAAGTACAACCCTTCTTGCCAGGTCAAAATTTTCGCCACGGACATCGACCGTGATTCCGTGGAAGTGGCAGGAAAAGGCTTCTACCCGGACAGCGTTTTGGCGGACGTCGATCCCGCCTACCTTGCCCGGTACTTCGAACGAAGGGACTCCGGTTACCTGGTCAACGAGCGCATCCGAAAGATGATCGTGTTCGCCACCCACAACTTGTTGAAAGATTCCCCCTTTTCCCGGCTCGATCTGTTGGTGTGTCGGAACTTGTTCATCTACCTCAAGCCCGATGTCCAGAAACGATTGTTATCCATGTTCTACTACAGCTTGAGTCCCGAAGGCTTCCTGATGATGGGGGGCAGCGAAACCATAGGCGACATGGAGGATGCCTTCGAGTGCCTGGATTCCCGCTGGAAACTGTACCAATACAAGCCGGGCTACAAGATGGAACACATCCAAAACTTCCCCTTGATTCCCCAGTTCCAACGGGAAACCGAGTTGCCTCCCTGGTTGCAAAATGGAGGAACGGAATCGGTGCGCAACGCGCGCATGCTCAACCTGGTGCTGGAAGAGTTCGTCCCCCCCTCGGTGATCGTGGACGAAACCGACAAAATCCTGCACGTGATCGGGGACGTGTCCCCTTTCCTGCGCATCCAGCCGGGGAATTTTTCCGGGAACCTTTTCAGCACCCTCCCCCGGGAAACGGGGTTGTTCGTGAGCACGCTGCTGCGCAAGCTCAAAAATGCCAAAAATGGAAACACCATGGAGCGAATGGCCTCCATCCCGGGGTTCGAGGGAAAATTGATCACGCTGGAAGGACGGGTTTTCGGAGACGATCGCCTCTCCCGGGGTTCCCCCAGGCAGTTCTACGTGTTGAGCTTCTTCCCCGCGGATAAGAAAAAACAGTACCAGCAGGAAGAAGCCCTTCCCGAAAAAATGGACATCAAGGGGCACATGTTCGACCGCGTGGACGAGCTGGAGAAAGAACTACAATTCACCCGCGAAAACCTCCAAGCCACCGTGGAGGAACTGGAGACCTCCAACGAGGAGTTGCAGTCCTCCAACGAGGAGCTCATCGCTTCCAACGAGGAGCTGCAAAGCACCAACGAGGAACTGCAATCGGTGAACGAGGAACTGTACACCGTGAACTCCGAGTACCAGTCCAAGATCGAGGAACTCATCCGGTTGAACAACGACATCAACAACCTTCTCAAGAATACCGAGGTGGGTGCATTGTACCTCGATCGCAAGCTTTGCATCCGCAAGATCACGCCCGTTGTTTCCGAAATCACCAACATCCTGGAAAGTGACATCGGCCGACCACTCGCGCACATCTCCATCCCCCATGTGGGCGACAAGCTGCACAAGGATATCGATAAGGTGGTGGAAACCCTGGGAACGCTGGACAGCGAAATCGTCCTGGAGGATGGAAGAACCTTCCTCTGCCGGATTCGCCCCTACCGAACCGATTACAACGCGGTGGACGGCATCCTGATCACTTTCGTGGACATCAGCGGGTTGAAAAACGAGTACCAGCGCGCGAACCAAGCCACCTATCGGTTGGAAAGGGCGTTGCAAACCGGCAAGATGGCATGGTGGGAATGGGATATTCCATCGGGAACGGTGACCTTCGACGACCGAAAAGCCACGATGCTGGGCTACACCCCCGAGGAATTCCCTTCGGACGTGTACGAGGTATGTAACCTGATTCACCCGGATGATTACGACCAGACCATGAAAAAAATGAAGGATTTTCTCGAGGGAAAGGCTGACAGCTGGAACCAGGGTTACCGGATTCGCCGAAAGGACGGAAAGTACTCCTGGTTCTTCGACCGGGGCACCATTTCCCGGCGCAGCGAAGACGGCAAGCCCTTGGAACTCGTGGGGACCGTCATCGAGGTGAACGAACTCAAGCAAATGGAAGACAAGCTCTTGTCCACCAGGGATCTCCTGGAAAAAGTGCTGGAAAACAGCCCCATTGCCAAGGTGATGGTGAATGCCCAGGGGAAGATCACGTACGCGAACCAGAAAGCGGAAGAGTTGTTTGGCGTACCCCGGGAACAAATCCTGCAACGCTCTTTCGATTCCTCCGAATGGGAGATCCTATCCCCGGAAGGCAAACCCATACCCAGCGAAGAGCTGCCTTTTTCCCGCATCAAGGAAAGCCGCAAACCCCTGAAGAATTTCCAACACTACGTGGTTTTCCCCCCGGCGTCTACGACGGAACAAGAGTCCCGCGTGTTGCTCCAGATCAATGGCACCCCCGTTCTGAATCGGGGGGAAGAGGGAAAAAGCAATGGAGAAATCGAAGGAGTGGTATTTGCCATCGAGGTGGTGAACGATGAAGGATGAACGCGTCGAAAAGATCAAGCAACTGATCCAGCAAACCCTCAAAACGCGCAAACCGCAACGCGAATGGGAAGGAAAAAGCTTGGAAGAGCTGCTGGAGGAGATCAACATTTTCTACCAGGAACTCGAAGTGCAGAACGATGAACTCACCCGGATCCGCGGGGAACTCACCGAATCCCAGAAACACTTTTCCGACCTTTACGAAAATGCACCAGTAGGGTACGTGACCTACCATGCGGACCTCACCATCGAATCTGCCAACAAGGCTTTTTCCGAAATGACGGGGATGGAAAGGAAAGCCAGACAGGTACAATCCATCACCCGTTTCGTGCAACCCGAAAGCCAGGATACCTTCCATTTCCACGTGCAAGCATTGCTCAAGGAAAAGAAGAAGCAGAGTTGCGAGATTT
Source organism: Thermotogota bacterium (assembly GCA_035391225.1). Lineage (GTDB taxonomy): Bacteria > Thermotogota > Thermotogae > MWEM01 > MWEM01 > DAOPKN01. The sequence continues at coordinate 26,641 of DAOPKN010000015.1, forward strand.
TGTTGGTGGGAAAAACCCGCGCCATTCCCGTGCGCATCGAAAGCAACGTTTTCAAGAGCGAAAACCGGGTGGTCATTCGAAGCGCTTTCTTGGACTTAACCGCGGAAAAAAGTGCAAGAGACAAGTTGACACAGGCGAACCAGCAGCTCGAAGAAACGAACTGGGAATTGGCGGACTACCGGTCGCGCTTGGAAGCCACCATGATGGCGGGCAACATCGCGTGGTGGAAGATGAACCCCAAAACCGGGGAAGTGCAGTTCAACGAGCAAAAGACGCGCATGCTGGGTTACGCCGCAGAAGACTTCCAGCACTACGAGGATTTTACGCGCTTGGTCCATCCCCAGGATTACGAGCAAATGATGCAGACCATGCACGAGTTCCTTGAGGGAAAAATCCCTGTGTACCGCATTAACTACCGAATTCGGGCAAAAAACGGCGAGTACCGCTGGTTTGAAGATATCGGCATCACTTCGGAACGAAACGAGTTGGGGACGCCTACGATGCTCACTGGCGTGGTGATCGACGTCACCCAGCAGAAGAACGGGGAACAGCAGCTCAAGGAACGCCTCAAGGAAATCAATGCGCTCTTTGAAGTCTCGCGGATCCTTTCCGACGAATGGACTGTCGATCTCCAGTTCCCGGAAAAAAGCCTCCAACAACTCTTCACGAAAATCATCGGCGTGATTCCCCACGCCTTCCAGTTCCCGGAGAAAGCCCAGGTATGCATCGAATGGATGGTGCAAAAACCACGGAAAACGCTTCGCTTATCCTCCGAGGGGTTTTCCGAGTCTCCACGGCAAATGGAAGTACCACTGAAAATGGAAAACCGTTTCAAGGGCAAAATCATCGTAGGGTACCCTGAACCCCCTTCCTTGAGCGGATCTCCCCTTTTCTTACGCGAAGAGAAAGAATTGATGATGGTTTTGGCCGAGATGCTGGGATCCAATATCGAACGCAAGAAAATGCAAGCGAAGCTGCAAAACTCCGAGGAGCAGTTTCGCCTGGCGGTGCGGGGAAGTAACGATGGAATCTTTGACTGGGACCTGCGGGAAGGTTCCCTTTTCCTTTCACCCAAGTGGAAAGAACAACTGGGATACACCGACGACGAACTCCCCAACCACGTCGATACCTTCTTTTCTCGTCTCCACCCAGAGGACAAGCAGATGGTGAAATCAAGGCTTGAAGGGTACTTGAAGGGGAAAGAACCCCTATACGACGTGGAATTCCGCCTCCATCACAAGCAAGGGCATTACGTTTGGATACGGGCAAAGGGAGAGGCTTTCCGCAACGAATCGGGTGAAGTGGTTCGGATGGCGGGTTCCCATTCCGACATCTCCTCCCTCAAAAACATGCAGGAACAACTTCGCCTCGCAAACGACATCATCGAAAGAAGCCCCGTGGTGGCGTTCCGCTGGAAAAACCAGGAGGGTTGGCCGGTGGAATACGTTTCCGAAAACGTGGCAAACCTCACGGGCTGGACAAAAGAAGAGCTCTTTTCCGGCAGCGTTCTCTTTTCCGAGATGGTCCACCCCGACGATCTGGAGCGGGTTTCCCGAGAAGTCAGCGAAAATGCTGCGGATCCAGAGAAGAGGGAGTGTCTCCACCAACCGTACCGCTTGGTTACCCGGGATGGCAACACCAAGTGGGTGGAAGACATGACCTTGATCGAGCGGGACCCATCCGGAACGGTGAAAGGGTTTAACGGAATCCTCGTGGATATCACCTCCCGTATCCATTACGAGCAGCAACTTGAGAAAAGCGAGAGAAAGTACCGGAACCTATTCGAAAGCATGAACCAAGGCTTGGTGTACCAGGACAGCCAAGGAAACATCATGGGAGCCAACCCTGCTGCCTGTGACATACTGGGATTGAGCATGGACCAGATTCTCGGGCGAACCTCGGAAAACGTGGAATGGAAAGCCATTAATCCGGATGGTTCCCCGCTGCCAGGAAACGAACATCCCGCTATGGTGGCGCTGCACACGGGCAAGGTTGTGAAAAACCAGGTCATGGGCGTGTACAATCCCCAGGACCATGATTACCGCTGGATCATGGTTACGGGCATCCCCCAGTTCCGGGACGGGGAAGAAAAACCATTCCAGGTGTTCGGCATGTTTTCCGATATCACCGCCCGTAAGAAAGCAGAAGACGACCTAAAGGAAAGCCAGTCCATGTTGCAATCCATCGTGAACACGCTTCCCGGGTTGCTCAACGTGGTGAACCGTGACCTGGAAATCATTGCCCTCAACAATGCCGAATCCCGGTTGAAAATGGCGGGGGTGGACACTGTCTCCGAACTCCTCGGAAAAAGGTGTTACCGCGTTTTCATGGGAAAGGAAGACGCCTGTTCCTGGTGCCGTGTAGCGGAAGTGTTCCAAACCGGAAAAGTGGTGGAAGAAACCACCACCCCCGACGATCCCCGTGAAAAAGCAACGGGTATGGCGCTCAAGCTCTTCTTGACCCCCATTTTCGACGAAAAGGGCAACGTGAAAGCCGTTGTGGAATACGGCATGGACATCACCTCCCTGCGAAACGCCAAGATCGAAGCCGAAAAGGCCAACCGTGCCAAATCCGAGTTTCTTGCCAACATGAGCCACGAGATTCGCACACCCCTGAACGGGGTGGTGGGATACACCGACCTGCTCTTGGAAACCGACCTTTCGGACGAACAGATGCAGTACACCAAGAGCGTGAAATCCTCTGCCTTTTCCCTGCTGGAAATCATCAACGACATCCTGGACTTTTCCAAGATCGAAGCGGGCAAACTGGAACTGGAGGAACTTCCCGCCAATCTGCAGGAAATCGTGGAGCAAACGGTGGCTATCGTGAAGCCTGCCGCAGAAAAGAAGGGTTTGGCTCTCCAACTGGATATCCCAACGGACATTCCCCGTATCGTAACGATTGATCCCGTGCGGCTGCGCCAAATCCTGGTGAACCTCCTGGGGAACGCGATCAAGTTCACCCGAAAGGGTGAGGTGAGGCTGTGGCTGACCTTTTCTCCCTCTTCCGATGATGCGAACACCGGAACGTTTTCCTTCTTCGTGGAAGACACCGGCATCGGGATTCCGAAGGTACAGCAGGGCAAGCTTTTCAAGGCCTTTTCGCAGGCAGACACCTCCACCACCCGAAAATTTGGGGGAACGGGTTTAGGGTTGGTGATTTCGGATATGCTTGCGCAGAAGATGGGCGGGAAGATCGAGTTCGAGAGCCAGGAGGGAAAAGGCACCACCTTCTTCTTCTCGTTGCAAAAAGAGTTCGTGCCATCCGGTGGGGAGTCCAGCTCTACCGAGGATTTCCTCGATTTGATGGCGGAAAAGGAAAGGAAATCCTCTTCCCAAGGTATGGCAAACTCCCTCTCCTTCTCACCAGGGATGCAACCAAAGGTACTCATAGCCGAAGATTTCTCGTTGAACATGGCGCTGATCCAAAAATTCATTTCCCTCTGGATTCCCGAAGCCATTTTCCTCGAAGCCACCGATGGAGAGCAAGCTGTTTCCATGGCAAAGCGCCACCGCCCCGACTTCATCCTGATGGACGTGCAGATGCCCGGAAAAGATGGGCTGACGGCGACCCGCGAGATCCGCGAAGCCGAGAAGGCTTCTGGGCGCCACGTCCCCATCATAGCACTTACCGCCGCGGCGGTAAAGGGTGACCGCGAACGCTGCCTGGAAGCGGGGATGGACGAGTACCTTTCCAAGCCCTTGAAATCCGAGGAACTCAAAAGCATACTGCACAAGTTCCTGAAAAGCGTTCCAGCGCCCAAAGCCACGAGCGATGAGCCGGTCAACAAACCCCCAGCGGGGCACTTCGACCGCGAAACCCTCAAGAAAAGCCTGGGTGATAGCGAAGAATTCGTGGAAGAAATGATCGAAACTGGCATTCCCCAGTTCAAAGAACTGATTCATACGCTCGGGCAGGCAATCGAAGGGCAAGACAGTGAAAGGGTGAAAACCCTTTCCCACCGCTTGCGGGGAGCTTCCCTGGCCATGCAATTCCCACTGCTGGCCAAGCTCGCAGCCGAGATGGAAAACACCCCCCCGCAAGGATTCCATGCAAAGAAACAGCTGCTGGAACAGATCCAGGAAGAGTTCTCCCTCATCCAAAACGAACTGGACACCCCGTAAGCTTTTTTCCTGGGTACGCCGCACCCCAGTGTGCTTCCTTTTCTTGTCTTTTTGTGCTACCATACCCTCCAGAAAGAACACTCGAGGGGGGATGTTTCGTGCGAAAAAGCTGGAAAAAAGGAGTCCTGGTACTGGGAATCCTTTTAGCTGTGTTCCTGGTCTTCTTTGGAAGCCTTTGGGTCACAGACCGTATCACGCTACACGCATCCGAAGCTCTGAAACGCTACGAGGGAGAGCTTCTGTTTTTCCCGGAGGGAAAGATTCCCCCTGCCACCCTCACATTTCCACAAGCCCAGGAAGACCTGGAATGGTTTGCTGCCTTGCTGAAGGAAACGCATCCCGCGCTTGGCTCGAAAGACGAGAGGGAGAGGTTGGAGCGTGGCCTTCCCAAGATTCCCGAGCAGCCGGTAACGGTGGAAGATTTTTCCTTCCTTCTTTCGGGGTTCGCCGCGCAGCTGGATGACGCCCACACTGCGGTACGTTTCTTCCGTTCGTACCCCAATGACTACCCCATGGAACGGGTTCCAATGGAGTTCCAAGCGCTTTCCGACGGCATCGTGGTGTCCCGCGTGCTCCCTGGCTGGCAACAAGCCGAAGGGCAACCCCCTGTGGAAATAGGAATGAAACTCCTTTCGATCCAAGGAAAAGCCGTCGACCAGTGGAAAGAAGAAAGCTTCCCCCATTTTTCCGCGGAAAACACCCAATGGAAAGAATTTCAGCTGGCGCTCTCACTTTCGTACGGCTATTTCCTCGACCAGTACCTGCCAACCGCACAGGCGACGTCCTTGCTGTTCACGTTCCAAAATGCCCAGGGGCAGGTGCTGGACGTGAACGTTCCCAAGCAAAAGATCCCGCAAACCACCTTCCTGGAACTCCACCGCCCACCCTGGGGATTCGAGATCCAAAAAGAGCACGACCTTGGCTACTTCTGGCTCGACAGCTGCGCGTACACGGAAGAATACCTCGCCTCGGTGGACGCCTTCTTCCAGGCGGTGAAGCAGCACAACGTGTCCAAGATCGCCGTGGACCTGCGAAGCAACACCGGTGGTGATTCCATGGTTGCGTGGCCCTTCTTGCAGTACATGGGCATCAAAAAAACGCGCGATTTCTCCACGCGCGTCAAGTACTCGGCAACCACGATAAAGACCCGGCACATCACCGCAGCCAACCATTTCCTTCGAAACCTCCGGGAGTTGGTTTCACTGGGAAACCTGTACCTCGAACCACCGAAGTACCCGGAAAATATCTTCGAAGGGGAAGTGTTCCTGCTGGTATCTGGTCAAACCTTCAGTTCGGGGAACTTTTTCCCGGTGCTCTTTTCCGACAACCACTTGGCCACCATCGTGGGCGAACCCACGGGCAACGAACCTTCCGCCTACGGAAACATCCTGACATTCTTTCTGCCCAACTCCCACATCCCGGTGTACATCTCCTACAAGAAATTCACCCGCCCAGACCCCTCCCGCGACCCCGCCAAGCAACTGGACCCCGACGTGTTGCTCCCCTGGACGGTGGAACAGTACCAGCAAGGCATCGACCCGCAGCTGGAATGGGTCCAAGCCCGCTAAAGGTCCCACCAAGCTTTTCCTGGGTACGCCGCACTCCAGTGCGGCATCATGTTGGGTTCTTTCCCGTCAGCGTGTGATATTCCTCTTGAAGATGGGATCCACTTTTCCACCGTGCAGGATTCCCTCCAGCGAATCCTGTTTGAGCGCCATGGCAACATCTTCCAAAGCAAGGTTCGATGCACGAAGGAAAAGCCCCACCTCTTGCTCGGTGTGCGAACAGTTGATGTTATTTATCCCCAGCGAAAGGATTCCTTCCTGGATCATTCGTTGCTGGAACACCGATTGCACGTCTAAATAGCCAAGGTTTCCCTTTCCCTCGAACGATACCCCTGCGTGGGGTGCAAGCCCGGTAAGCGAAACCACATCCGAGAGACCGAGCCCCTCAATTTGCAGACGGAGACCAGCAAGCAACGCGTTTCCCAGCTCCCAGAATCGCTCGAAAACACCCGGTTGCTCGAGGATGCGGATCGTTTCCAACGAGGCTGCCATCGAAAGGGCATCTCCCCCAAAAGTGGTGGAAATGAACACTCCCTGCGTGCCAATCAGTTCCATGACGTCTCTTCTACCCGCCACAGCGGAAATAGGCATGCCATTTCCCATGCCTTTGCCAAACGCCGCCATGTCAGGAACCACGTTGTACAGTTCCGAAGCACCGCCCAGCGCGTAGCGAAACCCCGAGACAACTTCGTCGAAGATCAGCAAGGCTCCGTGGCTCTGGGCCAGTTCTTTCACGCTTTCCAAGTAGCCATCCTGGGGTCCGTCAGCCTGAATGGGTTCCATAATGACCGCGGCAACCTCGTCGGGGTATTCCCCAAGCAAAGCCCGGAGGGAATCGAGGTCATTGTAGGAAAAGGAATGGCTAAGGTCACACACTGCTCCGGGAACGCCTCGGCGATTCACCGTGGAGCCGATGTACCAGTCCTGCATGCCGTGGTAACCGCAAACTGCCACGTGGTCTCGCCCCGTAAAAGCCCGTGCGAGTCGTATCGCTGCGGAAGTCGCATCGGAACCATTTTTCACGAAACGAACCATTTGGGCACAGGGCACGATTTGGGAAAGCTTCTCTGCCAATTCCACGGAGATGGGAGATGGTTGGGAAAAGATGATGCCCTTCTGCAACTGCTGGGTGATAGCATGGTTCACCCGTTCGTCGTTGTATCCCACTGTGATGGGGCCAAGTGCGCAGATGAAGTCCACGAACTCGTTTCCGTCCACGTCCCAAACCCGACATCCCTTTCCCCTCTCCAGGAAACTCGGGGAATTTCCCGCGCAAAAGTACCGGAAACTCTTGCTAAACGTCTGTGCCCCAAGGGGAGTCAGTCCCAGGGCTTTTTGCAGCAACGCGTTGCTTTTTTCAAAACCATGGCTCATGCCTTTTTTCCTCCATTCTTTTCCCCTTTCGGGTTCGGTTCCCAGAGATTGGGAAGAATGATTTTCCGGTCCATGTGCTGGAAACGAGCATGCAGCTCTTCGAGGAGTTCCGGGCACCTTGGCGGGTCTTTGGCCACGCGGACGTATTGCTGAAGCTGGGGGAGGGAATCCACACCGAAAACCAGCGCGTCGATCCCTGGATGGGTCAAGGAAAAGAGCATGCAGGCCTGTACCCGGTTTACCCCACTTTTTTCCAGCAGTGCATCGAGTTGCTGCAAGAATACGCGAGCGCCTTGTAGGTGCTGTGGAATCTTTTCGCGGTCCATGACCAGCAACCCTTGCAAGAAAGCACTTCGCGCGTGGACAACCACGTTGTTTTTGCCCGCTCGTTCGAAAAAGTCTCCCTGGTCGATCCTCTGGTCAAAGATGCTGTACGGTAGCTGGATCAGATCCAAGATACCGCTATCTGCCGCGAACAAGGCGTCGGCTACCTCGTACACTGAAACCCCGACGTGCTTGGCAAGCCCGGATTCCTTGATCTGCTGCAGCCCCTCCATGACATCATCGTGGTAGAGGTAACCGGGGGTATGTAGGTAGTATCCCTCCAGCTGCTTCAGGTTCATGCGTTTCAACGATTGCTGCGCTTCGGTTACCACCACGTGCCGGGCATTCCCCGGACTTTCTTCCAGGACGCCGGGTTTGAGTTTCGTCGTTACTGGGAAAGAAGTGTCCAGGCCACGCAACCGAACGTACTCACCCAAGAGTTCCTCGGCATTTCCGTACGCGGGAGCGGTATCGAAAAGCATGATACCCTCAAGACGTGCGAAATCGAGCATTTCGAACACTTCCTCCCGGCTGGGTTTTCGCCCCGGGTTGTTCACCCCGTACCGCATGCCGAATTGCGCGGTACCAAGGCAAAGCTTGTCCATCAATTCTGTCCACCTGCCTTTTCTTGTGCAGCGGGAATGCGCGGGGGAGGAGGACACACCTCGTGGTCGTTATCCAAGGACTTTTGCAATCCCTCGTTGCGGAGGAATTTTCGATTCAAGCGCTGTACGTCGGGGTTATCTTTCAGGAAATCCAACACCTCTTCCATGCCAAAAAGCATGTTCCTCGTCGCAAAATGGGAAAAAACGCAAGAGAGCATGTGGTAGTCTTCGGGTTCGTCCAGGGTCCATCGCAAGTGGGACCAATCTTCACGGTTTTGCACGTTCTCGCTGGCAAACCACTCGGGGTGGTTCCGGATGTACACTGTCACATGTTCCCTTTCGGAAGCCATCCGAGCCTCCTTCCAAGCCCGTTGCAAGGATGCGTGGGAGAAAACCTCCACGTCCAAGCCATCCGGGAAGGTGGGAGGGTTGATATTGGAAGCGTACGCGCAGGAAGTGGAAAGGAACCTTTGCACCACGTGGTCCACTACAGCTGGGTCAAGGAGCGGGCAGTCAGCAGTGATGCGCACGATGGCATCCGTAGCTTGGGCGCCGAAGTGAAGCGCACACTGGAAATAGCGGTCCAGAACGTCCTCCTCGCTTCCGCGGAAGCATCCCACGTTCTTCTGGACGCAAAGCGTTTCGATCGGATCATCTGATTTGGAAAGGGTGGTGGCCACGACCACGCGATCCACCTTCTGGCAGCGCCTGACACGTTCCACAACCCGAAAAAGCACCGTTTCCCCTGCCAGGTCCATCAGGACTTTCCCGGGCAACCGGCTGGATCCCATTCTTGCCTGGATAATTGCCATGATCATCGTGAAAACTCCTCCTTCAACAATCCAAAGAACACGTGGTTTTGCCACCCTTCGTCGGACTCCAGCTGCAGCCGCATCTGGCCTTCACGAGTGAATCCCGCTTTTTCCAAGGCCCGAATACTCCCCAGGTTTCTCTCGTACACACCCGCCTGGATGCGGTGCAATCCCACGTCCGAAAAGCCGAAAGCACAAACGCGTCGAATCGCCGCGGTGGCATACCCCTTGCCCCAGCAGTCCCTTTCCCCGATGAAGTAGCTCACGTCGGCGTGACGGTGAAAAGGGTTCACAGGTCCCAACTTGATATTCCCAATATGCCGGGAGCTTCCTTTTTCCACGATTGCAAGCAAGAACTGGTAAGGGTTTTGGTACATGGCTTGCACGAATTCGCGGATGGAGGCCAAGCTTTGTTCCTGGAAGCGCGTTTCCAGGTAGCGGTTCACCATGGGATCGTTTAGCCATTGCAAGTACCGTGGGGAGCAGTCCGAAAGGGTTACCGTGCGCAACAACAGTTGGTCGCTTTCCAGATGGATGGATTCCTTTTCCATTCCTGCTCATCCTCCCTGTGCGGAAGGATCGGGGAAGCGTTTGCGTGGAAGGGCTTTTTCCACGTCCCAATTGCTTTCCAGCAGCCCGAATTCCACAAGGTCGAAGTACTCGTGGTGCTTGAAGATCGCCTGCTTCCTCGTACCTTCCTGCTCGAAGCCCATTGCTCTTGCCAGCCGTTGCATGGGGATGTTTTGCGAGGAGGTGCCGCAGTAAACCCGGTGCAAGTTTAGTTGGGCAAAGCCATGCTGCAGGATCAAGCCGGCAGCTTCCTTGCTCAACCCCTTTCCCCAGCAATCCCTTTCCCCCATGATGATCGCAAATTCCGCGTTTCGGCTAACCCAGTCGATCCCTTGAAGGGAGATATTCCCAAAGTGCAGGTTTCGCTCCTTCAGAACCATCGCCAGCACGAGGTCGCTGGTCGAAGAGGAAACCCCATTCACGTACCCTTCCAACTGCGAGCGCGACAGGGGGAAATGATGGTGGGCGTTGAACTGGCACACCAGCGGGTCGTCGAACCAGTGCTGGTAATTCCCTTCGATGTCCGCCGGTTCCAGGATTCGAAGGTACAACCGCTCGCCTTCAAGGAACACCCGGTCACGCATCGTGCAATTCCTCCCTGTTTTTCCAGACCTTCTCGAACGCCCGTGCTACATCTTCCACGTCGTGGTGGGCCATGGGGGGGCGAATCATTTCGTGGGTGATCAACTCTTCGAAATGCATTCTCTCGCACACGGGGCAAATCCCTTTTTCGTAGGAAACGTTTCCTTGGTACCAGGGGCAGTGGAACGGGCACCCCTTTTTTCCGAAAGCAATACGTTTCTGGTACATGGACTGGAGGTACAAGGGTTTGACGTAACCTTCGCCGAGTGCAATACCCTCGTGCTCGCGTAGCTCGATGGGGGAGAGTTCTTCCACCAGTGCCTTCACGAATCGCTTGCGCGAAACCCCCACCTCTTGTTGCACGAAACGGATGGGATGCACGTAAAAAGCATGCTTGCAACCGGGACGCTCCCTTGCGGGGTAAATTCCTGGGAGGTTGGAAAGAAGCTGGTTCAAGAAGAACACGTTGTCACGTCGCTGCGCCAACAGGGAATCCAACTTTTCCAGTTGCTCGGAAGCAAGCGCTGCTTCCAACTCGGTCATTCTGAGGTTGAAACCCACCATGTTCACAAGATCGGGGAAAGCCCGATCGTCCACGACCGCCTCGGCATGGTTACGGATCATGCGCATCTTTTCTGCCAGGGCATCGTCATTGGTCACGGCGATTCCCCCCTCGCCCGTGTGGATATGCTTGTGGTAGTTCAACGAAAAAACGCCGATGTCTCCCAAAGTTCCCGCGAACCGGTTGCCATGCATCGCTCCCGGTGCCTGGGCAGCATCCTCGATCACCTTCAGGCCGTGCTGTTTGGCAATTGCGTTGATGGCATCCGCATCGTAGGGTTGCCCAAAGATATCCACCACGATGATTGCGCGGGTACGGGGAGTGATGTTTCTTTCCACGCTCTGTGGGTCAAGGCAGAAAAAATCGGGTTCGATATCCGCGAAAACCGGGATGGCGTTGAAGATCAGCGGGGCGGTTGCGGAGGCTGACATGGTGTAGGGAGATACGATGACTTCGTCCCCGGGGCCAATTCCACAGGCTCCCGCTGCAACGTACAGCGCGGATGTTGCCGAATTCACCGAAACGGCATGTTTCACCCCGAAATACTTCGCCCATTTCTCCTCCAGGGCTTTCACTTCCGGTCCCCCGTAAAAATCAGGGTGCCAACTTCCGAGGTAGCGCGAGAGGATCCCCGATTCGAGCACGCGAAGCGCAGCCTTTTTTTCCTCTTCCCCGATCACGCGGTAGGCTGGGAAAACCTTGTCTCGCACCTTTTTTCCGCCAAACAGTGCCAACTCACTCATAGCCATCCCTCCAGAATGTGCATCACTTTTTGCGTAGATCCCGGGGAAATGGAAAAAGGCTTCCCCGGGAGTTCCTTTCCCGCGAAGAAATCTTCGAACCGTTGTCGCAGGGTAACCAAATCCAGTACCGACGGAGCATAGCCCCTCGTCGAAAGCACGAAAGGATCAGGCCGGGAAAGCCCAACCTGTACCGAAAGAATCGGTCGGCCCAAAATTGCTCCCTCGATGAGAAACATCGACGTCATCCCGATTAGTAAATCGGACGCTTTCATCAAAACAAAAGGGTCCGCTTTCCGGTCAAGGACCACCGAAAAATGCTTCCCACGCTTGGAGCAGAGCAAATCGGAGTACACGTCCAAAACTTCATTGGGATGAGGCCTCACCAGAAGCGTGATGGGTGGGTGTTTTCCCGAGAGATTTTTCACCACCCGCAAAACGTTTTCCAACTCGAAGCGTTCGGTGTATCCCCAGAAATACTTCTCCAGGTCCTGCCCCTTTTCCGCTTCGCTGATGTTCTCCGAGATGAAGGAAAGCAGCTTGCCATCTTTCGGGAATTCCATCACCTTTTCACGGAACTCGTCCACCCGTTCGGGTTGAACGGCCTGGGCTTGCCGGAGCAAAAGGTCAAAGTAAGGTTGACCGGTAACCTGGATGATCTCTGGGGAAAAGCCCTGCTCGACCATTTCGTGCTTCACGGATGCATCCAACACGCAGATAATCGTGGGAACACAATCATGTTCCTTGTTTTCCTCGTAGCGAGCCAGCTCCAGAAGCGGGAACCTGGAAAAACGAACCCCGAAGTTCAGCCAGTGGTCCAGGATGGCCAAGGAAGGAATACCCCTTCGCCTTGCAGCCAACCAGAGGTACTTCTCGGAAAAGTCATCCGACCCCGTTCCCGTTACCACAAGGTCGACCTGGTTGTCCTGCAGGAACCTGGCAAACAGGTCCACGTTCTCTTCCCGCCAGCGGCATTGGCTCGTGGAAAGCCGAAGTTCTTCTGCCAACTCCTGGAATGGCAGCTGGAAAAGCGCGAAACGGCTTTTCGCCGCATCTTTTCCCACAAGAAGAACGTCCACTCCCCGTTCCTGCAGCGGGGAGACAAGGGGAATGACCGTGTTGGCAGCCCCGGGATCTCGGGCAAAAAGCAGGGCTTTTCTTGTTTTCATGGCAACGAATCCTTCATCTGCTGGCAGATCTCCAACACCCGTACGCCATCCTCCACCGAGCACAGTGGCTTTTCCTTTCCCTGGGCACACCCTACGAGGTTTCGAACGGCATTTTCCAGGGCGGACCCGAGGCCTGTCTCCTCTTTTTGCCCGGGGAAGATGTCGGTGCTTTCGGGGAAAAGGGGATGGGATTTCACCAGGAAATTCTGAATGGAAAAACCTGAGTCCTCGAAACGGACCCGTCCTTTCTCAAAGAAAAGGTCAAGCTCGAACACCCAGTAATGGCGGTGCTCCAACCCCTGGAGGAAAACCACTGCGTTTCCCGGGAAAAAAAGCATACCGGAAACCGAAGGGTCTGACGCGGAGAAACCCAACTTCCTTTCCACGCCCAGCGTACCGCAAACCTCACCCAGCAAGAAACGGCACAGGTCCACCAAGTGGGAGCCGTTGTGGAACAGCCCCTTGCAGTACGTACCAACCCCACCCTGGAATTTCCCCAACTCGTTGCGCCAGATTCGTGCTCGCAATTGCTGGCAACTACTATCAAACCTCCGCGAGTAATTCAGCAAAACCGGTACGGGGTTTCGGGAAAGAAGCGAACGGATTTGCCGCGCCTGTTCCAACGAGGAAGCCACGGGTTTTTCGAGAAGGATGGCTTTCGGGGAGTAACGAAGGGTTTCTTGCAGAACCTGGGCATGGAGATGGTCGGGGACAGCCACCGACACCAGGTCCACTGGCCCGGAGGAAAACGCTTCTTCCAACGTGGAAAAAGGACGAGCGTTCCACAACTCTGCTGCCTTTTTTCTTGCCTGTGCATCGGGGTCTACGAACCCCAAGAGTGTGGTATCGGGGTTTCTCAAGAAAGCGTGGGCGTGGGAGAAGATTTCTGTGGAAGTGGGGCCATCGTAGAATGCCCCCATTTTTCCCGCACCCACTACAACTGCAACAAGTTTACTTTCCCGGTTCTTCATGCCGCATTCGTTCTTCCAAGAAATCGGCAGCGTACTTGCGTTCGCCGCTGCGGGATCGCTCGATCCATTCCGGGTGTTGCCGCAACAAACGCACGACATCGCCCGCAGAAAAATGGGGATTGCGGGGGTGGAGTTCTTGGGCGATATCTCGAAGCAACCGGTAATCTTCCCCGGTATCCAGGGTCACTTCGATATCCGGATGATACATGTCGTCGTGTGCTTCGCGGTGCGCAACGCGAAAAAGTTCTGGATGGGTGTAGATGTACAGCGAAACATGTTCGTGGTCCGCGGGGTTTTGGGTAAGCTCGTTCACCTTTTCCAACACTGCGGTGGGGAAAACCTGCACTTCGAACCCCACCGGGTAGGGCCGGTTGCCCATGTTGGAAACGTAATCGTAATCACCGGAGTAGAACATCTCGATCATCTCGTCCACGTGGGCAGGGTCCACGAAAGGGCAATCGCCCGTGATTTCAACGATGAGTTGCCCCCTGTTGGTTCGGGCAGCGTCGAGAACACGCCGTAAAACATCCTCCTCGCTCCCCCGAAAGCAGGCTACCTTCTTCTGCATGCATGTCCGCTCAATGGCATCGTCGTCGGGATGTACCGTGGTGGCTACGACCACCTCGTCCACGTACCGGCTACGCCGCAACCTCTCCACCAGGAAAAGCAACACGGGCTCTCCTGCAAGCTCAAGCAGAACCTTTCCCGGTAAACGGGAAGAGCGCATGCGTGCTTCCACCGTGGCCACGATTGTTTCGCTTCGTCCGGGAAACATGTTCACTTCACCCCTTTTTGCAGAACACGGGAAACGGTTTCGTGGAAAAAGCGTGCATATTCCAACACTTTCCCGGTGTAGCCAATCAACGTGTTGCTCAACGACTTGGCTTTTTCCCCAACATCGTTGCCCTTGTACTGGTGCGACGTCTTCACGGCAAACAGCTGGCTGCGCAACTCGGGCATGAGCACTTGTGCATAGACCGGAATGGCCATGAGTTTGCCCTCGAATTTCTCTACCTCTTGCAACTGGCGATAGACGTTGGGCAACGCCACATCCTCCTGCCCCAACACTTGCTGCAACGCCTGGCGGCGTTGCTCGTTGATTTCCAGGATGCTGGCCAATCCATCCAGTACTTTATCCAGTTCTTTTTCCACTTTTTCCGCACTCTCAATGGTCGAGGCCTGTTCAAACGCCTTGTGAATCAGCGTTCCAAAGTCCACTTCCTGGGTAATCGCATCCAGCACGTCTTCCAATGGAAGGTCCTGGCTTCCTTCCAGGTGCAAGCCTCCCTCGGTGGCGTTCAGGAATTGTGTTCCCTGCTTCGCGTACGCCTTCATGGCCTGCTCGAAATCGTGGCGCAATCCCAGGAAGGCCTTGGAAGTAAAAACCCGGTTACCAAAGATATCCTTTTCTGGGAGCAACCCCGCTGCGCCCTGTGAAACCACCGGGTTTGACCACGAACCCTTTGCGTACAGGTTGTTGTCGGTGTAGCAAAGGTCCTGGCCCATCAAAATCACCTTGCTGCACCCCGCGCGGCACAACAGGTCAAATGTCACGTTGGCGATAGTACCTCCCCCACCGACCAGGGCATGTTTCACCCCGGAGCGGGTATACACGAACCGGGAGATAGGGTCGCCTGCCATCACCATACGAAACTTGGGCGCGTCGTATTTTTTCACCACCATGAAATCCAGGGTGTTCGAAAAGACCAGCGGAACCCCTTGGAAATCGTCGATGCCATCGAAAACCACGTTCTCATCCGGGTACGGGCTAAATGCGGCGCGAACATGGGGCAAGATCCCGTTGGAATGCAAGATCTTCACCGCACTCCCCACTGCCACCACGAAGCATTTCTTTTTCGCCTCTTCGAGCAGGTGCATGTTCTTGTTCAGCGAGGGACCCGCCGACACCATGATGGCGGGTTTTCCACGAAGCATGGACAACAATTCCTCGATATCCAGACTGGGAACGGGAAGGTTGTTGAGCACGTTCTGGGTCTTCAAGAACATGTTATGCTCCACGACCACCATGTTGCTGGCGGTTTGGCGTACCTGCAGAACCAGCAACTCCATCATCTTCTCGTAGTACCCCGGGAAAAGCGTGCGGTAGGAAACGTAGAAAACCGCGCCATATTTTTTCCGGATATTCTCCTGGATATTTTGCGCCAGGCTTTGCGCGGTATCTTCCGGTTGCTTGTTGTACATGAAGGTTACCGTTCCCGCCTTGGCAATGCGTTGCACCACCGGGTTCCTACGCAAGGCTGCCTTGAGAACCTGAACGGAAGGTTCCACCACAACCACCCTCTCGAGGTTCGGGAAATGCTGCTGGGCATACTCGATCGCCTGGCCGTTTCCGATGCCAAAAAGGATGAGAAACTCAATTTCCGGGTCCACGTTGGCAAACATGTTCTTCAGCTCGTTCTCCCGATCAAAGTGGCTCAACAGGAAAACCCTGGCACCTTCCTTTTCCAGCACCAGGTTCTCGGGGTCATCGGCGTTCTTCACAGACAGCGGGAAAAGCGGAACCTGGGTAGACAACGTTTTGATGAGCCCCTGGATCTGTGCCATGTCTTGAACGCTCTTGGAACGTGCTTGGGCGGTGGGGTCTGGCATCGTGGTGGAAAAGAAGGGATTGTTTTGCTTCTTTCGTTTTGGCATGGAAATTCCCACTTTCAATTCAAGTTTTTTTTGAGCTCCGCTTGCAACGGAACGCGCACCAAGTCGCAGGCAAGAAGGAAATCCTGGTTTTGCAGGGCTTCGTTCACGCGAAGGAGGACGTCGTTTACCCGCTTCACCTTTGCCTCTCCCCAGGAAGGAACAAGCTGGTTCACCTGCTCAATGAACTGGTTCAGGGTTTCCATCGCTTCTTGGAGCTCGTACGAGAACACCTGCTTCTCGAACTGCTTCATGTGCTCCCACAGGTTCATGACGTTTCCCCCTCATGTAGGTAAATGAGCTCACTTTCCAACAGAAGTTGGACGAAGGCGCGGAAATCTTCCCAGGACATGGGAAGGAAGCGGCGGTGCACTTGCTCAAGTGTTTTCTTTCCATCGATGGTCTGGAACACCTGGAAGTACTTCTCCGGCAGGCTCAGATCCTCGAATTCCACCCCTTCCTGCAATGCCAACCGACCATGCACAAGCCCCAGCAGAATGCGGTCGTCCTTCCGGGCCGCCCCCGCGAAAGGGGTTTGGAACGGGATCCAACTTGCACATTCCGGGCTTCCCAGCTCCCACTTGGGTAGGGAGAGAGGTTGCTTGGAAAAGACCATGGCATGCCGAAGGAAGCGTGCATGGAGCTGTTCCGAAAGAAAACCCCTTTGAAGCGGGGAAAGGCCCGAGAGAAGCGCATCGTACTTGTCATCCGGAAGGTAACTGGAAGGATCATAGTTCTTGGGATGGATTCCCGAAAGCAGCGAAAACCCCGCCTCCTGGAAAAGTTGGTTCACCCCGCGAAAGGTGTCAATTCCGGCTGGAACGGGCGAAACCAGGAGTTTCTCCACCAACACGGAAGCTTCTTCCAGCGAGAGATGCCCTTCCTTCCACGATTCCGATTCGTCGGGGAAAAGAAGATTCTTCTCGGGCTCCGAACCCGTGTAGGAAAAAACCTGGAAAATGCCCCTTTCGCCCAAAATGGAGCGGAGCTCGTGCAGTTGGGGGAGGAGTTCCCCCCAATGCTGGAGGGGACGGGTGGAAAGCACCATGTCCAGCTCTCCCAAGTTCCCCCAATCACCCGGTTCCAGCCAGTGGATGTTGGACACACCGATTTGCCGGGCATAGTCCTTGGCCATTTCCAGGGATTCGGGGAAAAAATCGGTGGCGAAAATCGTTGCCCCGGGAGAATGGACCGCCATTTCCAGCAACGGCTCACCGGTTCCGCACCCCAGGTGCAAAACCCGCAACTCCGGAAGCGGAACCCAGGAACGAAAACAAAGGTGCTCGAAGTAGTCCAGGCAAGAAAACAAGGAAGGGAATAACCTGCCTTTCCCTTCCACAACCAAGTCGTATCCTTCGGGCACCTGCCCTTTCCACCAGTTTGGGTAGGAAACAACATCAACCATGCAATCACCCCGAAAAAGGAATGGAATCAAGGGATTTATCGGAAAAACGGGGAAACTCTTAAATGAAAGAGCCCCGCATTCGCGGGGCTCGCATTGCTCGTAGAAGAAAATGGTTATCGCAGAAGTTGCAGCACGTTCTGTGGCAGTTGGTTTGCTTGGGCCAGCATGGAATTAGCACTTTGCATCAGGATTTGCAGCTTGGTGAATTCCATGATTTCCGCAGCCATGTCCGCGTCGCGAATCCGGCTTTCCGCAGCAGTCAGGTTTTCCATGGTCACACCCAGGTTGTTGATGGTGTGGTCCAGCCTGTTCTGCAACGCACCGAGCTTGGAACGTTCCCCGGAAACCTGCGAAATCGCATTGTCGATTTTGCCGATGGCATCGTTGGCAAGCGGGTTACTGGTGACTTGCACGTTGTCAATGCCCAGGGCAGCAGACCCCATGTTGCCGATTCCAGTTCCAATATCCTGCTTCTGGTTGGCTCCAATGTGAAGCACCATGGTGCGGTCCGCAAGGTGAACAAAGGTCTCTCCAGCATTTGCAGTTCCACCGGTGAATGACCAGTCGTTGTCCGTTTCGTCCCATTCCACGACAACACCGGTGTTGGATGCAAACTTCACGTCCACGTTCTGGTGCACCACACCGCTCAACAGGTTGGTCGACACTTTGACGTCTTCGGCAATCACCGAACCGGAGTGCACTTCCGTGACATCAACGGTGTAAATGTTGTCCTGGGAAGTTTGAATCGTGGAAAGGCTCAGTGCAGC
>DAOPKN010000016.1:0-42594 GCA_035391225.1 Thermotogota bacterium
GCGGTACGTGAGCTGGGTTCAGAACGTCGTGAGACAGTTCGGTCCCTATCTGTCGCGGGCGTAGGATACTTGAAGAGGGTTCCCCCTAGTACGAGAGGACCGGGGGGAGTAGACCACTGGTGAACCGGTTGTGATGCCAATTGCATAAGCCGGGTAGCTACGTCTGTAAGTGATAAGCGCTGAAAGCATCTAAGCGCGAAACATGCTCTAAGATGAGGTATCCCGCCGAAAGGGTAAGGACGGTACGAGAAGAGTACCTTGATAGGCTGCAGGTGTAAGCGCTGTGAAGCGTTGAGCCGAGCGGTACTAATTGTCCGAGGCCTTGACCTAACCGCGGTTCCATGCATTTTCCAGAGATTCGCAAAGAATGCCCTGGGTGACGATACGGGAGGAGGAACCACCCGGCTCCATGCCGAACCCGGCAGTTAAGCTCCTCCCGGCCGATGGTAGTATGGGGGTGACCCCATGTGAGAGTAGGTATCGCCCGGGGTCTTTTTTTTGAGGGCCGCTTGAAAAAGCGGCCCTCTGTCTTTCTCGAAGTGCTAAAACCGACCACACCCTGTCATATCTTCCCGCAGTTTCTGGTCGTACCCGGTTTGGGGGTTCTGGATTTGGGACCAGGTGACCCCACCCAGGGTTACGTTGGCGTGCACGATCCAGCCGTCTGCAACGTACACCCCCACGTGGCCAGGGAAGAAGACCAAATCCCCCGGTTGCAGTTTTTCGAAGGGCACGGCTTCACATGCTGCCTGTTGCATGTCCGCGTCCCGGGGGATGGTTCGCCCGAAGAAATCGTACATCCGGCCCGCAAAGCCGGAACAATCCGTTCCAAAAAGGGAATTTCCTCCCCACAGGTAAGGCACGCGAAGGAAATTTCGCACGTACGCGTGCAATTCTGCGCGCAACATTCCGCGATCAAAGGCTCTTTTCTCTTGCACCTCGTCTTTGTTCACCCAAAAGCTTTGCGAAGGTAACACAACCCGGCACTTGCCTTTATCCGGAACAATATCGACCGGGAAGTCCGCACCCATAGGGCACCATCCCAGATCCTCCTGGTTTGCCCCGCCCGATTCCAAGAACGCAAAGCGCGAGCATACGTGGAAAAGGGGAAGCTGGTTCATTTGCTGCTTCTGCTTTTCGGAACAAAAATCCAGGGTCGAGCGGTGCACGTACCCAATGTAACGGGTTTTCTCCGATTGCACGAGCAGGTAGGGGTTCTTGTCCACGCGCAACAGCCGCACCCACTCCCCAAAAAGCAGTTGGTTGGTGCGCTCGCTCCGGAAGCGCGGATCTTGTCGCATGTCGCAAACCGGAACCCGAACCATGGCAAAAAGAACATCCCCGCGGTTTTGCGGGGGAAGAAGGGAAACGTTCCACGAAACCCGTGCATTTGCTTGCGGGAAATCGCGGGAAAAAAGCTGCGCTACCAGGGACAATGTTTGACGGGAATCCACCTCTCCCGTGAAGGAAAAGCCAGTCCCCTCCGATTTGAGCCACAGGTGGCAAAAGGTCACCCGAGGGTCGAGGGGAAGAGTGTTGAGCCATGCTGTCCATTTCTCGTGTTCCGCAACCATGTGAACCTCCCAATGTCTGACGAAATTCCCCCTTGCTTCCGCCAGGGGGCCCGCATTTGCTATAATGAATCCAAACATGCAAAAAAGGAGGATTATCCATGAAACGATTCCTGTTAACCGGACTCGTGCTTCTTGTATTGGTCACAAGTCTCTTGGGGCTGAACCTGGGAAAACAAAAACAGTGGTGCCTGGTGGTTCCCACCACCGGGTGCGTGCTGGAAGTGGACCTCTACCAAAAATTCATGGCCTTGTACCAGGAGGCGCACATCCGAATGGCATGCCCCGAATTCCTCGTGGAACTCCAAGCCCTCCTGGCCCAGTTTGCCCCGGTGCCGGGAATGGCGGTTTTTTCCCAGGATTTCTCCGACTCGTTGGACCACTGGACCTTTTACCGCAAAGGAAGCCAGGCAAACTGGGACTACGAGAACTCCGGGGGAAACCGCTACTTGCACTTGAGCCTGCAAGGTCCCGACATGATGGAAGCAGAGAGGATCATCGCTGTGCCCGGGGGCCTTGAAGGAAAAGCGATCCTGGTGAGTGCGAATATCCAGGCCAACCTGTTCGACGATGGTAGTGCACCCAACCAGAATTTCTCCGCCGCTGGCCTTGTGGTCCAGCTGTTCAAGGAGCCTGTGGCGCAAAATTCCTTTCCCCGCCCGGATTACGGCAAGGCACAACTGTGGACCACCTCTCGCTATCCCCTTTCCCTGTCTCCCTACCGCTACGACAACGAGGTCATCACGTACTTGGAGGAGGGAACACTAAATACACTGCAGCCGCTATCCGTGGTATTCTACCCCGACGTAACGTCTGGCGTGCAATACATCAAGGTGGGACTAACCGCGCTCTGTTCCGGTTCTAACAACCGGGCCGAACTTTGGGTCTCCGACGTTCAGGTGAACATCGTTCCCGCCGTTCTGCAGTAGGAAACCCGACCAAGGAACGTCACGGGCCTACGGCATTACGGATTGGGTATCCCCGCCAGCCAACGCACGACTTGCACCCCCAAACGGGCATTGTCGTACAGGAACCAGCCGTTGTACAGTTGGTTTCCCGCGGCCCCGGTTCCGTCATCGAAGGGGGAACTGTCACCAATGGCGGCGAAACGCCCATCCGAAAGGTTGCCATACACGATGTATGGTTTTCCCTCGAAAGATAAGGCGGTGTGGACATTTTCCACGCCGCTTTGTATTTGGATGGAGCTTCCATTCCAAAGCCCCACACGCTGCACGTCGTTTCCAAAGGGAGCATGCACTGGCCCAGGGACATCCGGGGCTTCCATGTCGTCGCCGGTAAAGGAAAAACCGATCTCCGGTCCGGCAAACACGTTGAAAATCCGCACCGCGTCCCAACCGTTGCCGTTTCGATCCGCTCCCCCGTGGTCGGCAATGAAAAAGACGCCTTTGCCGTCCTCACCGAGGAAAGCAAGGATTTGCGCGATTTCCTGGGGATCGTAGGGGCGGTTTGGCTCCGAAAGCACCAGCACGTCGCAGAAGAGAAGAAGGTCTTCCGAAAAGCTGCCCACACTTGGCAGAACCTCAAAACCTTCCTGGGAAAGGGCATCCGCGAAATCGGAAAACCCCCCTGTTATGGTCCAATCCGCGTTGCCGGCGGTTTGCCCGTGGGATTCGTCGAAAAGCACCGTTACTGGCGAAACAAGGGGAACTTCCATTTTTCGCAGCAAGCTCACGTTCCCGGAGAAATCCTGCACGCCACGTACAAAAAGGGTAAGCGGGGAAACGGGGGTATCCTCCAGCAAAACTTGGAGCGTCCTATCGGAAAGAAAATGGATCTGGCTGATTTCGCCGCCACGCACCACGATGCTTTTTCCCGAGACGATGGACGTGGGATCCACCGGTTCACTGAATCGAATCGCCAGTGTGGTTGGAGGCAAGAAACGTGCCCGTTCCAGTGTCGGAGGGTTCACATCGGGGAGAACCAAGTCCTCCATAGAACGGGGCCATAGTTCCACAAGGTTGTTGTACTGGCCAATCACACCCGTGACCGTTGCGGGGATCCCCTCGGAAACGTTCAAGAAAATCCCCGTGTTCTCCCGTATGTAGACAAGCCCTTCACCCGACTCGTCTTCCATGTAAAAGTACGGGGGATTCACCCGAGAGAACTTGCCGTGTACCTGCACCAGCATTCCTTGCAAATGGGGAAGCGAAAGCTCCGAAAGGGAGAGCCAAAGGGGCTCTGGAAGAGGAGATTTTATTTCCAGCTTCTCCACCTGTTGCGGTGTTTCCACCACCACCTCCCGGTTCTGCCGGTGGGTGTACACGTACCCTTTCACGCGCACGGTATCGCCCCGTTCCAGCTGGAAATCGGAAAAATCCACTCCCTGCCCGTACACGTTGATGCCACCGGTAGCATCTTGAAGAACGAAAATGTTCCTCTCAAATGGGCCAGGGACGACGGTTACGACTCCCTCGATGACAACTTGCGCGTAGTCGGTTAGGGAATCCAATGCGCCAATGGAAATGGCTCCCAAAAGAGTGGAGCCCAAAACGAGAAGAACCAGAAAAAACGAAAGCGAATGTATCTTGTTTTTCACGAGTTTTCCCTCCATTTTTCGATTTGCCTGGATTATACCATGCAAAAAAAAGGGAAGAGGCGGTACACTCTTCCCTTTTCCACAAAAGAGCCTGGAAATCAGGAAATGGGTTCCAAGGTGGCGTTCATGGAGTACGACTTGCCGGCTTCCACGTAGATGCGGGAAACGTAGGCGAAATAGCCTTCCCCCAGGAGAACGATTTCATGCATCCCCGGAGAGAGGTCCAGGGTATAGGTTTTCATGGAAGAGATCGAGGTCTTTCGTTCGCCGTCCACGTAGAGTTGTACGTACACGTTTGGCGTGATAAAGACTTGCCCGATGAGGGGTTGTAACTGGGCCTCGATGGTGGGATTGTCTCCGGATTGCACGGTCACCGTGGTGGTCCAGTCCTGGTACCCCGATTTTTTCAGGGTGAGTTGGTAGACCCCTGGACTCATTTCGAACGTTTCCGAGGTGGTCTCCCCCGTGGAACTGCCGTTGATGAAAATGTCGGCACCCGAGGGGCTGGAACGCACGGAAAATTTGCCTGCCAGAGGTTGCAGCGTGACGTTGAAAACCTTGGCTTCCCCGGATTGCACGTAGAAATCCTGGGAGAACTGCGCGTATCCGTTCTTCTGCACTTGCAAGGTATGGTTCCCGGGTTGCACCACAAGGGTCATCTGCCCGTTGGCCGTTCCGTAGTTGATGCCATCCAGCAAAATTTGGGAGTCGGCGGGTTGCACGAACACCTGCAGCGTTCCGTTGATGACTAAGGGGTTCAAGGCTGCGTTGATGGTTTTGCTTTCGCCGGGAGCAAATTGTACCGATTGCTCTTTTGGCTGGTACCCGTCTTTTTGGATACGAATGGTGTGGTACCCGGGCACGATACTTTGAATGGTAAGCGGGGTTACTCCCTGCTGCACACCGTCCAAGAGTACCGTGGCACCCGAAGGGCTGGAGTAAATGGTGGCATTGGCGTACTGCACCAAGGGCTGCAGCTGCCCGGTGACTTGGATGTAACTACCCGGTGAGAGGTAAAAATCCTTCTCAACGGCTTGGTATCCACTCTTGTAGAAACGCACGAAGTGGTTTCCTGCGGTTAACACCGTCTTGAAAGGTGTGGTCTGGCCAGTCCAGTTGCCATCGATCATCACCTGGGCACCGGATGGATTGGTCACAAACTCCACGGTGCCATTCGTCGGAGGTTGCATACCCACGTAGAAGAAGGTCATCGTGCTGGTCCACTGGGGTTGGGAATCTCCTGGTTCGATGATGATACGTTGAATATAGGGCTTGAGTTCCATTTCGGAATTACTGGTGACAAAGGGGTAGGGATTGGTGGAGAAGCCGCGCGACCAGGAATCGTAGGCGGTAAACTGCTGCGTACTGGCAACCACTTGCAAGTACTCCTTCCCGCGATCCTCTCCCACCTTCATCTTGTAGCCATAGGGGATTTTTACGGGTTGATTTGCCCGCACGAAATTATCCGGTTGGTACTGGTTGGGAAAAAGCACGTACGTACTTCCCGTGGGATCGGTATCGTATATGACCACGTAGGCATCCCTTGTGGTACGAACGGTCATGGAAATGATTTCGCCGGGTTGGTACACGGAACCTTGGGGTTTGTTCAGGTCAATGTATACCTCGAAAGAAGCGGGTTCTTCGGGGACAATGATGATCTTCCGGGGTTCCAGTTCCCCGTTTGCCGCAAACACGGAGAAAACGAGAAGAGCACTCAACAGCAAGAAAACGAACCTTCTTTTCATAATCTTTCCTCCTCAAAATGAGTTGGCCCGGGGATTCCCCGGGCCGAGTGGTTGTTACAATGGGAAAGAAGCCATGAAATATCCCTGGTTGGGAATGAACAGGTACAAGGCAACCGAATCTCCCTCTTGCAAGTTGTCGACGATGGATTGCAACTTGGCTACCGTGGTTACCGATTGGCGGTTGATGCTGATCAAAACAGCACCCGGTTCAATGCCCATTTTCTCCGGAACGCTTCCCTCCTGGACTTCGGAAATCACAACGCCATTCACAGATGCGGGAATCCCCCACTGTTGCCGTTGCGCTTCATCCAACTCGTTTACCGAAAAGCCCAAAATGTCCAAATAAACCAAGGAGGTATCGGGAAGTGGTGGAGCTTGCTCTTGCACCGTTGCAGTTTGCTCCTCCTCCTCCAAAGTACCAAGGGAAACTTGGATATTCAGGATCTGCCCGTCTCGGTCTACCTTCAAGGAAACGATGGCACCGGAAGAAAAACTGCGAATCAAACCCGAAAGGTGACTGTGGTTCTCCACGATGTTCCCGTTGATTTCCAGGATGATATCTTGTGGCTTGAGTCCGACCTTTTGGGCGGGAGAATCCGGGGCCACTTCCACGATGAGAGCTCCTTTTTGCGAGCTTAATCCCAGCGCTTTCTGGGTATCCTCGTCGATAGCCATGATGGTTACCCCAAGGTAGGCTTTTTGGATTTTTCCGAAACGAATGATTTCATCCAAGAACGATTTCACGATGTTCACGGGGATCGCAAAACCCAGGTTCACTCCTTCCATGGGATTGACAAGGGCTGTGTTGATCCCAATGACTTCACCATGGATGTCCAACAACGGCCCTCCGCTGTTGCCGGGGTTGATAGCGGCATCTGTTTGGATGAGGTTGTTGTAATACCCATCACCATCCGGTTTCGGAATACGCCTTTCCAAAGCACTGATCACGCCAGCCGTTACGGTATGCTGGAAGCCAAGCGGGTTGCCAATCGCAATGGCCCATTCGCCAATTTGCAGCGAATCCGAATCGCCGAAAGAAAGCCTTGGCAGGTTACTCACATCGCCATTCGTCACTTGAATGACCGCGATGTCCATTTCCGCATCCCCACCGATGTACTCCGCGTCGTACACCGTACCGTCGAGCAAAGTGACGCGGATGGAGTCTGCATTTTCCACCACGTGGAAATTCGTCAAAATGTGCCCTTTTTCGTCGAACACGAAACCGGACCCAACGGATGATTCCTTCCGATTGTAGCCGAAATTGTCCAGATCCTCTCCGAAGAACCGCCGGAAGAACTCATCGAAGAAAGGATCGCTTACCACGGTTCCAGTCCGTTCGACATCTATTTTAACAACAGCATCCGCCGTTGCCTTTACAACTGCCGTGATCGGGCTCTGGTAATCCGCGTTGACGTAAGCAAATCCCACCAGGAAAAATAATGGCAACAACACTGAGAGAACGAGAATCTTTTTCATGTGACTGTCTTCACCTCCATTAGTTATCGTGAAACTTCAGACGCAAGATGAGGAAGATTATTCCAGTTCCTTCGGCGAAACACTTTGCCACCCTGCCAAATGAGAGCGGGCAATGCTTCGGGGCGATTTTGGACCGCGTACCCCCCATTTCGGAGGTGGTGGTATAATGCAAAAAAAAGGAGGAGAGGAAAATGAAAATTCTTTCGTGGAACGTAAATGGCATCCGGGCAGCGTTCAAAAAAGGGGCGTTTGAATGGCTGTTTTCCCAAGGCTTCGACGTGGTTTGCCTACAAGAAACCAAAGCCCATACCGAGCAACTCTCCGGGGAAATCCTTTCTCCAAACGGGTACGTTTCTTCCTTTCATTCCGCACAGAGAAAGGGGTATTCCGGCGTAGCCACCTTCTTTCGGAGAAACGTTCCGGAATTGCAGAGCGGTATTGGGCACGATTCCTACGAAGGTGAAGGCAGGCTGCAGCGCATTGACTTCGGGCAATGGGTGTTGTACAACGTGTATTTCCCGAACGGAAAGGCGTCCAAGGAACGCTTGCAGTTCAAGATGGGCTTCTACGACAAGTTCTTGGAAAAAGCCCGTGGCGACGTCACCGCGGGATTGGGGGTGGTGGTATGCGGAGATTTCAATACCGCCCACCAGGAAATTGACCTTGCCAGACCCAAGGAAAACGAGAAAACCTCCGGTTTCTTGCCGGAAGAGCGCCAGTGGATGGATCAATTCGTGCAGGCGGGTTTCGTGGACACGTTTCGCCTGTTTTGCCAAGAGGGCGGGCAGTACACCTGGTGGGATCTCAAAACCCGTGCCCGGGAAAGAAACGTGGGCTGGAGGATCGATTACTTTTTCGCGAGTGAATCACTGCGAACGCACGTGAAATCCGCTTCCATTTTCCCCGAAATCCAAGGATCGGACCATTGCCCCATTTTGCTGGAATTGGATGCTCCCGTGGAAAAAAACGGGTAGCAGTGTCAATTCCCCATGATTTGTGTTATAATAGGCCGTTTTTGAATCCACATCCTGTTTCCTTTGACCAAAGAGGAAACCAAGAGAATGACTTTGTCCGTAGGAGGTTTTGAGTTGAGAATTTACGAAATCATGTTCATCGTTGATCCACGAATCCCTGAGGAAGAACGGGAAAAAGCGGTGGAAAAGGTACAGAACAACATCGTGGAACGCGTGCGCGGCACGATTGAAAAGGTCGACCGTTGGGGTATTCGCAAGTTGGCGTACAAGCTTCCCAAGTCCAAGCTCAACGAGGGAGATTACAGCGTCATCCTTTTTCGCAGCGGAGGGGAAAAACTGGACGATTTGCGCACCTTGTTCCAGGTTACCCCCGAGCTCATCCGCTTCCAGATCGTGAGAAGGTTCGACATGGAGAAGGAAGAACGCAAGCAGCTTTTGAAGAACCGCGGAAAGGATTCCGTGGAAGTGGTGGAGGAAGTGGAAATCGAACAAGCCATCCCACCGGAAGAGCTGGAACCCGAGTTTGAAGTGGAGGATGAGGCCAAGCAATGAGTATCTCGTACAACCGGGTCGTACTCGTTGGGAGGTTAACCCGAAATCCGGAAGAAAAGTACTCCACTTCTGGCACCCATATTGCCACGTTTCGGCTTGCGGTTGATCGGCCCGTTTTTTCGTCGCAAAAAGGAAGTGAACCCGTCACGGATTTTATCCCCATCACCACTTTTGGAAAAACCGCAGACTTCGTGAAATCGTACCTTTCCCAGGGACGGTTGGTGCTCGTGGAGGGGCGACTGCAGATTAGCCGTTTCAAAACCCAAGACGGGACCGACAAGTTCTTCACCGATGTCGTCGCCGACCAGGTGCGTTTCATGGAAACGAAAGCCTCTGCGCAAACAGCCTCGCATTCCTACCCGGAAGAGACCTCGCAAGAGCCGTACTCCAAGGAGAGTTTCGACACCCCGGGAAAGAACGAGGAGAACGCGTACGAGGACAACCAGGTTGACGTGATGGACGGTCCGATGACATCCGATGATGACGAAGTACCTTTTTAAGCAGCGCGAGTTCTTTTTTTACCGCGAACAGGGAGGAGAAATGTAATGCCAAGACCAACTGACAAGAGGAAATTCCGCAGAAGAAAAATAAAAAAGTGCCAGCTGTGCTCCAAGAAGCAGGACTACGTGGACTACAAAGATGTGAACTTCTTGAAAGAGTACATGAGCGACAAGGGAAAGATCATGCCCAAGCGCATCAATGGGAATTGCGCCAAGCACCAGAGGTTGATCAAGGCTGCCATCAAGCGAGCCCGGCAAATGGCACTGCTGCCGTTCACCCGCGACTGATTTTCCCCGAATTCGAACCATAACTGAATAGAACCTGTGGCAGAGAATAGAGCGCGCCGCAACCGTGGAATCGGTTGCGGCGTTTTGCATGAAGGAGGGTACGGATGGAGAGAAAGTTGAACGTGGTTGTGGTTGGCGGTGGGGTGATCGGAGCTCTCATCGCGAGAGAATTTTCGCGCTACGAGTGCGAACTAACCCTGATCGAAAAGGAATTGGATGTGGGTTGGGGTGTTTCCAAGGCCAATTCTGCGATTTTGCATGGGGGGTACGACGATCCCCCGGGTTCGGTCCGCGCACGTTTCTGTTTTCCCGGGAACCAGATGTACGACCAGCTGCAGAGCGAACTACACTTTGACCTGAAACGTACCGGCTCCTACGTGCTGGCATTCCGCCCCAGCGAACTCCCGGTTTTGGACGAACTCATGCAAAAAGCCCGGGAAAACGGGGTCGAAGGCTGTGCCATCCATTCGCGGGAACAAGTGTTGGCGCGAGAACCCAACGTTCGACCGGACGTGGAGGCAGGATTCTTCTGCCCACAAGCCGGAATAACCGAACCATGGATGGTTGCCATCACCGCGGTGGAAAGTGCCAAAAAGAATGGATTGCAGTTGCGCTTGGGAGAAGAAGTGAACGGAGTCCAAACGGTGGAAGAACAGGGAAAGAGGAAAGTGGTGTCGGTGCAGACCCCCAGTGCAACGTATCCGTGCGACATCGTGGTAAACGCGGCGGGACTTTTCTCCGACGAGATCTCGCGCATGGCGGGTGCCCCCTGCCCCGAACTGTACCCGCGAAAAGGTGAATACATCCTTCTCGACAAGAAACCAGCCCCGTTGGTGCAAACCATCTTGTTTCCCGTGCCAGACAAGGTGTCGAAGGGAATACTCGTGTTGCCCACGGTTGATGGGGGAACGCTGCTGGGTCCCACTGCCCAAGACATGGACCCCGATCGAAAAGAAGACACTTCCACCACATCCGAAGGGTTCGCCCAGATCTTCGACCATACGATCCGAATGGTGAACGGCATCGACCTTTCCAAGACCGTGAAAACATTTTCCGGTCTTCGCCCCGAAAGCCCCCAAAAAGACTTCGTGCTGGAAAAAACCCCCGTGGAAGGGTTTTTCAACGCTGCGGCCATGCGCTCTCCCGCGCTCACTTCAGCCCCAGCCATTGCCCGGTACGTGGTGGAAGACCTCGTCATCGAGCAAGCGGGATTCCCGCTGCAACGGAAAATCTTTTTCGATCCTTTTATCAAACCTTACGCCAAGGTGTCCGAGCTTGGGCCGGAAGAATGGGAGAAAAAGGTGCGGCAAGACCCGCGATTTGGCAAGATGATCTGCGTGTGCAACGAGATCACCGAGGGAGAAATCCTGGAAGCCATCGAAAGGGGAGCCACTACGATCGATGGAGTGAAATTCCGAACCCGGGCGTCTTTTGGAAGGTGCCAGGGGGGGTTTTGCCTTCCCCGCATCGTGGAAATACTGGCACGCGAACTACGTTTGCCCGAAGACGAGGTGCGCTATCGTTCGGGAGCCTCCACTCTGCTGGGAAAGAAGGTGCGATCATGAGAACGCTGGAACTGGATTCCTTGGTGATTGGCGGAGGTGCAGCCGGAATGGCTGCCGCCGTGGAATGCGCCGAACGCGGGTGCAAGACCGTCCTCGTGGAGCGGGAAGCCAGCACGGGGGGGGTTCTGAACCAGTGTATCCATAACGGTTTTGGCCTCCACGTGTTCAAAGAAGAGCTTACCGGACCCGAGTACGCCCACCTTTTCCAGAAACAGATGGCGGATCGTGGCATCGACGTGCATCCGGACCGTTTCGTACTGAAGGTGGACCCCCAGAAAAAAGAAGTCATCACCATCGGGGCTTCGGGTGCAACCTGCTACAAACCCAACGCGCTGATCATGACCACCGGCGCAAGGGAGAGATCTTTCGCAAATCTCCGGATTCCTGGAACGCGACCCTCGGGCATTTTCACGGCGGGGGTGGCCCAACGTTTCGTGAACCTGCAAAACCGGCTTCCCGGAAAGAAGGCCTTCATCCTTGGCTCGGGAGACATCGGGTTGATCATGGCCCGAAGGCTCACGCTTGAGGGGATGGAAGTGCTGGGTGTAGCGGAGCTGATGCCTTTCCCCGGAGGGTTGGCCCGAAACATCAGCCAGTGTCTCGACGATTTCGATATCCCCCTGTACCTCTCCACGAGCGTCGTGGAAGTGCATGGAAAGGAACGCTTGAACGCCATAACCCTTGCCCGTTTCGACCCGGGAACCGGCAAGGTGCTTCCGGGAACCCGCAAGACCATCGAGGTAGACACCTTGATTCTATCCGTAGGGTTGCTCCCCCAGAACGAATTGATCGAAGATTTTTGCGAAGTGGATGCCATCAACCGGGGAGTGCGGGTGGACAGCATGATGCGAACCTCCAATCCCTGGATTTTTGCCGCCGGAAACAACGTGACGGTGTATGATCTCGTGGATTTCGTGACGCTGGATGCCAAGTTCGCGGGCCAAATGGCGGCGACAATCATCAAGGGGGGGAGACTGGCACAAAGCGCCATACCCCTCAAACGCGGAAAGAATGTGGGTGCCATGACCCCGGGGAAAGTGTGTGCCGGTGGAAATCCCTTCACGATTTTCCTGCGTTCGCGAAAGGTCATGGAAAAGGGAAGGATCGAGCTGGGCCCCGGCCTTTTGTCGCGTGTGCACATGGGCATTCGCCCCAGTGAAATGCTCGAAGTCAAGGTGACGCAGGGGCACCTGGAGAAGATCCAGCAGATGGGTTGGAAGGAACTCACGATTTCCTTGGAAGAGGTGGAAGCATGAAAAGCAAGAAAATGGTCTGCATATCTTGCCCACTGGGTTGCACGTTAGCGGTTTCGTACTCCGAGGATGGGAAAGAAATCGCGGTTTCCGGAAACCGTTGCCCACGGGGAGTAACCTATGCGGAACACGAAATCCGTGACCCGCGAAGGGTCGTGACGTCCAATGTGAAAGTCTTGGGCGGAGAATGGCCCCTCGCCTCGGTGAAAACAACGGGCCCCATTCCCAAGGATCGTATCCGTGACCTGGTCCAGCTGCTTGTACCCCTGGAAATTTCTGCTCCGGTTTCCATTGGTACCAAGGTGCTGGAAAACGTCTTCCAATCGGGTGAAGACGTAGTGGTGACCCGTGAAGTGAAAAAGCTGTAGCACATAGCCCCGTTTGTGGAAAAAAAAAGAAGCCCGCCATTTGCCCGCGGGCTTCTTTCTTGGGGGTTAGCCCTTCACAGCGCCGGTTGTCAAACCGCCTACCAGGTGGCGTTGCATGCTCAGGAAGACGATTAACATGGGAATGGCTCCCAGGAGCGCAGCGGCGGTAAACAAACCCCATTCCATTTGGTAGGGACCGTTGGAGAAGGACTGTAACCCCACCGCGTACGTGTAGTTGTCTGGCCTTTGCAAGATAATCCGGGCAAGCACGAACTCGCTGTAGGTGCCGAAGAACACCAAGATGAAAATGACCGCCAGGATGGGGCGCGCAAGGGGGAGAACGATCCTCCAGAACGTCTGGAAACGGGTTGCACCGTCGATCATGGCGGATTCTTCCATGGAGTCGGGGATGGTGTCGAAGTATCCCTTCAGAAGCCACATGTTGAACGCCACTTGCCCCATGTACACGAAAATTAGCCCACCCAACGTGTCCAATCCCATTCCCGGGATGTATTTCCCCATGATTTGGAGCAAGGTATACAGGGCGATCATGCCCATCACGGTGGGGAACATCTGGATCAAGAGCAGGAATAGTAGCCCGTTTCGCCTTCCGGGGAAACGCATACGGCTAAAGGGATAGGCGCCAAGGGCACACACGATGACCGTTGCGGCAGCCGAGATCCCGGCGACCAGGACGCTGTTCACCAGCCACATCAGGAATTTTTGCTCGGGCTTCTTCTCCCACATTTGCAGGAAGTAGAAGAGCTGCTTGTCGATGAAGCGTAACGAAGAACGGATGGAGCCAAACTCCTCCATTTGGGAGAAGTCGTTTGCCTTACGCGCAATGCGGTTCAGTACGGCGGAATACGACTCGTACCCACTGGAATACAGGTCTTGGATCTCCGAAAGTTCCAGCGCTTGAATAGTGGCCCCGGAAAGCTTCAGGGAAAGGTAAACCCCCTTGCGCTGGTCAAAAGCGGCCAACTTACTCCGAATCAACCCCACTCGCTCCTTGATATTTGCCTTTTGCAAAGTGTAGGACTCCACGAAAGAATGCAAGTCCCATGCCAGGAGTACATCGTTGCAGGAGGGCGAAAAGGAGAGGTTCATCTCCTGGGCTCGCAAAGCATGGTCGTCCAGGAAATCCTGGTACGTGTTGACCCACGAAGCGGCTTGCGGGAACGTGGTGATCTCCAACAGTTGCTGCGAAAGCAAGAATACCCCCAGGGAAAGGGAAGCGAACTCCTCCGATGCGCGGGCGGCTACCCATTGTTGCTCCCGTTCGGGGAGCCGGGAAGTGGCGCTGGATAGTTGGTCCTGTAGGGCTTGCTTTTGTTGCGTGACCCCGGCCACTTGCGCGCGCTGTTCCTCCAGTACTGCCATGGTTTCCCGAACGTCCTCCAGTGACAAAAGGATGGACTGGTTGGTGGCGAGAAGCACACCCATGGTATCTCGAATCGCCGCATTTCCCCCGTGCTCCAAAACCGCATCCTTGTTGGGAAGCCATTGTTCCAGCGAAGTGAGCAGGGAATCCATGTTTCGCGAGAATTCCGGTGCCGAAGAAATGGAAAGAAGTGTCCCGCGGTTTTTCGCGAAGAAGTCATGGATACCTTGCAGGTTGGAGAAGGCAGTTTCCACTTTCCCCGCGAAGAAAGGATCCGTGGATGGTTGGGGTTCGGTGGTATCGATGGAGGAAAGAAGCGGAAGGGTATCGTTGAAAAAAGAAGCATTGGAAAGGATTTGACTTGTCAAGAATACCAGCCGCTCTTCGTTCGTGTTTTGCTGGGAGAGAAGCTCGTCCGCTTCCAACTGCTTTTGCAAGAGGGAATTTTGCAGGGAGGCAATGGAATTCTGCAACTGCTCGTATTCCTGGATCGGCTGCAAGTATTCGCCTTGGGATTGGGCAGAAAGGGTTTGCTTTTGCTCGCTCACGGCGCTGGTGTACTGTTCCCAGCTCGATTCCACTTCCCGGGCGGTATCCTTGCAGAACGTGACCATTTCCTCCCAGCTGGACTGGATGGTTTCCGCGAAAAGGCTATCCACGCGGTTTCCGATGGGATTCAAAAGTTTGACCGACACGTCTCGGAACCATCGGGAATAGGAGAAATCCATTTGCCCAAACAGTGCTTCGGTGCGTTCTCGTGCTTGTTGAAGCAGGGTAAGGGCTTCTGGATCCTGTGCCAGGGTAGTTTCCCACTGGCTCCATGCGGGGTCAAGAGAATCCAGGAACACCTGCACCTGGGTTTGCGCAGCGGTGAAAGCGTTGTACAGTTCCGGGAATTCCTGCTGGAAAAGGGGAAGGAACTTCTCGGAGTCCTCTCCCCCTTCGAGGGAGCTCAAAAGCATGCTGCGGTACACGGAAGAATGGTTTTGCTGTGATCTCTGCCGCGCGGCTTCCGAAACTTGGAGAAGAAGCTGGGATTGGGAAGGCTTGCTCTCCAGGAATGCGGCCATCGCGGTACTTTTCTGGTCCTCCAAGAAAGAAGAAATCTTGTCGATCCGGGTATCCATGTCGTCGAAGAATTCCTCGGAACGATCCAGTTGTTGGTTTACGCGGGCGATATCCTTATCCAGCTTCTTCTCCAACTGTTGCTGGGTTTTTTCCGCATAGCCCTCCGAAAGGTTCAGGATATTGGTCATGTCGTTGAAGACAACGGGGAGGTTCTGGGCGGGGAAGAGTAAGTCCACGTAATTCTGCAACGTATACCGGTTTCCAAGGATCTTATTGGAAAAGGCCGCATTGTCCCGGCGCACGGAGGTGGAGGCGACCCAAAAAAGGGGGAAAAGCACAACCACCAAGATGATTGCAAGTGCGATATGGTGCGGCCAGTACCGTTTCCGCCGAATCATTATCGGTTCACCTCCTCGAACGTTCCGGAAATCTTGAAGTTAATGGCGCTGATCCCCACCACCATTAAGAAGATAAACAGGGTAATCGCGGCCGCATACCCGAAATTCTGCCCCCGCGATCCTTCGAAGGCCAGCTTGTACGTGTACGAAATCAAGATATCGGTGGAGCCGGCGTTCGTGATGGAATTGGGCATTTCCGGCCCCCCCTGGGTCAGGAGGTAAATTCCCACGAAATTGTTGAAGTTAAACGCAAACGACCCCACCAACAGAGGGGCAACCGACGTCATCAACAGGGGAAGGGTAATCTTCCGAAAGCGGCGGACGGGTCCTGCACCATCCATGGAAGCTGCCTCGTACAGCTCCGCGGGAATGGATTGCAACGCGCCCAGGGAAACCGTCATCATGTAGGGAAAACCCAGCCAGGTATTCACGATCAAGCAAGCTGCCTTGGCCCAAAAGGGGTCTCCCAGCCAGCGGACCGGGTCTATCCCGAACCACTGTCCCAGGATGATCTTGTTCATGATGCCGTACGTTTCGTTGAAGAATCCGTTTCGCCACACCAGTACGGAAATGAAGGAAGGGATGGCCCAGGGGAGAATCAGCAAGGTGCGGTAGAAGGTTTTCCCCGCTAACCCCTTTTCGTTCAGCATCAGCGCGAGCCCCAACCCAATGGTGAAGGAGAACAACACGCTCAGTGTTGCCCAGGTAAGGGTCCACCAGAAAATGCGCAGAAAGGGGCGACTCAGCCGTGGATCCCCGAGCATCTGCGTGAAATTCTTGAGCCCGACGAAACTGGTGTACCCCGCGACGGTGATCAGTTTCCCGGAAGCGTCTCGATCGTAGAAGAAACCATCGCGTTCGTCCAGCATGTTTCCGGTATCGGTGTTGATGAAAACCGTTTTCGTCACCACTTCCCCATTTTCCGGGACGGTCAACGTGTCCAGTCGATACTTTCGTTCTGCTTCCACGATCTTTCGAAACCCGTACTGGCTTCCGAAACGAACCGTGGGAAGGAGGGGATTGAGCCATTCCGCTCCCGAAAGGTAGTTCAAGTAGATGTTGGAAATGAAGAAGCGTTGGTTGGGAAGGGTGGCGGGGTCGTCGAAGGAGAAGAAGTAGGTGAATTTCTCGGAGCCAGCTCCCCGCACCCTTTCGATGGCCAGTAGCTCTTCAGGATTCTTAAAAGAATGGATGATTCGGTACGTTTCGCCTTCCAAGATACATTGGTCTTGCACAACCTTTTCGTAGTTGCCAACCGCACGCATCACGTTACCCTTGGAATCCCTCGTTTCCACGACGGGTGGAGAGGAAAGGTACAATTCCCCGTTTCGGGAAAACAGGAGCAAGAATTTGTCCGTGGGTTTGAAATCTTCCATTTTTATAAAAACCCTGTACGAGAAAGGATCAACACCTGGTTTGGAAACATACTCCTGCAACAGAGCTTCCACGACTTGTTCGCGGGAAAGCAGGTGCCCCGTTCCGTAGTTGGTGAAGGCGGTTTTGATCGTGAAATACACGGGGTAAACCGTGAGAAACAGCAAGAAGAACATGGCGGGGATCGTGTAGCGATAGGGGTAGCCCTTGGGGTTGATCACCGCGAAATCGATCAGGGCCAAGAGCATGAGGGTGACAATCGCCAACCCCTCCGAACCGAACGAAAAGAGAAAAATGGAAACAGCCAGCAGCAGAACGTTGACGACCAAAAGGAAAACCCACTTGGAAAGAACCGCAACTTTCATTACTTTCGCCCCCTGAAAAGAAAAATGGGGATGGCTATGCCATCCCCTTGGAAAGAAAGACTTACTGTTCCAGTGCCAAGCGAATCTTTGCCACGGCTTCCTGCAAAGCTTCTTCGGGGGTCAATTGGTCGTTGATGATTTGGGTCAGTGCCCCAGCAGCTGCACTCCACACGGAATTCATCGCGGGAATATTGGGCATGGGGATCCCCTTGGAGGCGCTTTCGAAGAATGCCACGACATCGGGATCGTCTTCCACGATTTCCAGAACGTCCAAGCGGGTGGGAATACGAGGATCGGCAAGGTAAATCTGGTACATGACTTCCTTGGTGTTGATGAAATTGGCCAAGAAATCAATGGCGAACAGGGTGTTGGGGGACTTGGAATTGATCATGAAACCCTGGATACC
The DNA here is from genome assembly GCA_035391225.1 of Thermotogota bacterium. Classification (GTDB taxonomy): domain Bacteria; phylum Thermotogota; class Thermotogae; order MWEM01; family MWEM01; genus DAOPKN01. Next base: position 17,845 of record DAOPKN010000016.1, read on the forward strand.
CGTGAAAGGTTTTGCGGGATGGCCGTCAATGGAAGGAATGGGAGCGATTCCGTAATCGATACCCGCTTCCCGGATATCTTTCACGGCCCAAGGACCGTTGATGATGGCAGCAGCCATACCATCTTTGAACAAGCCGTCCATGATCTGGTAATTGTCTCCGCGCTTCAAAACACCCAGGTCGTACATTTCCTTGATCAAGGAAGCACCGAGAATGGCGCCTTCGTTGGCAAGGCCAATGTCGTTTTCGTCGAGCCCTGCACCGGTGTCCTTAAACACGTACCCACCAGCGGCAAAAAGGAACGGAGCAGACATGTAGAAATCACCGGAGTTGTAGATGAATCCACGGAACTCATCGTCGGTCATTTCCTGGGCGAAAGCAATGAGTTCGTCCATGGTTTCTGGGGGTTCGGGAAGGTAATCCTTGTTGTACATCAGGGCAATGGCTTCAATCGCGTACGGCATCCCGTACAGTTTTCCGCCGTACTCGAAACCTTTCAGGGAGGTTTCCATGAATTCGGCACGATCGGTGAGGGTCAAAAAATCCATCGGAACCAACAAACCGTTTGCGGCAAGTTCCCCGGTCCAGTCGTGGGCACCCACGATGATATCGGGGCCTTCCCCCGCGGGAGCAGCTGTGACGAACTTGGAACGAATATCCCCGAAGGGTACTTCTTGTACGTCGACGGGAATTCCATACTGTGCTTCGAATTCGCTTCCCAGGGCAGAAAGGATATCCACCTGAACCTCAGAACACCACACCGTCAATTTCCCGGCCTCGGCAGCAAAAGCAAGTGTACCAACCAGAAGAACGACTGAAAGAACGATCAAGAATTTCTGCATACTCTCTCCTCCTTTTTCAGATAAGGGATGAAAATCCCATAAAGTATAACATTTTCGCGCTGTAGTAACAAGGCTTTCAATTACCCCTATTTGGAAAAAAATCCAGCAACTCGGAAAAGGCAAGGGCATTTTTCCTCCATCCTTTTCGAGAAAGGCGAAGATGCCCTTCTTGGACCTGGAACAAATCGTGGGAAGCCATGGATTGGCAGAGCTTTTGGATTGCCTGCTCCCCAAATTTACCTTCCAGTATTTCCAATCGAACCCCCTTTTGCAAGCGAAGCCCCATGAAAAGGGTTTCGAGAAGTTCCTGGGAGGCATCGTTTTGCTGGTCATACACACGACCTTGCCCAATGCGCCAATCCATGGAAGAGGCATTCACCCAGCGATGGAAACCAACGTGGGATCCCGCGGAAGGCCCCAAACCGAGGTAATCGTGGTTGTGCCAGTAGGCGAGGTTATGCGCGCATTCGTTTCCCGGAGTACAAAAGTTGGAGATCTCGTAGTTCTCGTACCCCTTGGAAACCAGGTACTGCACGTTTCTTTCCCAGGCATGCAAGAGGGTATCCTCCTCGGGCAGCCGGCGCTGCCCCTTGGAAACCCATTGGAAGAGAGGGGTGCCTTCGTGCAATTCCAGGAGGTACAGCGAAAGGTGCGGGGGAGAAAGCGTTTCGACCAACCGTGAAATCCCACTGGAAAGATCCAACTCCTGCCCGGGAAACCCCAGTATCAGGTCAATATTGAACTGGTCAAAGAAGCGTTTCACGATCTCCATTTTCCGCTCGAAAGTAAAAAGCGTGTATCCACGTCCCATGTCCTTCAAAACCGCGTCCTCGAAACATTGGAGCCCAACGCTCAAACGGTTGATGCCAAGGGCTTGCCAGCCTTTCACGTTGTCTTCACCAATGTTTTCCGGGTTGCATTCCAAGGTCCATTCCACCTCGCCCCGGGAAAAAGCGGGAAAGCTTTGCTCGAGCTGCCGAAAGAAAAGTTCCCAGAGCCGAACCGGGACCAACCCGGGGTTTCCCCCCCCGATGTACACCGAAGAGATCGTGCCGCTGTGCAATTCCTCCCGTCGCTGGCTTTCGGAGAGCTCCCCTTGCAGCAGCGAGAAGAACTCCTCCCAGCCAATCGCCCATTGCGTTCTGGGAAGGGAAAAGAAATCGCAGTACGCGCACTTGCAGGCACAGGCAGGAACGTGGATGTACAGTGCGATCGGTTTCTCAGGGAGATAACGAGGGGAACTGGGCAATCCATCTTCCTCCCAGGTAGAAATGTTTGGGGGAGAGCGAAAAAAGGAAGGCATGCTGGTCCGGATGCTCCCACTCCCCCCGAAGACTCCATGTTGCCCGTTGATTCAAGCCAAAGACCATACCGGCATGGATCCAAACACGCGACTTGTTCCATTCCCAGCGTTCGTGGAAGAAGAAAGCGATTCCCAGGCTTTTCGTGGAAAAGGAATAACCCAGTCCGATACGCGGGGAGAAGAAATCGGTGGGTTTGGCCAACGGTAACCCCCCCATAACCCCGCAAAACTCACCCAGGGCGATTCCAAAAGGTTCGTACTCGAAGAGCTTGAGTTCCGCTTCCAACTGACCCTGGAGTTGCCAAGGGGAAAAATCGTAGTTGCCGATCGCGTTGAACTCGTAGGCGGCAAGGCCAATTTTCACGTAGCCTTTCGCGGAAGAAGAAGGGTTTTGGGCGGTCCCGATGAAACGGATCTCGTACTCCGAAAGCAAGTTCGCCCGGTCGGTGTAGCGATTGGCAATGGGAACCCAACTCACGTCCACCGACTGGTTCAGGTAGTGGTTCCACTTGGCCTCGAAAAGGAGCTTGTTCGAAATCCCGATGAATAACTTCACTTGCCGTTGTTCGATCAACTGGTTCAGGAAGAGGACTTTCTTGTACCGCTTTTCGTCGGCGTAGGCGTAGATGCCTCCCAAGGGCGCCTGTTGCGTGAACCCGATTCCCCAGTCGATGGGAAGGCCAATGGTCAAGGGGATTTGCACGAGGAAGAATTCCCCTCCCAAGAAATCGAAGCGCACCGGCCAACGGGAAAGGGATTTGGTCGGGGAAGAAGGGGGTGTTTCGGAGGGGGATGCCGCCACCGAAAGGCAGGCAACAAAAAGCAAAACCGAAAGAAAAAGGAAAAATGTGCGGTTCGGTGCTTTCATCCCACAACACCCCTTTCTGGCCCCATGGACTCAAATGATGTCGAGTTCTTTTCCCACCGATTCAAATGCTTCGATCCCGAAATCCAAGTCCTTGCGGGAATGGGCTGCCGAAATCATCACGCGGATGCGGGCCTTTCCACGAGGAACCGTGGGGAAGCCGAGGGATTGGGCGAACACGTGCTTTTCGAACAGCCTTCGGCTGAATTCCGAGGCGGTCTTCGCTTCAAACAGCATCACCGGGGTTATCGGGGTTTCGGAGTGGCCGATATCGAACCCGAGCGAAACCATCTTTTCCTTGAAATACCCCGCGTTTTCCCAAAGTTTCTTTACCCTTTGGTCCGATTTTTGCAGCGTTTCCACCGCTTTCATGGCGGCCATGGTGTCGGCGGGGCTCAAGGAACTGCTAAAAAGGAAAGGCCGGGCTTTTTGCTTCAAGTAATGGATCAACACGCTGCTTCCCGCGATGAATCCGCCGATTACCCCAAACGCCTTGGAAAGGGTTCCCACTTCGATGTCCACCTGGTTGTGGAGGTGAAAATGGTCCACGATGCCCCGACCATGGGATCCCAACACCCCTTCCCCGTGTGCGTCGTCTACCATCAGGATGGCATCGAACTTTTGGCAAACCGCCACGATGTCCGGCAGCGGCGCCAAATCCCCGTCCATGCTGAAAACACCGTCGGTAATCACCAGCTTCCTTCGCGCACCTTGGTCACTGGCTTTGTGCAACTGCTCTTCCAAGTCATTGGGGTCCCGGTGCTTCCAAACGAAACGCTTTGCGCGGGACAGGCGAACACCGTCAATGATGGAAGCATGGTTCAGCTCGTCAGAAAGGATGGCATCCTGCTCGGACGTGATGGCGGGAATCACGGCCTGGTTTGCCATGAAACCAGATTGCACCATGATAACCGCTTCTACGTTCTTGAAATCCGCAAGTGCTTCTTCCAATTCGGTGTGAAGGCTCATCGTTCCTGCTATGGTGCGCACGGCCCCTGGCCCGACCCCCCACTTTTCCACCGCTTGTAGGGTGGCTTTTTTCAAATCGGGATCATCCGCCAAACCCAGGTAGTTGTTGGAGGAGAGGTTCAACACTTTCTTGCCTTCCATGGTCAACCAGGCACCCTGTGGGCTTTCCAAGGTACGTATGGTGGTGTACAACCCCTTCTCTTTGAGTTCATCCATTTCCTGCTGGAGTTCTTTCCAATCGTACATCGTTTTTTCTCCTTTCCGTAGTGTTTGCCTTGAAGATGATCCATTTCTCCCGTTTCTCGTCGCAAAACCCATTGAACCCCTTCCAAGAAAGGAAGGAAACATTCCCTTCCTCGAAACGCGTAATGGAAGACTTAATTTTCTTCGCGTAAAAGCTGAGGGAGGGCTCTTCGAAAACCGCATCGCTCATTGCTTCCATGGGATGCGCCCCGGAATAGAAGAAGCCGGGATGTTCCACCTGCAGCAGGTATTGCCCCTTTTCGAAACGCATTTGGATTCGCCCATCCCGTGAAAGGCGAATCGCCTTGTTCAACGATTTCTTGAAGGCAGAAACGTCCAACTGACCCAATGCGTGCATTTCTTCCGGCAATTGGAGTAAACCCAGAAGGTAAGCGCTTTCCGATGGTTCGAGGGGATGCAGTGGAAGGGTTGCGAAAACTCCCGGGACGTGGAAACCCAGCGCGCTTTTGTCCGGATGCAGCGAAAGTTTCAGCCCGGAAGAAGGTAACGCCGAAAATGCCTTGACGAGGTGCCGAATACTGGTATACGGAACGGCACCTTCGAAATCCCGGGATACGGAACCGGAGTCGAAGACCATGAAAAGGTCATCGTGTACCGAAAGAACGAACAGTCTTCCCTCGTGTTCCCGGAAATAGACCTTCTCGCTGGGAGGAAGGACCACGGTGGAAAAGTCCACACCCTGTAAGAACACGGAAGAACCGAAAGAACCCACGACTTCCATGGGAGTGGGCTTGGGAATACGAAACCCCGTGGGTTGCTGCAAGAAAAGGGTTTCTTCTTCCACCGAAACCAACAGTTGCCCGCGCTCGAAACGGAAGCGAACCGTTTCCTCCCCCTTTTTTTCCGAAAGGAAGAGCTTGAGTGTGGGGATGGGAAGTTGGAAAGCGCCCTCGAAAGGTTCCACCTCGGCTTTCACGGAGAAGAACGCTTCCACCGTGCCATCTCCCACGAACCCGCGCAAGCCGTTCTCGTAGAAGAAGCGCAGGAAAAGGTGGATGGGTTCCGAACCAGCCAGCAAATCCGCGTACCGCAGTATGCGGTGCAGTCGTCGCGCGGGAAACACGATTTCATGCATGGGGTTCTTCTCTCCCTTTCAGTGCGCAAAGGTTCACCCAGCAACCACGGTTTTGGAAGAAGGAAGCCCAGTGTTGGAGATCTTCTCGGGGGGTATTTTCCCGGAAAAGCACGAAATGGGCGGAACCCGACCCTGTCATGGATTTGAGAAGGATGCTGGGGGAGACCACTTCGCGCAAGGATTGTTGAAAGGCCTCGTATTCCGGGAAAAGTTCCGAGGCAACCTGTTCGAAATCATTGAACGTCAATGCCGAAGATTGGCGGGAAAGATCCTCGAACAAATCCCGCACCTCGTCCACCGGGTGCCAATCTTCGCCGCCCCCGTTTTCCCATTCTTCCAGCTCCTCGGAAAGCGCCCTTTCTTCGGAATGCGGAATTTCCTCGAAATCCTCCACGTGCTCCACAACTTCTTCGTTTTGCCATTCCTCGAAACGCAACGCGTCGATGTGTTGGTACATTCTTCGCGTGGAAAAGGAAAAGGGGGGTTGCACCAAAAGCAGGGGGAGGGAGGGGAGATCCGGCAGAAAATCCAGGTATTCTCCCCTTCCCTTTCCCAGGGCAACCCCCCCGTGCAGTTGGAAGGGGACATCGGACCCGGTTGCCAAAGCCATTTTCTTGGTGGCAGCGGGTGGAATGGAGAAGCGCTGTGCGAGGAATCGCAGGAAAGCGGCCGCATCCGCACTTGCTCCTCCCAACCCCGACTGGGGGGGAATGCGTTTTTCCAAATGCAAGCGGAAAGACCCCACGGAACGCCCCAGGAACTGTTCCACCTCGCGCAACACGCGAAACAACGCATTCGAAGCATCCCATTGCAAAATGCCGGGGTTATGCATGGAGGGATCGTATCGGTACTGGAAATCCGTTGGACCATCGGTGGGTTCCACCGTTATCGTGTCATGCAACGTGATGCTCGAAAAAAGGGTCACGATGTCATGGAAACCATCTGGTCGCGCCTCCAGGACATCAAGGTACAGGTTGACTTTGGCGAAAGCCTTTAGCACAACCTTCCCCAAACTGGGGTAAGGGGTATCTTGCAAGTACAACTCACCTCGTTCCCGGCTAATACTGGTTCAGTTTCTGTTGCGCATCCGCCAACCGGGTGGAATTGGGGTACTTCTGCAGGAAATCCTCGAAAACCTTCCGGGCTTTATCCACCTCTCCCAGTTTCTCGTAACACAGGCCAATGTAGTAGTACGCCACGTCCGCTTTTTGGAAGTCGGGGTAACTCGTGAGCAATTGGAAAAAGTAGTTCTTGGCCTGGGTGAAATTGCCCGAGTTGTAGTAGAAAAGCGCGAAATCTTGGAGGGCCCAGGGTGTTTTTGCCGCACGGGGATACTCTTGCAGCAACTGGTTGTAGTTCCGGGAGACTTCCGCCTCATTCCCCTGTGCCGCGAAATAGCGTCCCTTGATGTACAAAATGCCGCTTGCCGCAGTTTCGGAGAGGGCAGGGTCTTGTAGCGAACGAACCGTTTCGTACGCGGAGTACAGGTCGCCGGAATTCAAGTACACTTCTCCCTTCAAGTACTGCAACTCCTTTTTTTGCAACGGGTAGGTTGCCGAAGAGATAGCCCTGTCCAATTCCGCCAGCAAGGAACTGATGTCCCTTCCCATCTCCAGGAGCACTTCGAAACGCTTGATTTGGGCAGTTTGCGTGTACTTGCCGGTGGTATCCCGGGCAAGGATCCACTCGTATTCCGAAGCGGCTTGCGAAGGCTGTGACATGGCCAGGTAGGTGTCCGCAAGGTAAAAAGCGGCATCCAGCGCGTACTCCAGGTTGGACGAGGCATCGTTCTTCAGTTGCAAAAAATATCCCTTTGCTTGCTGGTACTGCTTTGCAGCGAGGGCCACGATGCCCAGGTTCAGGATCGCGGAATACTTCTCCGATTCGGATGCCGCATCCAGTGCCTTGTTGTACGACTCCATCGCCTTGTCGTAGGAACCTTTTTGGAAGTACAGGTCTCCCTGCAAGGTGAAGCCACGGAAAATGGCCGACGCGTTCCCCGATTGGATGGAACGCAAAACGTAGGAAAGGGCTTGATCCACGTCCCCGCGTTCCCGGTACAGCTGTGCAAGCCAATAATTGCATTCGGAGTAGAAAAGCCCCGAAGACAAAACGCGTTTGAGGAGTACTTCTGCCTCGTTGAACTTGCGCAAGGTGATGTATACCTTGGCGCTTTCCAGGTCCAACTCGGTGGCCCGAGACGGGAAAAGGCCTTTCACGCGTGCCAAGAACGCCAGCATTCCCGTATCGTCTTGGTTCTCGCGCAGAACGTGGATCACGTTTTTGGCCATTTCGAAGGACACATCCGGGTACTGCGATAGGCCGATCTCCATGCTCTTTGTCCAATTGTCAATCGCGGAAGCCTTGTCGCCGGACTTGTAGGCGAGCCATCCCATGGCACTGTAGCCGTCCATGCGTTCTTTTTCCGAGGAGGCGGAATTCAAGATCTGATCGATGTAGGTTTTGGCGCTGGAATACGCACCGGTTCGGTACAGCAGCTCCACGTGTAATGTGAACATTTCGTTGCGGTACCGGCTGCTCCCGTACTTCGAAATCATCAAGTTCGAGTATTCCAGGGCTTGCTTGTAGTCTTTCAACTCCATCATAGCGCGCACGACCTGGTACAGGCTTGCAGCGATCATGTCCTTGTCTTGCCCATTTTTTTCGGCGTTTTGGAACGCAAGAACCGCAGAGGGGTAATTCTTTTGCTCGAACAGGATCATCCCCTTGTAATAGTACGCCAGGCCAAGAAGCTCCGGATCGGAAACCCTCTCCAGGTTGGAAATGCTACCCAATGCATCTCCTTGCAAGCGCAGCAGCATCGCGCGCAAAAGGTAGTAATCTTGCTGGTAGTCCGGGAAGGAAGCCAATTCTTCGAGGTGCAGCAAAGCGTTTCCCAAGAGTTCTCCGCGCGTATTTGCGGAAGCTTCTGCAGCGGCGTGGTACCAAGCGTACACCCGCGAGTACACCGCGTACGGGTAATCCCCATCCCCCTTTTCCGTGAATTCCAGGGCATCACCGTAGGATTCGGCCGCTTGCAGGTACAACCCCTGGTAGAAATACGCATCCCCCAACAAAATGTTCCCCTTTGATTTCACCGCAATGTTTTCCGGGTTGTTCAACAGCAAGGATTGGAGATCTTGGATCGCAGACTGGAACAGATCCGGGTCGGAATACTCGTAGGCAAAACCGATCTTCTCCTGGATGCTCTTGAGCTCTTGCAAAGGCGTACCGAGGGCAAAAACCCCCAACACCAAAAAGAATCCAAGGATTGCATTACGGAGCACGGTAAACATTCTTTTCTTCACACTGAACCCCTCCTTTCATGGTGGGGAAAAGGATCCCTACCTCTTCCACCTGCAATTGGATCAAGTCCCCGGGGTGTGGAACCCGGGAAAGGTCACACTTTCCCATGCGAATCCGTTCCAAGAAGAGCACGCGGTGGCCAAGCGCCGAAAACATCCGTTTCACCTGACGCTTTTTGCCCTCGAACAATTGAACTTCTACGGTAGTTTGCTCGGGCCCGGGTCCAGGTGTCAATTGGAGAACGTGTGCGGGGGCGAAATGTTCCTCGCCCACTTCCATCCCCGCGGCCATCACGCGCACTTCCTCCGGCGAAAAAACCCCGGCGACAACCGCACGATAGGTTTTTTGCACGTGGTACCTTGGATGCAGCAAGCGATTTGCCAGCTCCCCGTCGTTCGTGAGCAGCATGAGCCCCCGCGTATCCTTGTCAAGCCTTCCCACGGGAAAAACCGCTTGAGCAATGCCGTACCTACTGCGCACGTACCCCAACACGGTGTCTCGGCCAAAGGGATCGCTGACCGTGGAGAGGATTCCGGCTGGCTTGTGGAAGAGGTAGTATACCCTTGTTTCCACGCATCGAACCCGTTTTCCCCGAACCTCGATCGCATCCCTTTCCGGGTCCATTTCTTGCCAGGGGTTTTGCACTGGTTGCCCATTCAAGAGCACGACTCCCTGCTTCACCAGTTCCCCCGCCTTCCTCCGGGAAGCAACACCTGCTTTTTGCAAAAAGGTTTGGATTTTCAACCCGATCCCTCAAAACGGCTCGATGAAAGTAACCGAAAGCCCGATTTTTCGTGAAGAAACCTGTATATCCACCGTGAAGTAATCGTTGAACGAGTACCGTTGGCTTTGAATAAAGTAGCGCACGTTCATCTCCAATGTACCGATGAGCAAGTCGAGGGTGGACAGGGTGGAAGGACTTTGCATGATAGGTATCCCTACCCCTAAACGGAACATCCACGGATCAAAGTAAAATTGGCCGTACACGCCTGCACCAAACCAAAAACTGCTGTTTTCCCATGCTTGCTGGCTGGATGTGGTGTCCGTAGCATACACTTGGAACTGGTCATAGAAGTTTCCGAATTCGAAGGTGGAAAACAGCCCAAAGCGATACCCTCCCATGCCCTGTTGCCTGCCGAGCAAGGGAATGTACAGGTCCAAGTCGAAGTTGAAGTAATTCGTGGGGCTTGCTTCTTCGGGGGAGTAGTCGCCGAAAAAGGGTTGGTAGGTCACATCCAACTGCAGAATATCGTTAAAATCGTTCCACAACCCCGTGTCCAAGTTCCACCCATGGTTCGCAAAGCTGGAGGGAACGAAGCGGTACCCCGTTCCGATCTCGAATGCCATGCCAAAAAGGGCTCCCCCTGCCAGCAACAGCACCCCAAGTAGTACCCATTTTGCTTTCATCCGTTCACGTCCTATCCGGGTTCCATTCTTTCAACAGCACGATTTTTCCACCAGCCTGCTCAATCCATCCCTGAAGGGTCAACAACGTCAACAAACCGTTGAGCTCGGAAGGTTGCATTCCAACCTGGGAGCAAAGGCCTTCGAAAGTGTTTTCTCCCAACGAAAGCACCTGCAAAACGTTCCGTTCCTCCGGGGACGCATCTTCCGGGCCTGGGGCGTCGGTGGTTGGGTGCATTCCGAGTGCATCGGCGAATTCCTCCCGGATATCCTCGGCCCCGGTCACAAGCTTTGCTCCCTGTTGGATCAACCAATTGGTGCCTTGGGATTGCCCCGAGAAAATTCCTCCCGGTACGGCAAAGACCTCCCGGTTTTGCTCCAGCGCATAGCGTGCAGTAATCAAGGAACCGCTTTTGCGTGCAGCTTCCACGACGAGAACCCCCCGGCTCATTCCCGAAACAATCCGATTCCTTTGCGGGAAAAACCACTTCTCCGGGCGGGTATCGGGGAAATGCTCGCTCAGCAACACCCCGTTTTCGCACACTGCTTCGAAGACCTTCTTGTGCGAGGGAGGGTATACCACGTCCACCCCGCATCCCAACACCCCGATAGCCTGTCCACCCGCTGCAAGGGATACTTTATGTGCCAACACATCGATACCGTAAGCCAAACCGCTTACGATACAGATGCCCATTTGCACCAGGTCAGGCACCATGGTTTCCAAAACCTGCCTGCCGTAGGGGGTATTTTTCCGCGATCCCACGACTCCCAGCGAGAACCTCCCCTGGCACACCTCTTGCCAAAAGGAGAAACAGCCTTTCACGAACAACAGTTGGGGCGGATCGCCAATTTCGCGGAGCAGGGGTGGATAGTCCATTTCGTTGCAAAGAAACGCGCGCACGTCTTCCCGCTGTTCCACGCGCTCCCATTTCTCCGTGAAAGAAGCCAAATCCCGCTGGCGGAGTTTCTCCACCTTTCGCGGATCCATCGGTGTGCCCATGGGTTGCAACAGGTCATCCAACCTTTGCACATTTTCACAGATCCAGGAAAATTCCTCCCCGGAAAAAAGGGCAGAATGAGCCACAAAAGCCTTTTCCACGCGGCGCAAAACCAAACCCCGCTACAAGATGTAGGAAGAAAGATCCTGGTCTTCCACAACCTGGTGCAGATGCTGGTGCACGTAGGTGCGGTCCACGGTCATTTGGGTCACGGATGCGTCGGGGGCTGCAAACGAAATTTCTTCCAGCACCTTTTCCATCACGGTGTACAAGCGGCGCGCCCCGATGTTTTCCACGGTTTCGTTCAAGGAATAGGCGGTGGCTGCGATCTCATCCAGCCCATCGGCAGAGAATTCCAGTTGCACGCCATCCGTTTCCATCAGCGCGATGTACTGTCGTACCAGGGAATTTTGGGGTTCCACCAGGATGCGCCGGAAATCATCCTTTGTGAGGGGCTGCAGCTCCACGCGGATGGGGAAACGCCCCTGCAGTTCCGGGATCAGCTCCGAGGGTTTGGAGATGTGAAACGCCCCCGCCGCGATAAACAGGATGTGGTCGGTTTTCACGGCACCGTGTTTCGTCATAACGGTGGTCCCCTCCACGATGGGAAGAAGATCACGTTGCACCCCTTCCCGCGAAACGTCCGGCCCGCTTGCCCCGGAATTTTTCCCCACGACCTTGTCCATTTCATCGATGAACACGATGCCCTTTTCTTGCGCCAACTGAAGTGCCTCGGAGATGATTTTGTCCATGTCCATCAGCTTCTCGGCTTCCGCGGGGAACAGCGTTTTCCTTGCCTGTTCCACGGTGACCCGCTTTTTCACCTTTTTCTTGGGTAACATGTTGCCAAACATGTCCTGCAGGTCAATACCCATATCTCCAAGGTCCGTTCCGCCCAACATGCCCACGGGCGGTCCGGAAGTCTTTTCCACCTCGATATCGATGAAGCGTTCCTCGAGCTCTTTGTTCCGGAATTTCTCGCGCAACGCTTCGCGAGCCTGGGTTTCTTCGGCTGGAACGGGAGGAGGGCTGGGAGGTTCGGGCTCACGTGGCTTGATCAGGGAACCAAAAATGCTTCCCAAGTCCGCTCCCTGGTTGCGCGTGGGACGCTTGAGTATGGCATCCAAGATCGTGTTTTCCACGGCCAATGAAGCCTGTTCCTTCACACGTTCCATTTCGCCTTGCTTCAAGCGGTTGATGGAAGCTTCCACCAGCTCCCGCACCATCGATTCCACGGAACGTCCCACGTATCCCACCTCGGTGAAGCGCGTGGCTTCCACCTTCACGAACGGTGAACCGGAAAGGTCCGCCAGTCGGCGGGCAATCTCGGTTTTGCCAACGCCCGTAGGACCAATCATCAGGATGTTCTTGGGAAGGATTTCCTTTTTCAACTCCTCTGGAAGCCTCTGGCGGCGAATCCGATTGCGGAGCGCGATGGCCACGGAACGTTTTGCATCCGATTGGCCCACGATGTACTTGTCCAGTAGTTCTACGATTCCCCGGGGGGTCAGTTCATCTGCATTGGGTAGAGCGGGAATATCTGCGTTCAATGGATCGATTCTCCTTTCAAAAGGACGATTTCTTTTCCGTCGAAAAAAACCCGGTGTCCGTTTATGGGGATATCCAAGGAAAAAGAGGCATCTGGCTGCTGTTCCGCGAAGTGCAGCACACCCTCGATTTGCCCGCGCAGGTCATAGCTCAGCTGGCTTCGCAATCTTTCCACCAAATCCCCGTCGTTTTGGATTTTTAGCGTGTACAATTTGACCAGTACCGCGGAAAAGGCGAACAACACGGTGATGAACAGGAACAAGGCATTCAGCACGAGTATGCCCCTCCGCTTGGTGATTCCCTTGCGGTGCTTCATTCTTCCAATGCTTCACCGGGAACGTAACCGATGAACGGAAGGTTCCGGAAACGCTGGTCAAAATCCAGCCCGTATCCCAGCAAAAAGCGATCCTCAGCACGGAAACCCACGAAGCGCGGGACAATGCCGTAATGGTCTTTCTGGTACTTGTCCACCAGGGTAGCCACTTCCAACGATTTGGGTTGGTAACGCTTCAGGTAATTGAGGATGTACTTCAACGTTTTTCCCGTATCCAAGATATCCTCCACAACGATCACGTGCTTCTGCTGCACCATTTCGTCGATCCAGGACTTCACGATGATTTTCCCGGTGGAAGAGGTCCCACTGTAGGAAGAAACCTGGATGAAGGAGTAGTTCACGTCCAAGGAAATGTGCAACAGCAATTCGGAGAAGAAATGGATGGAGCCCTTTAACACGCACACCATGTACAGCGATTGCGTTAACGGGGAATAGGCCTCCGAGATTTCTTCCCCCAGCTTGCGAATCCTTTGCTGAATCGTATCGCGATCGAACAATACCTTGATCTTTTCCTTGGAAATTTGCATACCATCCCCCTTATCTCGATTGTTCGTTGTGTTGTATCCACGCCATCAATTCCGATTGGGCCGATTTGGCCAACAACTGGCTGTTCTCCTCGGTTTCTCCCCTGCTGGAAAGGTAGAGTTTTAGCTTGGGTTCCGTTCCGGATGGACGGAAAACCACCTTCAGCGCATTCCCAAAGGCCAGTTCCACCATATCCCCGTTCAAGGGAGGTGGAGAGCGAAGGTAATCCACCATGCGTGTTCGGGGGCGCTGGGCAAGAGAATCGAGGGGAGACTCCCGCAACTTCTCCATGAAACGTGCGATTTGCACAAGTCCAGACGTTCCTTCGCGGGTGAAGGAGAGTTGCTGCTCCCCAAAAAAACCATGCTCCTGCTTCAGCTGCTGAAGGTGCTTAAGGACACCATGGGCGCCTCCATGGAATCGCAGCATGCACGCCAGCAAGGCGGCGGAAGAAACCGCATCCTTGTCCCCCGCGTGGGGGCCGAAGAGGTAGCCATAACTCTCCTCGAAACAAAACAGCACTTCCTTTCCCTTCTGGCGCAACTGCCAAGCCAGGTCCCCCAGGAACTTGAAGCCCGTGAGTGTCTGCTGCACCTGGAACCCCCATTTTTGGGCCAGGGGAAAAACCATGTCACTGGTCACGATGGTCTTCAAAACCACGGCATTTCGCCTGCGCTCGGGGGGAAGGTTCTGCAAAAGGAAATCCAAAAGAAGGATACCCAGTTCGTTTCCGTTACGGGAAACGTAGTTGCCGTTTTGGCGGAACAGGGCTCCCAACCTGTCTGCATCCGGGTCAGTCGCAAGGATCATTTCGGGAAGAGAGCTTGGGGCTGAAGTACGGGCGATTTGTTCCAGCGCCAACTGGAACACACCCGGGTCTTCGGGATTGGGCACGGGTACCGTGGAAAAAAACGGGTCGGGAACAGACTGTTTTTCCACGACGGAAACGCGGGCCCCCGCCCAGCGAACGGCCACTGGGACGAAATGGGCACCGGTACCGTGCAGCGCGGAATAGAGCACATCCACGTCCTCTTCCCCGTGTGGGCGCAACGGTTGCATCTCCCGGAAGATCGCGGAAAAGTAATTGTCGTACCACCGCTCGTCCAGGAAATGGATTCCCTCGTCGTCGAGGGTAGTTTCCGCGAAGAAATCGATGGCTTCGAGCTTCGCTTTGAGCTGGGACACTTGCGTGGGGACCATCTGCACTCCACGGGAGTCGTAGGTTTTGTACCCGTTGTACACGGCTGGATTGTGGCTTGCCGTGATCATCACTCCCGCCTCGCATCCCAGGGCAGGCACCGAAAAGGAAAGCACCGGGGTAGGAACGGGGGAGGAGAACAAGTACACCTCTTTTCCCTGGCCACGGAAGGTTTTTGCCACCAGGCGGGCGAAGTACTCCGAACGGTTCCGGGTATCGAAGGCAATCACAACCGAATGGGCCTGCTGGGAAAGCGCAAGGGAAATCCGAATGACCCACGGATCGTTGAATCCGTTTGTACCCGCACGCAACTTCGCGCGCAACCCACCGGTACCGAAATCCGCTTCCATGGAAAAACGCTCCTCCACCGCTTGTTCCCGCTGGAGAGGGGGTAAGTCTTGTAGTGCGGCGAGCTCGTCGTGGACCCAACCCGTCGAGCGCTCCAACCATTCTTGGAAATTCTTCTGCTGGATTTCCCTTGGAAACATGGATAACCTCCTACCGCTTGCGCAGATTATACCACGAAAAACCCGCTCAATCGTGGGTAGAAATTTGTTTCACCACGTCACGGACCCGCTGCAACGCGCTCGAATGCACAACCAGCAACCCGTGCTCCGATTCGATCACGAAGACATCGTCCAGGCCAACCACCGCGATGTTCTTTTCGTCCGGGGCGTGGATGTACACGTGCTTGGAATTGAGCAAAACCCGGTTTTTCCCCGGGGAAGTGTATCCCTGGAGCTCCTGGAGCGACTTCCAGTTTCCCACGTCCGACCAGGAGAAGGACGCGGAAAACATTTTCAGCGCGGGGCTCTTTTCCATCAAGGCATAGTCGATACTCAGCGGCTCCAACTTTTCGTACGCAGCTCGCATTTGTTCCGGGTCACGGGGGTCCACGTCATGGAGTGCTCGAAAAATGTGGGGGCAATACGTCTCGAATTGGTCCAGGAAAAAATCCCTCTCCCAGAGGAACATCCCGCTGTTCCAGAAGAAACGGTTCTGGTTCAAGAACTGGATGGCTTTTTCTTTCGAAGGCTTCTCGTGGAACGCGTGCACACGGGAAACCCCTGGAACCAGTTTCTCTCCTTCCTCGATGTACCCGTACCCGGTTTCGGGCCGGGTAGGGCGAATGCCGAACGTGAAAAGCCCGGGCACAGAACAAGCGATCTTCTCCCCAAACGCAATCGCCTCGTGGAAATGTTCCACGTCGGGTATGAAATGATCCGCGGGCAGCACCAAAACAGGTTCTCCGGAGGAACACAGCAATGTTCCCACCAGGCACGCGGGGGCGGTGTTCCGTTTCTGGGGTTCTCCCACCAAGTTCTCCAGGGGGACTTCGGGGAGTTCCCTGTGGGTCATTTCCAGGAATGTATGGGAAGTGACCACCAGGATATTTTCCGCGGGAACCTGCGGCAAAACCCGTTCGAAAGTCATCCGGAGAAGCGTCTTCTCTCCAAAAAGCTTTAGGAACTGCTTGGGCGTGGTGGGGGTGGAAAGAGGCCAAAAGCGCTCCCCCGTCCCGCCTGCGAGGATAATACATTTCATGGGTTTACCTCCAAGGTCATCATTTTTGTGCTGAGCTTTGCCACAAAATCCAGTCTTTCCCCTGGCTTACCACGGAGAATCCTTCCTCTTGCCGCAGCCATGCCAGGTCCAGTCGCTGCGAAACCCCATCCGAGGGCAAATGGACAAGTACCTGGTCGACGAAGAAGTGGGGTTGGGAAAGGGCACTCTCGAATTCATCCATGCCGGGGAGGAACATTTCCGGTAGGGGGGACACGAAAAACAGCGGGGCGGCGCTGGCTTGCAAGTCCAGCAGCAAAACCCCGTCGGAACGGATCTTCTGTGCGAGCGAACGGTAGGTTTCCACGGGGGAGGTGAACGATTCTCCCCGGATGAACGTGCAAAAGGCTCGTTCCTCCGGGAAAGCGGAGAAAGAAAAGGAAAAGAAATTCCACCCGAGTAAAAAGAGCAAAACCAGTGCCTGCAACCAGGTACTGCGTTTTTCGTTGAATAGTGGGCCAAGGTAGGGGAAGAGGAGGACAAAATGGAACACGAAGAGCACCGGCCAAGTGGACGGGAAAAAGGCATGCCCGCTGAAGAGAAACAAGAAGACCATGGGGAACGGGAAGAAAAGGATTAGGAACAGCGGGGAACGGAAGAACTCGGGGAACCGTCCGAGCGAAAAGAACAGAAACAGGTACCATACGGGGAAAGGAAGCAACCCGAGAAACAACGAAAGGTGGTTACTGGATTGCCGTACCCAGGAAGCGGCAAAGAAATCCTGCCAAATTGCCTGGATGTAGTGTGCCGGCGGTTCCCAGAAGATCCACACCACGAAAAGCCAGGACAGGAACAGGAAGGCGGCGGGAAAAAGCGCAGAAACCACGTAGTGAAAGGCTTTTCGCGGAGGGTAGAACGCGAAGAAAACGAACACCAGGTACGCGAAAGCGTAAAGGGTTTCGAAGCGCAGCAGGAACAGGAAGCCGGAAAGCAACCCGAACATGAAAAGGTAAAACACGCGTTCTTCCACGGAAAATTCCAGCAAGAAGTAAAAAGACACCGAAAAGAGAAACAGGAACAGCACGAAATCCTGGGAAAGCAAAATCGAAAAAAGCACCCCCGGAAAAGCGACCAGCAGAAAGGATGCCATGAACTTCAAGGGGCGTGTCTGGAAGTTCCTCCACACGTAGAGAAGCAACAAACTCACCAGCAAAGCCCCGGAAAAAGAAGGAACCAAAACGGGGTTCTCCGGGAAAACGAAGGAAAGCAGCAAAGACAACGGGGGTTGGTGAAAATCCAGGTAATTCGGGGAAATGGCGCTGCTCCCGGAAACGGCGCGTGCTTGCACCGAGCGAACCAGGGTTTGGGGCAACAGTAGCCCATTTTCGAAGGCCCAATTACCCAGTAAAAGGTAGAAAAGAAACAAGGCCACGAACAACAGGGGAAACAACCAACCCCGCAGCGAAGGGAAATGGGTGAGCCGGTTATTCTCCATGGTTGGAAGCCTCCGGAGACGAGAGGGAGTGCCCCCGCGAAAGCCCATGCACCGTCTTTTCCCAGTAATGGGGGCGTGTAAGTAGTTGCCAGAGCCCCTTGTACGCCGCGATGGAATGGAGGATCCAGTACAAGGGATTCAAAATACTCACCAGGATCAGCGAAAAAAACTTGCGCCGGAAAGCCCCCAGCATGTTCATGTAAATACCCAGGAAGTTGCCGATCAAGAAGTTGAACAGCGCAAGCAAAAGCACCCACGGCGAAAAGAGTGCGGCAAGCCACGCAGGATTGAAAACCAGCCACGTGAAAAACAATCCCCACAGTATGGGATTCACCAGGAACACGAGCGGTGTTCCGCCAATGAAAAGCTGGAAGGAAATCCAGCGCTTCCATCCCAGGGTTTTCAACATGCGCAATGGATGGCGGTTGTACACGAGGCTGGTTTGCATGTACCCTTTTATCCAACGGGAACGCTGGCGAATCCAGTTCCACACCTGGGAATTGGCCTCTTCGAAGGTGGTGGAACGGATGATCCCCACGCGGTAGCCCTGGGCAGCCGCGCGAATGCCCAGGTCGGCATCCTCCGTGGTGTTAAACGGGTCCCATCCCCCGATTTCCCGGAGCTCTTTCACCTTGAAATGGTTGCTGGTTCCGCCAAGCGGTATGGGAAGGTTCAAGCGAAAAAGACCGGGAAGCATGTAATCAAACCAGTAGGAGTACTCCAGGGTAAACAGCCTTGTCAGAAGGTTCTGGTCCCGGTTGAAGTAATTGAGAGCGGCCTGGAAACAAATGGTGGAAGGATCGGAGTTTTCAAAGGCATACAGCGCCTTTTTCAGTTGGTCAGGCTGGGGAACATCCTCTGCATCGAAGATCACCAGGTACTTCCCCCGTGCGAAAAAAAGCCCGTAGTTACACGCCTTGGGCTTGGTCTGTGGTTGCGCCTTGGGCACAACGAGAAAGCGCCAGTTGGAGGGGGGGGAAGCTTTCTTGGCTGCTTCCAGGGTAACACTGTCCACCTCTTCCAACAGGAGAATCACGTCCAACTTGCTTTGCGGGTAATCCAGGTTTTTCAACCCCTGGATAAGCGTCTCCACCACCTCTGGCTCCTTGAACACCGGCACGAGGACGGTGTACACGGGAAGAGCCTCTGGGTCGGAATCGTAGAAGGAACGGGGGGGTTCACGAAAAATGATTTCGTCGATGGAGCCCACCACCGAAAGCAAGAACTTGAAGCCCACCAGCACGAGGAAAAGGAACTGGCAGAGGAACACTCCAAACTGCAACGAAAAGGAAGGAGCAAGGAAAAAAGCAAAACCCACCAGTGCCACCAGCACGAACATCCAGGCCATTTGGGGGCGCGAAAAAACGAGAAACGCGGACTCTTCGGGATTCCGGTAGAACAACCCGGTGACCGACTCCGAAAGGAGATCCTGCCGGAAAAAACGCTGCACCAGGTGCAACAAGTCCAGGTCGGTGATTACCACCGAATGGACTTCCTCTACCTGCGAGCGCTCCAGGAAGAAGCGCTCGGTTTCGAGGTTTCCCGGGTAGGCGTTCAGCAGGGTCAGTGTTTTGCCTTCCAGGCGTACGGGAAACGCTTGTTTTTCCAACAGTTCCGCAGCGGAAAAGCGTGTCAGCAATTGCGTGTCGACTCTCTGTTCCCATTCGTCCAACCGCGGAGTCCCGAAAGGCAAAGAGTAATGGTCTGCCAGTGCTTGGAATAGATCAACGCGCCGCACCATTCCCAGGGTAGCGAGAATCCATCCCAAACGCCCCCCCTGCTCTTGTTGGATTTTCAACGCGGTTTCGAGGTCCTGGGGGGAAAGCAGCCCTCGATCCAAGAGGATCTGCCCGATTCTTTTGGGCATCGAATCACTTTTCCCCGGGGGCTTTGCGCGATGTCTTGTTGAATACCCATGTCAAGAACAGCATCACGAGTAGAATCCCCCCCAGCGAAAGCCAGAACCTCCATTGCATCCAAAAGCGTGTTTGGGGAACGACAGTTTCCTCGGCGATTTCCAAGCCTTCGCCCACCTGGAACGAAAACCATTCCCCCGCGGAAAGAATCCCCAAGTTTCCCCGTACGCTTTCCAGCCCCTCCCACGAAAGGGGGGAGAAGGCACTTCCCGGAGAAAAGGAAGGATAATGGGAAAAAAGCATGGCAGGTTTTCCGGACTGGGAAAAGGAAGAAACGATCCAGGCTTGTTCCTCCGGTTGCACCGAAAAGAAGAGCTCCCCTGTTCGCGACCTGTTCACGCGAATACCCGTATCCAACGAAAGCCCCGGGTACACGCGCTCGGTTTCGCCCGCGGGAAGGAAGAACACGAAAGAATCGAAATCCTCCTTCCATTCGGGGTGTTGCAGGAATTGGGCGAGATCCACCAAGTCGATCCGCCTGGGCGATAGCCCCGCTTTCCCTTTTTCAAACGCGGCCTGCACCATCAAGGATGCCCAGGGTTGCGCCACGGAAGAAGCCACGAAAAGCGTGTTTCCCAGCATGGACGCATTCCACTGCCCCACGGGAAAACCCCCCGCTTGGGTGGTTCCCAACGGGCGCATGGACGCTCCTTGCAAGAACTGGAACTCGGAAGGCTCGCAGTTCGAACGCACCTGGGAGATGTCCAGCAGCAAGCGGTTCTGGGGGGAAAACAACGAGCCATCCACGGAAAAATCGAGGGTACCCGAGGCAGGTGAAGTAGCCAGCTCCCGCAAAAACACGAGTTGGTCATTCACGAAGACTTTCACGAGCAGGGCCGAACCCCGGGAGGTACTTGCCACGAAAGGAAGGTAGAATTGCACCTTTTGGGGTCTTCCCGCGAAAAGATCCAGGGGAAAGAAAAGGGGGTATTGGGC
Organism: Thermotogota bacterium; assembly: GCA_035391225.1. Lineage (GTDB taxonomy): Bacteria > Thermotogota > Thermotogae > MWEM01 > MWEM01 > DAOPKN01. The sequence goes on from DAOPKN010000016.1 coordinate 38,324, forward strand.
CTGGTAGGCAAAGCTCCGGGGAGAAAGGTCGAGACCCAGGTCTTCCAGGAAAAAGACAGGCGAGATTGGATCGACCGGGGCAGGCGCCTGAAAGGAAAAGCGCGAAAAGGGAATCGATCGGAAGTCTGGCAGGGAAAGAAAGGAAGCGGCGGAAACCGGAAGCGAAAGCGTACCCTTGTCGCTGGAAATCCCTGGTTCCGCGGAAATTTCCACCCAGGGAGTGGTTTGTTCCGGGGAGGCTTCCAGGGAAATGTGGGCCGAAATCCCCTTGCTGCTCAAACCAAGGGCTTGTGCAGCCATGAGAGCTGTGCGCATCGCATCGAAATCCCTTTCCGGAAGCGACAGCCAGAAGTTGCCGTCCGGGGGCAAGAACCGGAAGAAATCCGCGAACAGAACCGGGGTTTGGAATTCCCCCTGGAAACGGAAAAAAGAGGCGTTGGAGATGCGAAACCAGAGCGAACGGGTATCCAACGCGAAGAAATCGCAACTACCGTAATCCAAGGTCACCAGGAAGGAAAGCGAAAGGAAAGGTGATTCCTCAGCCCATTCCCGGGGAACGGAAAAGCGGAAAACTCCTTCAAGGTCCCGCAAGAGGCTGGTTTTCACGGCCTGGCCATTGGCATACACGCTGATCATGGAACGAGGGCCTGCCAGCGAAGAAACCGTGAAGAAAAGCGTAGCCTGGATCTCCCCTTCCAGCGCAAACGAAAAGGCGGGGAAGAAGAATTCCCACTCCGAGGTGATCCCTTGCAGCTGCACGTCTTGCTTCTGGTTGAAAAAAGACAAGGGAAGGTCTAATTGCTTTGGGAATTCCTGCTCCGCCAAGCACGCCGAGGATACCGTCAATACAAGCAGTAGCACAAGCACTCCTATTTTCATGTTTTTCCCTCCTGGTACATCGAAAAGCCTAATGCACGAATTCCACCGAGTAATCGTTGTTGATGACCACGTCGGAACGCTCGCGGTGACGGGAAATGATTTGGTGCTCAATTTCCAGAACCTTCTCCAGGAAAGGATCCATTGGTTCCCGTCCGCGCCGTTTCCGGGATTGCATCGTTTCCAAGCGGTTGCGGTTGATGAAAACGCGGCGGTTCACGTGTTGCAACAACGTGGTGTACGTACCTTCCGCGATGAGTACTTTGACGCCCTCCAGGTTGGCCTTCTCCTCGGAAATCCGATCCTCCTCGTACAACACGAGGGGCTTGCTGAGAAACAGGCAACCTTCCAGGGCCTGGGACAGGTGGGAATCCAGCAAATCCAAGCGTACCTCCTGTGTCCCCACCCAGTGCAACTCTTTTCTCCGTCGCGCGTCGTTGGACTTGGGGGGGAGGACGAAGTAGTCGTCTTGTTGGAAAACGTAGGAAGCGATACCCTTGCTGCCCAGCTCTTCTTGCAGTGCCATTGCCGTTTCCGACTTGCCGCTTCCCGATTCCCCCGCAACGGAAAAGGCAAACTTTCCCTTCGTAGCTTGGATCTCGTGCAAGAAATGTCCCACGATCCTTTGCGCAGCATTGCGATGGTGCTCTTCGACAAGGATGACATCACCTTTCATGCTTTCACCTCCAACTTTTCACGAATCTTCGGGGGTTGCCAGGGCGGTTTGCACCACAGCCTTGGCAACGGAATCGGCGACACCCACAGCAAACGCCGCCGGGAGGATACAATCGGGAGCCAGTTGTGCTTCTGGCACCATCGACGCGATGGCTATGGCTGCGTTGCGCTTCATGGCATCGGAAATTTGCTGCCGGCACTGCAGCGCCCCCTTGAAAATTCCCGGGAAAGCCAACACGTTGTTCACCTGGTTGGGAAAATCCGATCGCCCGGTTCCTACAATACAAGCTCCTGCTTCCCGGGCTATGTCCGGGAGGATTTCTGGAACCGGGTTCGCCATGGCGAACACGATGGGGTCACGGTTCATCGAGCGAACCATCTCACCGTCTACCACCCCGGGAGCAGAAACCCCGATGAAAAGGTCTGCCCCCCTCATGGCGTCTTGCAAGGACCCTTGCACATTCGAAGGGTTGGTTTTTTGGGCCAATTCCTGTTGGGCCCAATTCATCCACGGGGCGCCACGATACAGGATGCCAGGTCGATCACACACCAAGATGGTGGGAAAACCGTACTGCAGTAACAGGTTTGCAATGGCTGTACCCGCTGCGCCAGCACCGTTGATCACTACTTTCATCGCCGCGGGTTCCTTGTGCACCACCTTCATGGCGTTGATAATCCCCGCCAAAACGACGATGGCGGTGCCGTGCTGGTCGTCGTGGAACACCGGGATATCCAGGCTCTCCTTCAAGCGCCGTTCGATGTCGAAACAGCGGGGGGCCGAAATGTCTTCCAGGTTGATTCCCCCGAAAACCGGAGCAAGCATCTGCACGCTGTGCACGATTTCATCAGGCTCCTGCGTATCCAGGCAAATGGGGAAGGCGTCGATACCCGCGAATTCCTTGAACAAAACCGCCTTTCCTTCCATCACGGGGATGGCGGCACGCGCGCCGATGTTTCCCAACCCCAGCACCGCGGAACCATCACTCACCACCGCCACAAGGTTTCCCTTACCGGTGTAGGTATACACTTCCTCCGGGTTTTGCGCAATCACCTTGCAGGGCTCGGCCACGCCCGGCGTGTACGCCACCGCAAGATCCTGTGCCGAAGAGACACTGGCCTTGGAGCGGATTTCCAATTTGCCCATCCATTCGCGGTGTTTTTGCAGCGCTTGCTGCTGCACGTTCATTGGCTCTGCTCCCAGGGGAAGTGGAAACCATCCAACCCCAAGCTTTCGCGCAGCGCTTCCATGTCTTTCTTCAGGGGGTCGTTCACCGGCACTCCCTTGTCTTTCCGCTGCATCCAGGCATCGTGCTCCTTTTCCCCGGGTGTGAAAATCCGGGGTTGCCCTGGTGCGCGGAGGGAGTGGCGAAGCTCGCGCAAAATGTCACCGGTGATCTGCTTGAACGAATCCACGTCGGTGAACGCATCGATGTTTATGGCCAGGAAAAAGTGTCCCAGCGGATAGGGCACGCGATTTCCTCCCGCGTCGAACCCCGAGAGCATCTTCAAGAAGCTTCCTCCTTGCAGGGCTGCGGAGAGGATTTCCACCACGGTGGCGTAACCATACCCCTTGTACCCCCCCGTCTGCTCCCCGGCACCACCCAGTGGAAGCAGCGCAGCGTTCCCCGAGGTGAGGTCTTTCAGGATTTGCGAGGTATCGGTTCGGATTTGCCCGTCCTTGCCAATTACCCATCCCTCGGGGATTTGCTTTCCTTCCCGCTCGTACACTTCGATTTTTCCCCGCTGCGTAATGGAAGTGGCACAATCCAGGAAAAAGGGGAAACCTTCGTCGGTGGGCATCACCCACGTCATGGGGTTGGTTCCCAGCATGTTTTCCACCCCGAAAGTGGGGGCGATGGATGGGCGGGCGTTGGTGCCCGTCAAACCGATCATATCCTGTTCGCTGGCCATCAACCCGTAGTAGCCCGCTATCCCGTAATGCGTGGAATTGCGCGCGACCACCATCCCCAGCCCATACGTCCTGGCCTTTTCGATGGCCATTTCCATGCAACGCACCCCGATCACGTGGCCCATGCCATTGTTTCCATCCACAACGGCCGTGGCCGGGCCATCGCGAAGGATTTCGATCCGTGTCACCGGGTTGAGAATACCCTGCTGGATGCGGTCGATGTAAATCGGTTTGAGCCGGCCAATCCCGTGGGAATCGATGCCCCTCTTATCCGCCGCAAGCAACACATCGGTGCAAACCTGGGCATCCTCCTCCGGAACCCCCGCTGCCACGAAAACCGCCTGCATGAAATCCTGCATCCACTCGAAGGGAATCCACGTACCGTTCGTTTCCTGCATTCCTATCCTCCTCATTTCGTACCCGGGGCGGCTTCTTTTCGCGCATGGAAAACAGCCAGCCCCATCCTGCCATTGGGGGGAAGGTGGTTTTCCCATTCCCCCAAGCTTTCTGTCTCCCCCAGGTTGCGCATGGAAAGAACCTGCAGAGAACCCATCATCTTTTCGATCGTGGAAAGCCGGAACAAGGTGTTTCGGGTTTCGTGACCTGCTGCGAAGCGGTAGGGTTCCGGCACAAAGAAGTAGCTTCCCAACCATTCACCACCGTCTCGTAACAGTGGAACCACTTTGGAAAGCGGCAACATCCCTCTTTCCCAGGAGAACTGGGTGGTGCCGAAATAATCCACGACGTAGTGCACCAGGCGCTGACGCAGGGGCAGCCGGGTTACATCCGCGGCGAGAAAAAGCACGTTGGG
>DAOPKN010000017.1:0-33654 GCA_035391225.1 Thermotogota bacterium
GATTGCGCTTTGGTGGGATACGATGATATTCCCTACGCGAGAAGCAGTGGCTTGTCGACGGTCCACGTCCCCATGCGCCCCATGATCACCACCTTGTTGGACATGATTTCCAGCCAAGAAAAGAAGAAAGTCAAGTTCGAACCTTCGTTGATCATCCGCGAAACGGGATGAACTTCCCTGGTAAAGACCCGGTTCTTGTTGAAGATACCTGTGAACTTCAAACTTTTCTGGAGGTGTTTGTATGAAGTTGAAAACGTTCTTGATCGTGTGTCTCATGCTGGTTGTCGCCTTTTCTTTCGCGGCGCAGAAATTGGTCATCAATTCCAATGCGGGTGACCCCGAACCCAAGAGGGTCACGAACATGATCCTGGAAATGTTCCAGGCAGAGTACCCGGACATCGAAGTCGAACTCAACATTTTCTCCCACGAGGATTTCAAGACCCTTCTCCGCACATGGCTTGGCGCCAATGAAGGACCAGACGTGGTATCCTGGTTCGCCGGCGAACGCATGCGCTACTTCGCGGAAAAAGGCTTGATCGAACCCATCAACGACGTGTTCGCACAAAACAGCTTCGATTCCTACTTCCCCAAGGCTTTCCAGAGTGCTTGTTCCTACAACGGGGACATCTACTTCGTTCCCGAGAGCTGGTACTGGTGGGCAGTGTACTACAAGAAATCCGTGTTCGCCGACCTGGGCATCACCCCTCCCACCACCTGGGAAGAATTCCTTGCAGTTTGCGAAACCTTGCAGGAAAACGGCATGGATCCCCTGACCATCGGAACCAAGTACCTTTGGACCTCTGCAGCATGGTTTGACTACTTCAACATGCGCGTGAACGGGCTGAACTGGTACCTGGGTGTCCTGGACGGAAAGGTTCCCTACACCGATCCAAAACTGGTTGACGCCATGGAATACTGGGCGGTGCTGGTGGAAAACGAATACTTCATCCCCGACCACAGCTCGTTGAGCTGGCAAGAAGCGTTGAACCGCTTGATCGTCGATGATGCCGGGATGTACCTGATGGGTCAGTTCATCAAGGACTCCACCCCCGAAGCCATGCGCGACGACCTGGACTTCTTCCGCTTCCCCATTATCAATCCCGATTTGAAGGTCTACGAAGAAACCCCCATCGACGGTTGGATGATGCCCAAGAATGCGGTGAACAAGGAATCCGCGAAGTTGTGGCTGGAATTCATCGCCAGTGCCAAAATCCAGGGAATCATTTCCAAGGAACTCGGCCGGCTCGCAGCAAACAAGGATGTTCCCGCCCCCGATGCACATGCACAAAAGGGCCTGGACATGATCATGGCTTCCGATGGCGTCATGGGCTTCTACGACCGCGACACCAACCCCGAGCTTGCCAACAAGGGAATGAACGGTTTCGTGCAATTCATGATGTTCCCCGAGATGCTCGAAGACATCATGAAGGAAATTGAACAAGAAAGGGTTCGCATTTTTGAGTAAGGCGTACTGAACATCACGCGGGCGCACGACAAAGGGTGCGCCCGCGTTTTTTCAAAGGGGGTACCTCATGAGGATTTCGAAGAACAAGTGGTGGGTTCCGTGGGCTTTCTTGGCAATTCCCCTCGTACTGTACGGGATTTGGGTCATCTACCCGGTTATCCAAACCTTTTCGGTGAGCTTCACCCAGTGGGACGGCATGTCCGCCAAGAAGACTTGGGTGGGTTTTTCCAATTACTCGAGGCTTTTCGGTGATTCCACCTTTTGGAAATCACTGAAAAATAACTTCTACTGGTTGATCATGTTCATCGCCATTCCCATCCCGTTGGGGTTGGGGATTGCCATGCTGTTCGACATCAAGCTGCCTGGGGGCAAAATTTTCAAAACCCTGTTCTACCTTTCCATGACCCTTTCCTTCGTGGTTATTGCCCAAATATGGTCTTGGATCTTCGAACCCAAGAACGGTGCCCTCACCATGACGTTCAAGGCCCTGGGTTTTGAAAACCTTGCCCAGATCCAGCAGATGTTACTGGACGCCCTGCTATTCGTGGCCATTCCCGTGGTGCTGTCGCTGGTCGTGGGGTACTGGGTGAACAAGCACTGGGACATCCGGAAACCTTCCCGGCGGTGGGCGGTAACATTTGGCTGCATGGCGAGCCTGCTGGTGGTAGCGTTCCTGGTCTCCCGTTTCTGGCATCCGCAGATCAACGCTTCCCGTTTTGCCCGCCGAGGGTTCCCCTGGTTGAGCGATCCGGATTTCGTCACCTTTTCGTTGATCTTCGCCGCGATCTGGCGGCAGATTCCGTACGTGATGGTGCTGTACCTGGCTGGGTTGAAAAATGTTCCTCCCCAACTCGTGGAAGCATCCATCGTGGATGGGGCGAACTGGGGACAAAGGTTCTGGCACGTCATTTTACCCATGCTCAAACCCGCCACCGTCATCGCGGTAACCATTAGCATCATCGACTCGCTGCGAGCGTTCGACATCGTGTACGCCATGACGCAGGGTGGGCCGTTCAATTCCTCCAGCGTTTTGGCCAATTTCATGTACATTGAATCGTTCAATAACTACCAGATGGGGTATGGCTCTTCGATCGCGGTGATTCAATTCCTGATTACGCTTGGATTCATCGTGGCCTACCTGAACAACGTGATCAAGTCGGAGGGGTGAGAGGGATGACGCGAAAGAAGACTTCCATCATCATTTTTTTCTACACGTTTTCCACCATCATCGTGGTTCTGTGGTTGATGCCCTTTTTCATCGCCACCTTCACCTCGGTCAAATCCATGGACGAATTGATGGCCAGCAGTTACTGGTGGACGCCTCCGCAAAAAGTGGAATGGTCCAATTTCCTGGAAGCATGGACCACGGGGAACATGCGCACGTATTTCTGGAACACGTTCATCGTAACGATTCCCTCGGTGCTGGGCACGCTTCTGCTTTCCACGCTCTCCGCGTACGCCCTGGCGTTTTACCAGTTCCGCTTCGCCAAGGTGATTTTGCTCATCTTCGTGAGCGGGATGTTGATTCCTTTCCAGATGCTCTTGATCCCGGTTTTCCGGTTGTCCAACAACCTGGGGATCTACGATACCCGGCAAGGGGTGATCCTGTTCCACCTTGCTTTTCAACTCGGATTCTGTACCTTTTTCCTGCGCAACTTCATGCGCACACTCCCCATCAGCCTTCACGAGTCTGCGAAAATTGACGGAGCCAGCGATTTCAAGATTTACTGGAGAATTGCCCTTCCCCTGACCCTCCCCGCGATCACCGCACTGGGAATCCTTGAATTCACCTGGATCTGGAACGATTACCTGTGGTCATTGATCCTGTTGCAAGCGGACCGCTTGAAAACCATTTCGCTGGGGTTGGTCAACCTGCAAGGGCAATACCACAGCTCGTGGAACCTGATTGCGGCAGCTTCGCTCATCACCGCCGCCGTTCCCCTCGTGGTGTTCCTATTGTTCCAGAAGTTCTTCATCGAAGGTTTGACAGTAGGAGCCGTGAAGGAATGAGCCATTTGTCGTACCCCGCGCAAAAGGAGGGATTTGGATGTTAGGTGTGGACTATTACCCGGAACAATGGCCGGAAGAACGCATGGATAGAGATATGAAGATCATGAAATCCCACGGCATTGACTTGGTTCGCGTGGGCGAATTCATGTGGTCCAAGCTGCAACCCAGCGAGGAAAAGCTGGATTTCGCTTTCTTGGATCGCGTGATGGATTGCGCAAGGGAAAACCAGCTACAGGTGATCCTGGGCACTCCTTCCGCCACACCGCCTGCCTGGGTGATCCGGAAATTCCCGGACATCTTGCAAAAGGATGCCAAGGGCCACGTGAAACATTTTGGAAGCCGCCGGCACTACTGCTACAACTCGATCGTGTACCGCAACCTGGTGATGCACATGGTCAAAAACCTTGCCCAGCGCTACGGACACCATCCCGCCCTGTATGCCTGGCAAGTGGACAACGAGTTTGGTTGCGAAGATACAACCTTTTGTTACTGCGAGAAATGCGACGAGGCTTTTTCCGCTTACCTTCAAGAACGCTACGGGGAAATCCAAGCGTTGAACCATGACTGGGGGACCGTTTTCTGGTCCCAGGAATACGTGGATTTTTCGCAGGTGCAAACTCCCAAATGGACCACCGCACGGCTCAACCCCACGCACGTTTTGGAGTACAACCGCTTCGTCACCCAGTCTATCGGGGATTTCGCCCAAAAGCAAGTGGATTTCATCCGTTCCTTTTCCCCCCGTCCCATAACCCATAACCTGATGGTGAATTTCACGGAAATCAACTACGCGGTCCACCAGTCCCTGTACGATTTCCTTTCCTACGACAATTACTTTCCCAACGAGGAATTTGAGCCCATGGTTGCCGCGTTCAACCTGGACTTGCTATGGTCTCTCAAGCGCAAACCCTTCGCCATCATGGAACAACAACCCGGGAGGGTGAACTGGCAACAGAAAAACTGGTATTACCCCGCTTCCTGGATAAAGCCATACGCAGCCCAGGGGTTTGCACATGGCGCCAAAGACATCCTGTTTTTTCGATACCGGGCACTTCCCTATGGCGCGGAACAGTACCACAACGCCATCCTTAACTACGATGGAGAACCGGAAAACAGCCCGCGCTTGCCGGTCGTGCAACAACTCTCCCAGTTACCCCAGATTGCTGCCCGACCCACTTCCCAGGTTGCGCTATTCTTCGATTACGAAAGTGCCTGGATGCACCAGATCAACGGCGTGATCCAACCCTTTCCCTACGTGGAAGAGCTGTTGAAGGTGTACCGCTCACTCCGCGGATTGGGGTTCAACGTGGATTTCGTTTTCCCGGGAGATACGTGGGAGAGCTACTCCCTGTTGGTCGTTCCCTACGCGCTCCATCTTTCCCCATCAACCCTGGAGAAACTCGCCTCCTTCCCCGGAAAATGCCTGGTTACCTGCATGTCCGGGAGCAAAACTGCCTCCAATCACATACGAAGCGATCGCGTGTTGGGACTGGATTTGCCCGGCCTCTCTTTCAAAACCTTGGATTTTGGGGCCAGCAAACCTTTCCAGGTGGAAGGGCCGGACCTTTCCTTCGAGGTAGACGGATGGTTCGAAGAAGTGGAAGTCACCGAGGGCTGTGTTCTTGGTTTGACCAAGCATCCCCTGGGTTGGACTTCCGTGGGAATCGCGGGGGATCGCATGGAAGACCCAAGGTGGTTGTACGTTGCCAGTATCCCGACGCAAAACGGTTGGGACTCCCTTCTCTCCTGGTGGACGGGGAGAAAATCCTGCCGGGAGGAAGGCACGGAAACGATCCTTCTGGACGGGAACAAAATCGTGCTGGATTTTCACGAAATGGATGTGCAGCTGCAAGAGCGCTAAGGCGATCGCGGCGGTTTTTTTCCAGGATCCGTGAACGGCTGGAAAGGGGAGGCGTTACGTTTTTTTTCCAGAGAAAGATGGTATAATTTTCCATGCTTTCCAGCCTTCACACAGAAAGGAGTGTGCCACCGTGAAAGTACTGGGCATGATTTTTGCAGGCGGACGCGGGGAAACCCTGGGGCTGTTGACCACGAAGCGCGCCAGCGCCGCGCTCCCCGTGGCAGGAAAATACCGGGTGATCGATTTCACCCTTTCCAACATGGTTGCCTCGGGGATCAACCGCATCGGGGTGCTTACGCAGTACAGTCCGCGTAGCTTGATCGACCACCTGGGCTCGGGGAAAGAATGGGACCTCGATCGCAAACACGGCGGTTTGATCTTGCTGCAACCGTACATGGATATCAACAACTCCTTCTGGTACCGTGGAACGGGAGATGCCATCCACCAGAACATGACGTTCTTGCGGCGAAGCGAGGAAGACTACGTTCTGATCGGCTCGGGCGACCACATCTACAACTTCAACTACGGCGAGCTGTTCAATTTCCACTTTTCGCGGGGCGCCGACGTAACCATGCTTTACAAGCCCTTGGACGACTCGTATAACCTCAAGGATTACGGTATCCTCCAATGCGATGCGGACGGCCGGATCACCGGGTTCGAGGAAAAACCAGACGATCCCAAGGGAAACAAGGCTTTCCTGGGAATATACTTCATCAACAAGTACCTGTTGATGGATCTCCTCTACAATACGATTCCCCTTTCGGAGGGGTACGATATCTTGCTCGACGTGCTGATCCCGAATCTCGAACGGTTGCGTTTTTTCGCCTACCCCTTTCCGGGATACTGGAAGAACATCAAGAAAGGGGTACAGGAGTACTACCATTGCAACATGGACCTGCTCCATGCCGAGGTGCGAAAAGAACTCTTCTACCAGGACGTTCGCGTGCACACCAAGCTCAAGGATTTGCCTCCACCTAAATGCACGGGAACGGCTTTCGTAAAAAACTCCATCGTCTCTGACGGTTGTATCATTTCCGGGCGTGTGATCCACTCCATCGTATCGCGCGGAGTGAAGGTGAAAGCAGGAGCACTGGTGGAAAACTCCATTCTGTTGCAAGATACCGTGGTGGAGGAAGGAGCCCAGGTGAAATTTTCCATCCTGGACAAGGAATGCCTTGTGCGAAGCGAGAAACGCTTGATCGGGCGCAAGGAAGATCTCCTGGTATTCGAAAAGGGCAGCGTGATTTAAACTTCCCCGGAAAGGAAAGGTGAAGAGCGTGGCATCAGGAATTGTAGCGATGATTTTGGCCGGCGGCCAGGGAACACGCCTGGGGGTCTTGACGGAACACATCGCCAAACCCGCGGTTCCTTTTGGGGGGAAGTACCGCATCATCGATTTTTCCCTCAGCAACTGCGTGAATTCCGGCATTTACAAGGTTGGTGTGCTTACCCAGTACAAGCCCCATGTCCTAAACGCCCACATTGGGATTGGAAGGCCTTGGGATCTCGACCGCATGGGGGGCGGGGTCACTATCCTGCAACCGTACACGTATGAAACCGGCAACGTTTGGTTTCGGGGAACCGCTGACGCCATCTACGAAAACCTCGACTTCGTCGATAAAATGGGTCCCAAGTACGTTGTGATCCTCTCTGGAGACCATATTTACGCCATGGATTACATGGACATGCTGAATTTCCACCTTTCCAAGAGGGCTCAGGCTACCTGTGCTTGCATGAACGTTCCCCTGAGCGAAACCAAGCGCTTCGGCATCATGGTCACCGACCTGGAGCGCAAGATCGTGGAATTCCAGGAAAAACCGGAAGAAGCTAAGGGAACACTGGCTTCCCTGGGAATCTACATTTTCAACTGGGATTTCCTGCGCAACCGCTTGGTGGAAGACGCTTCCGACGAGTCCTCGAGCCACGATTTTGGGCATGACATCATCCCCAAGATCGTATCCGAAAGTGGTGCCCTGTATGCGTACGAGTTCGAGGGATACTGGCGCGACGTGGGTACCTTGCAATCCTACTGGGAGACCAACCTGGAACTGACCTACTCCATCCCACCGTTGAACCTGTACAACCCATCTTGGCGCTTCTACACCCGCACGCAAGAAATGCCACCCGCTTTTTTCGGACCGGAGGCAGTGGTCACGAACAGTTTGATCAGCGAAGGATGCGAAATCTACGGTGTGGTGGAGAACTCGGTGTTGTTCCAAGGAGTCAAGGTGGCGCCGGGGGCGATCGTGCGAAACTCGGTGTTACTCACCGGCACCCAGTTGCTGGAAGGATCGGAAGTACAGCAAACCATCTCGGCGGAGGCAGCCCAAATCGGGGCCGGAAGTCGCATTGGGCTCGGGAATTTCGCGGAAAATCGCGAAGACCCTAAGGTATACGAATCTCCCATCACGGTACTCGGATACAATGCCCAGATCCCGGAAAACGTGATGATCGGGAAAAATTGCGTGATCCACTCCGATGTGCGCCCGGAGCATTTCCCGGAAAGCAGTGTTCCTTCCGGTAGCAGCATTTCCAAGTAAAACAGACCCGGGAGGCGGTATGTTTTTCGATTTCTTTTCCATCAAGATCCGTGGTGAAAGTAAGGCAGCCGATGAAATCTACCTCGGGTACATTTTCGGCAAGTCGCGGGAAAAACTGGAATACCGTTTCATCTGTATTCCACGCCGTTACTCGCGCCAACTCCAGGTAGACCTGCAGCTTCCCCTTCCCAATTTCAAGCAATTTTTGAGCCAGCAGTTCCAGGAGATGATCGTCCGTTCCTCCGATATTTCGGAAATGACCTCGGAATTCATGCGGTACATGGATATCCAGATCCGAAAGATGGGCGGGAGGGATGCCCTTTCCCTGCGCTTTTCCAAGGTCATCGAAACGGGAGATTTCGACGTGGCCAAGATGGAAATTTCCAACCTTTTCCAGAACTGGACGAGCTCGCTCGACCTGGAAATCTCCATAGATACGTCCACCTACGAAGAGCTCACCTCTTCCTTCCTGGGAGAAGTGGACGTGGGCGATTTCGTTTCCTCGATTTCCGCGCGAAACGACCTGATGAGCATCCCGGAAGTATACCCCATCGTGGACCCTTTGGATGGTGTTTCCATCGATGCCTTCGACATCGGAGATGCGATTTTTTGCACCGTTCTGGGGTTCAACTCCGAGGAAGAACAGAAGAAATTGGTGGAAGAATTCCCCGAACACTTCGACGCGCAAAACAACAACACCATCCCACTGGAAGGGGTCATCATTTCCAAGGAAATCCTACCTTCGGTTTCGCGAAACTTCGTGCTGATCAAAGTCCAAGTAGGGAGTTCTTTCCAGGCCAAGTCCATCGTGTTGCGTTCGATCCGCTTGATGTACGACCCCACCAAGATGCGAAAACGCCTGAAAGATTTGAAAAACGAAGCAGATGATGAATCCATAAGCCTTTCGGAGGCCATGCGCAAACACCGGGCAGCCACCTCGCGTAAGCTGGAGACTCCGATGAGTGCGAAAGGAGAAGGTGCCAAAGATTTCTTCCTCACGTTTTTCCTCGTGCTCTTAAGCGTGGGGTTGATCTTGATCATTCTGTACTTTTTCTTCTTCTCCTAACCCCATCTTTTCCGCAACTTCCCCACCCAAAAAAAAGAATCACGTGAGCTTGGGCAGTGTCTTGTACATCAGTGCCAATTCTTGGTTCCAGATGTTCTTGCTCTTGAGCTTTTCCAGGTAAAACCTGGCTTGCTCTGGCTGCCCCGATCGAATCCACGAAAACGCTGCACCTATCAAGGCTTCCGGGTTTTCCGCATCCAGGTCCAGCGCCTGGGTGAAATGCTCGATTGCCCCGGGAAAATCCATGTTCTTCAACGCGCAAAACCCCAACCCAATCCAGGGATTCGGATGTTCCATACCCAGCTGCACGGCATGCAAAAAAAGCTTTTGCGCCAGTTCGAGGTTTTCCTTTTCCAGGAAAGCCAATGCCATGTTGTAGAACACCAAGGGCTCTTCGGGCTTTTCTTCCATCAATTCCGAAAAAAGGCGCAACGCTTCTTCCACCTCGCCTTGGTTCAAAAGGAGATTCGCCTCTTCCATTCTTTTTTGCCATCCGGAGAATTCTGCCATTTCGGTCATGGTTCGTTTCCCATTTCGCTTTCTATAAGGCTTTCCCGAACCGAAGGAATCATGTAATTCACGTAGTAGATGGAATCGGAGTAATCCATTCCTGAGATCTGGGTGGAAACGGTAACGGTTTTGATTCCCTCGAAGGGAAGGTTAATGCGAAACGTCACCTTGGGAATCCAGATTTGCTCGATCGACCGGTAGTATTGCAACAGGTTGGGTAGCATGTCAGAACTCAAAACCAGCCCACCGGAAAGCCGGGCCAACCTTGCAACCTTGGGGGGAACCGTGAGATTGCTCACCACGAAAAGGCGTACGTTCTTTGCCAACAAGGCCATGGAAAAATCCGCGAAGGAAAAGTCCGTTCCATCGTACTTCCATACCACGATGTTGAGCTGGTTTTTTTTCAGGGAAGGAAACGTGTTGGAGAAGAATTCTTTCCCATCGTCCACTTCGTGGATCATCACTTTCTCCCAGGAATCCACCAGGCTGAAGGGAACATATCCTCCACTATCGATCACGCTCAAAAAGGGGGAAAGAACCTGGTACATGTTCCCGGAAACTTGGGAATTGCGAAACACGATGCCTACCTCTTCGTTATCCAGGTCGATGGAATCGATGATGGCAACCGTATCGGGATTGGAGCGAATCAGGAAGTAACTCTTCACCAGGTGGTCGTCGAAATCCGAAAAGGTTAAAAGGGGCGGAGAGTAACTCATGTCACTGACCCCGGAAAGGTCGATCCCCGGAATATCCAGGAAGTGGAAGGGCACTTCCTCCGATTCCATGGAATTCAGGTAGGAAAGCCTTCCATCATCCCAGAGCGTCAGCAAGAAGCCCATTCCGTCAAAGCAGCTCACCACCGGAAGAACACCAACGGGGAAGGGAATCGTTTTCTCTTCCTCGAACGAACCCGAACGGATGAACCGGAACACCCGCATGGACAGATCCTGCAACACCACCCAGGAGTCGTTCACGTCGATATCGTTCACGATATGGGGAACCAGTCCTTCACTCAGCGAAAGGTGCCGTATGGGTTTCCCCGAGGAATTGAGAACGCTGAGCACATTTTGCGCGGGGTCCAGCACGAAAACGTTTCCCATGCGGTCAACCCCTTGCACGAAAGGACGGCGGAAACCTTTCCATTCCTTCACCTTTTCCAGCGTTTGTAACCCGTAAGCTGCAACTGTCCCGGAAGCGCTTTCGGAAACGTATAGCAAGCCAGCCGTAGGATCCACCGCGATGCGGGTGGGCCGGGGAGAATCGAGTTGGATCATTTGGTTGCTCTCGAACCCGGAGATGAACACGAAACGGTTCGCCTGGTCCAGGATGAAGACCCGATCGCGGTAGGTTTGCACGGAGATCGGGTTGTAAAAAAACTCCACGAACTCTTTGAACCCCTGGATTTCGTTGAAATATTCCAGCCCAAGCGGGGGGTTCTTGGGGGGCTGAACCGTGGAAAGGAAATCGATGTTGTTGAGAAGAATGAGTATCTCCGTGCGATCGGGTTGGATCAGCAACACGTTTCGCAAGTTTTCCACACCGGTTTGGGTTTTTCCCATTTCGATGTTGAGCTTCGCCAGAAAGAACCAGAACTTGGGTATATCGTTGGGGTACAACGGTTTTTCAAAGGCTTTGTCAATGGCTTGCAGCGAAAGAAAGTACTCCGCATCTCCCCAAAAATCCAAGGATCGCGCGAAGTAGTACCGAGAAATTTCCTCCACGGGAAGTCCTTGGAAGAAAGATTCCGGGATTTCCAGGCTTTTCTCGGCTTCGGGTTCTTGGGCGTAGAGGCACGTGACCAGTACCAGAACCAGGGCAAGGCAAAACCAGTTCTTTTTCATGCTTCTTCGCGCCTTTCCACCGGCGTGCGATCCTTTTGGAACAACATGCCACCCGAAAAGAGAACGAGCAACAGGGAAAGCAACAAAAACCCCCAGGCGCCCAAGCGAAGGGGGGCTTGCAGCGCAGCTGGCACGGAGGAGGAGAACTGCTTGCCGATCCAATCGGGCCCGTCACGCAGCAAAGCCCAAAATTGCAGCGCCGTTGCCCCGAGGTACAACACCAGGCTCACCGAAAAACTCCCCGGGGCTCGTCCCTTCTTCCCAAAAACCATGCATCCAATGAGAAGAAACACCGCTCCCAGGAAAAAAAGAACAAAAAGCGTGGGCCAAAGAAGCTGGGGTTGAATGGAAAAACCTAACAGCTCGGAAAGCGGTTTTTGCAGCTGTGCTTCCAACCACTGCACCCCCACACGCAGCAGGAAAAAAAGGGAAACCCCCAGCAATCCGACGACCATCACGAAGAAACCGAGCAACCCTCCCAAGATGGAAAGGAAAGTGTTTCCTCCGGTTTGCCTCCCGTTTCCTTGGCCCCGCATGAAAGCTTACTCCTCGATTTCCTTGAGAATGGCTTCCACGATTTCGTGGAAGGCCTTTTCCATGTTCGAACCGCGCATGTGCAAGTAAAACGGTTTCCCCTGCTCGGACAAGCTCATGACTTGGGCATCTTGGGGGATTTGACCCAGCAACCGGGAGTTCAAGTCTTTCGCGAGCTGCTCCCCACCACCCGAACCAAAGAGGTAGATCTTTTCGTGGCAATGGGGGCAAATGAAGTAACTCATGTTCTCCACGACACCGATCAGGCGACTTTGCATTTTCTCGATGAAAAGGGCCGCCCTTTGGGCATCCAGGGTGGAAACACCTTGCGGAGTTGTCACCAGGATAGCCCCATCGATACCACCTGCAACCTGTAGCAGGCTGAGCGGTTCGTCCCCGGTTCCGGGAGGGGAATCCACGATCAAGAAATCCAGTTCTCCCCAAACCACGTCGTTCACGAACTGGTCAATGGCCTTATTTTTCAAAGGCCCGCGCCAGATAACCGGTTGTCCCGGGGGCACGAGGTTTGCAATGGAAACCGCCTTGAGATTGGGAAGTACCGATACCGGAAGGATCTTTTCCTCTTCGGTAGCCAACAGGGTTTCTTCTTCGATGCCCAGCATCTTGGAAACGTTGGGACCGTGAATGTCGATATCGATCAATCCCACTTGATACCCTTCGTTGGCAAGAGCCGCGGCCAGGTTGACCGCAACGGTACTTTTGCCCACGCCACCCTTGCCACTCAAAACCAGCAAGCAGTGTCGGATTTGGGAGCCCGTTCTGCTGGTATTTTTCCGTTCCGATGGTTTTGGATTCATTCTTTCTCCTTTCTTTCTTCAAACTCAACCGGTTTTCCCGGTTGCGAAATTCCTTGCGCAAAAAAATGCTGGGCCCTCTGCACGATGGCGGGGGGAAATCCCAACGCACCTGCCACCAGAAGGGCACCTTGCACCTGTACGTTAGGTTGCACCGGTTGCAGCGAATGGTCCACGCGATCGTAGAGCTCATCGAGGTTGGAGAGCTCCTCTCCGGGAACAAGACGCAACACACCCGCGAGGAAAACCTTTGCCACCAGGGAAGTGGTGCGGGGGAAATGGCTCACGAAAAGGGTGCACTGGTCCTTCCTCTTGTCCAGGTTTTCCACCACCGCCATCGCCAAGCTTTCTCCCTCAGGGGGGTTGGTAGAGGATCCAAACTCGTCCACCAGCGCGAGGAAGCACCCCGGTTCGAAAACCCGGCTGCATCTTTGCACTTCGCTTCCGAAACCGCTGAGCCCTTCTTCCTCCCTGTCGCGGAACACGCTCACCACACGGTCAAACAAACCGGTTTGCAAGCTTTTTGCGGGTACGGGAATGCCCAGGGAAACCAAGAAAACCAGCTGTCCAAGCGTGCGAAGCGCGGTGGTTTTCCCTCCCATATTGGCACCGATCAACAAGTTCACCCCGCTGCAAAAATCGCCCTCCAAGGCGTCGTAACGGCGCACTTGTTCGCGGCAGGCATCCCGGACTTCCAAGTTCTCCCCTCGCTGCACGCGAATGCGTGGTTGCTCCAGGATGACCGGGAAGCAACCTTCGGTCCCATCCTTGAATGCCAGCGCAGCGAGGCAAAAATCCAATTCCCCAATGGCCCAGAACTGCTCCCAAAGGTCTGCCGCGTACGGGGAGAGCTCGCCTTGCAGTTGGGCAAGGTACCTGTGCTCTTCCCGCTCCAATTCATTCTCCAGCTGTGCCCGCTCCTTTTCCAGCTGTAGGATTCGGTCATCCCCACGAACCTCGAAATGCACGGAAAAGGTGTTTTCCTTTTTCACGAGAACAAGCGCACTCTGGCGAAGCACACCCGTTCGGATATCCTGGCGGGAAAGCACAAATTCCTTCCGCCCTTTCAAGGGGATCTCGTACTTCTTTTCCAGTGCACGCGTGATTTGCTCAAAGACACGGTTCTTGCGGTGCGCATTTTCGTTAAGCAGCTTGCGCAGTTCTTCCGCGTACTCGGATTCAATGGAAAAGAACACCCGGTTCTTCCCATGGGGATCCAGTTTTTTCCAGGCAGGCTGCAAGGCGCGAAAAGAAAAGGCATCGCGCATCCCTTGGGGAATGAGGTCCACCAGGGCATTGTGATGGAACACGAATCGCTTGATTTCGAAAAAATCCACCACGCCCATGTTGCCGCCCTTTTCCAATCGCTGAAGGCTTTCGGTGATGCTCCGGAAAACCGTGCACGCCGAGTGGATCTGTTCCCTGCCACTGCTTTCCAGTGCCTCCAAAGAGCGGAAACGCGCGAAGTGCTCCCGGCATTGCTTCTCCTGTCCCTTTTGGAAAACCTTCCGTGCCTGCAAATGCATTCCCCCCAACGGGCACGCAAATTCCAGGCGCTTGAGCAGCTTCTCTACGCCGCAGAAATCTCGCGTGGAACGATCCATCCATTCCGTGGAATTCACGAAGGCTTCTCCATTCGAATGCAGGCAAAAGCCTCGTGGTCATGGATGGATTCCATGGATTCCACTTGCACTTCGAACCAACGGATCGAGGGATGCTTGCGAAGATGCACGGTAACCTCCCGCGCCACATCTTCCACGAACTTGGGGTTTTCGTAGCCTTGCTCGGTCACCCATTTTTCATCTTTTCGCTTCAACAGGGGGAAAATGGGAGAAGAACCCGAGGCTTCGGCCATTTCCACCAGTTGCTCGATCCACACCATACGGTCCATCCGCACCCGGATCTTGACGTTTGCCCGCTGGTTGTGTGCACCGAATCGGCTGATCGCCCGGGAGCAAGGGCAAACAGTTTGCACCGGCACGTTCACTTCCAAGATGAAGTCCATTTGGTCGTCCACATCTAACGTTGCCAGAAAGGCGCAGTCAATGACCAGGTTACTGTGTACCCCCGTAACGGGTGCCTTTTTGGCGATCACGTAGGGGAAGAACATCTGCATGTGTGCTTCATGGGCATGCAAGCGCGTTTTCATGTCCGAAAGAATGGAGCGCAACTCCCGCAGTTGCAACTTGCCCGCGTGGTGGTGCAGGATTTCGATGAAACGACTCATGTGCGTGCCCCGGAAATCTTCCGGCAAATCCACGGACATGTGGACGGTACCGATGGTATGTTGGACACCTTTCTCGCGATCGCGCAACTGGATGGGATAGCGTACGTTTCGCACCCCCACCTGGTTCAGCGGGATGTTTCGGGCGTCTTTTTGACTCTGCAGATCCGCGAGTTCTTGCGATTTGTGTTCCTGCATTTCACAACCCGTATTCCTTGATTTTATAGTACAGTGAGCGCAAGCTGATCCCGAGCTCCCGCGCGGTTTTCTCGCGGTTTCCCTCGTTTCGATACAACGCTTGGTTGATGGCTTGCTCCTCGAAACGCCCCATGATTTCGCGCAGCGTCCCGCTGAAGGATTCACCCGTCACTTCCCGGGCGGAAAGCGCGGGAATCAGGAAATCCATATGGTGCAACTGGAGTTCCGTTTCTTCGGGCGAAACGTGGATCAATGCCCGGCTCACCACGTTCTCCAGTTCGCGAACGTTTCCGGGCCAGCGGTAGCGCGAAAACAACCCCATGACCGAGGGGGCGACCGAGACCACTTTTTTGCCGTACTCGGGGTTCAAACGGTGTAACACGGCCTCCACGAGAAGCGGAATGTCTTCGGGACGTTCCCGCAAGGGAGGCAAGCAAATGGTAACCACGTTGAGACGGTAGTACAAGTCCTCCAAGAACTCTCCATCTTGCACCAGCTTCTCCAGGTCCACTTTCGTGGCAGCAACTACGCGCGCGTTTGTCGTGGTTATTTCGCGGGAACCAACGGGCGAAAACTGGCGTGTTTGCAAGAAGCGGTGCAACTTCTGCTGCGTGGCGCGATCCATGAGTGAAACCTCGTCCAAGAAAAGGGTCCCATCCTGCGCTTCCTGCAACAATCCTTTTTTCTGCAGGGGCAACACCCCGGGAGAAGGGCTTTCCCAAAAACCGAACAGTTCCGCCTGCAGCGAATTCCCGGCGAACGTACCGCAATTCACCACTACGAAAGGTCCGGAGGAATGGTTGCTACTCTGGTGAATAGCGTGGCAAAACAACTCCTTTCCCGTACCGCTTTCCCCACGAAGGAGCACCGTTGCCGTGGTGGGGGCTACTTGCATCGCTTGTTCGCGGGCCACCTGTAGTTTTTGGGAAACGCCCACGATGTCCTCGAAAGAGAAACGTGCCTCCACGCGAAACAACCGCGAACGGGCGCGGGCCAGGTCTTGCATCAAGGAAGAAACCTGGGTGACATCATGGATCACGCCGACACTTCCCTTGAAATGCCCGTTCACGAAAAGCGGCATCACGTCCACGATGACCTCGTTTCGGTTTTTCCCCACTACCAACCGGCGTCCCAGTACCGGCTCTTGGGACTTGGCCACCATCATGTGTATGCTTTCTCCCTCCGCGATATCCACGCTGGCGTCCTTTCCCACGACCTGCTCTTCGGAAAAGCCGGTAATCCGCGTATAGGAAGGGTTCACAAGGATGATCTCTCCCCTCTCGTCCGCAACGGAAATGGCGTCGTGCGTGGAGTGGATGATGGCTTTCAGCGTGGCCTCCATTTCCTTCAAGTTGGTCACTTCTTCGGCCATTTTTTGAATGGAAGTGATATCCCGGAAGATCGCCGCAACCCCCATGATATTTCCGGCTTCGTCGAACAACGGGATGCGCGAAGTCACGATGATGGTATCCCGCAAGTACTGGAGCTTATCGTGTTCAGGAATGGCGGTTTGCAAAACGATATGCAACCGCGTGTTGGGAATCGTTTTCACGACGTCCCGCCCCAGCACCTCTTCCTCACGGAATCCAAGGATATCCAGCGCAGTTTGGTTGATAAAAACGATATTGCGGTTGGGGGCAATGATGATGACCCCTTCTTGAATGGAATGCAGTACACGATTAAACATGACATCCAGTAAAGCCATACAACTACCTCCTTGCTGAAGAGGTCGGCTGAATTATAACACGGATTCAACCCCGCTATTCCTCGGAAAAAGAAAGAATCTCCGCCGTGGAGTGGTACTCCGCGGGGTCCACGGTTTGTTGATCGGTTTGGAGTTCCCCTGACTGGTTGTCGAACGGATCTGCCCGGAAAAAGTCGGTCGCCGGGCGAAAGGGGCAACTGGGGCTGGAGGTCGAAACCATGCGGAAAGGGTCCAAGTTGGTGAAGAAGAAGGAACGGTAGGCGGGCCTCTCCCTACGGGCTCCCCCAAAAGAGCAGTCCACCGGCAGCCATCCATATGGAGCCACGTAGAAAAGTGCCCAGTCATGGTTTCCCACACCCCCAGGATTGGCATACCAGCCCGATTGCCAACGGGCGGGGATGCCTGCCAAACGGCAGAGGGTGATAAACGCAAAAGCCTGAACCCCGCAATCTCCCAGGCGATTCACCACCGCATATTCCGCCAGGCAGGAATACAACCGGTACGGAAGCATGTAGCGATAGCGTACGTTTTGGGTAATCCAGGAGTAGATGTTCTGGGCCACGAAGTATGGATTCTGCTGGTTTGCCGAAAGGTTCTCTGCCAACTCGCGTAACAATGGCGTGAAACAAACATGGGGAGCCTCGGGTTGCAAAAAGGGTCGGAGCCTGGATCGATCAGCTTTGGAAAGTCGCTGTACCTGCTGGGGATCCACCGCGCTGCAAATCGGGCGAATGGAGTAGCCAAAACGCAACGTGAACTCCTGGTCTTTGACTCCGTCTCTTTCGAAGAAAACCGTTCGCTGCCCCCAGCACGCGGGAGATACCATGGTGGGAACCGGATCCGCTTCCAGCAACACACCCCCACTTTGTTGGAGGTCCTCCCTGGGAAAGGGAAGCCAGCAACGGGTCTTTTTTCCGCGGTACGGATGCGTGGGACGAAAGGAAAGCCGGATCTGCGCTTCAACCCGGTAGGAACGCTCCGCTCCTTTTCCCTGGATCAGTTGGTCAATCATGGGATGAAGCAAACCATCGGTTTTTTCCCGAAGGGCATTGCCGTTTTTCCTGCGGGGCGCGAGTTCCGGATGCAGGAAAAAAAGGTTCTCCACGAAACGCCGTTCGAAACGGGTTTCCCCTTCCACCGGTATGCAATCCAACCATTGCTCCTCCTGGAAACGATTCCATTCCTCCTCGCTGACGTCCGGCAATTGCTCCTGCAGATGCTGCTTGGCTTCGGAACGACACCAGGGATACGTGCGCTTCAGGTCAAGGATGCGCGTACGCTCGAAAGCAAGCCTTTGAAAGGCACCTTGGGTCGCAACTCCTTTCTGTTGCTCCTCGATCTTTTCCAGCGCACGGAAAAACTGGCCCTCTTCCACCAGTCGCCGCACGCAATCCGGAACGGGGTAGTTCATCCACTGCAGTTCCATTTGCTTTCCCTCCCCCCTGCTTGCCGAATTTGCAAGGAATCCGATTCCAGCTGCACCTCGGAACCCAGAAGCAGCGAAAACTTGTCAAAGCTACCGTGGAAAGCCGGAAAACCCAGGCGCACGGGAATCGTTAGCGACCCGGAGAAGTTTCGCAGCATCTCGAGCAACCCGTAAGGGTTTGAACCTTTCCGGGTGCGCGTGAATGCGCAGAAAACGATTCCCCGTACCTCCGCGAAGCCAGGCGAACGCTGGAGTTGCCACAGGAATCGCTCGATGGAATCCACGGACTCCGACGTGTCTTCCAACAAAAGCACCGAATCGGAAAGAATGTCGGATGCGCCCACGTGTGCCAACACGGTCATCATCACGGAAAGGTTCCCCGCGACCAAGCGCCCGGAAGCCGTACCGGGGTTCAAAACCCTTGTTTCCATCCAGCGGGGAAAGCGAAAGGTGCGCTGCTCCCCGTACCCCTTTTTCTCCAGCAGTTCCACCAGGAAGTTCCGCGAGCGGAAAGATCGCCCAAGCTCAAAAAGCATGGGCCCGTGGATCGCAGGCTTCCCCTTCTTGTACTGCCACAACAGCAACGAGGTGATGTCGCTGTATCCAATGATGGGGCAGTCCACTCCCTCGGGAAGAAAATCCAGCAGGTGAAAGCTTCCACAACCCCCACGGGCACACAGGATGGCATCGCATCGCGTGGACAAGTCGACAAGCTCCTTCGCCTTCGCGGCGGGGCAAAGCGCACGCGTGCAACTTTCGCCGATTTCCAACGAGAAACCAAGTTCCTCCAGAACGGCGATGCTGGCCGACAACACCCCCGGCACAAGCCGCGAAGCGGGGCTACTCACACCAAGCTTCATAG
The DNA here is from genome assembly GCA_035391225.1 of Thermotogota bacterium. Lineage (GTDB taxonomy): Bacteria > Thermotogota > Thermotogae > MWEM01 > MWEM01 > DAOPKN01. Next base: position 19,055 of record DAOPKN010000017.1, read on the forward strand.
GTTCCCCGCTTTGGCCAGGAAAATCATGGCCAGAAGCGCCCTGTACACGAGAGGGAATTCTTCGGCTTCGAAAGACACCGTTCTGCCATCCAGTCTCTTGGAATATGGCATCATGCACACCACATCTGCTTGCGCGGTATGCGAAAACTCGATCCGGCATTCCACGGGGGAGCGAAACCGGAAAACCGGGAAATCCCGGAGCGGGGAATCGAAAACGGTACGCGTCTTTTCGATGGTTTGCGCGCGAACCCGTTCCATGGGATAGTTCTTCGCGGAATAACGGGAAACCGCCTGCTTCGTCTCCACGAAAGCAACTCCCGGCAGCTGGTTCCCCTCTTCCAATTCCAGCCGCAACGCGCGATCGCCCACGATCAACCCGATGGGGACATCGTAATACCCTGCCAGTCCTGCGTTGATAAGGGTTTCATTCATCGGAATATCGTTGATCCAGATGTCGTGGATGCACGCATTGGAGTAGGTATGATCCATGTTGCCATGGAGTCTACCCACGCCCGCATGGTATCCCACCAGGAAAACGAGATCCACGTCAGGGCCCATCGTGGTCATCATGTAATCCGGCCGTGGAAAACCCGAGATCAGGTGGAGGCGATCGTCCAGGCCCGTGATGTCGTAGCTGAGGGAATCGCCAAGGGAATGCGAATCCGCCAGCACGATCTCTTCCAGCGAATCGTTGGCGCGACTGGCATGGATTCCCTCGATAACCCACGAAACCTGGCGGAATATGGCCTCCCGCACGAACCTGCGCTCGTTTCCAATCTCCTGCTGCCAACTGAACGTGCCGGCAACCCCTTCCATATCCACCGAAATGAATAGCTTCTTCATGCTGGCTCCTTTCGTATTTGTCCCTACATTCGATTTACGGGCCCTTCCAACCAAGGAAGACCCTTTTCGAAGCGCACAACCAGTGCGCCACCTGGCATCCTGACCGTACGCGCACAATCACCAAGCCCGTTCCCCTTTTTTCCACTCTCCGCAAAACAACTCACCCAGGCACACGCCGTTGCACCGGTTCCGCAGGCAAGCGTCTCGCGATACACACCCCGCTCGTACGTGCGCACCTGCAGGCCATCGCCCTCTTGGTGAAAAACATTCACATTGGTTCCTTGCAGGAAGCGCTCGTGAAAGCAGATGCGACGACCCAAATGCTGCAGATCCACTTGGGATACATCCTGCACCTGCAGCACTACGTGCGGTACTCCCACCTCCACGAAAACACCCCTGTACCCCGCCAAATCCATCTCTTCCACGAAACGTACCCGCGGAAGGCTCACCTCCACCCTTCCGTCCGTAAAAACCCGTCCGGCATGCTGCCCGCTGCGTGAACGAAAAAGGATCCTTTCCGCTCGCATCGCCATTCCATGATCCACAAGGAACCGCAGGAACACCCGTGCCCCGTTTCCACACATCTCCCCCCGCGATCCATCCCGGTTGAAGTAATCCATTCGAAAGCCCCCTGGCGCGGTTTCCACGAAAATCGCGCCATCCAGATCCTGCACGTTTTGCTGAACGCAACGCCGCTTGTGCTCGTCATCGGATGCAAACTCCTCGGGAGCAAACACCACAAACGAATTTCCAGCACCCTCGTAGTGTTCCGGCACGGTCCTTCTCCCCTTTGATTCGTTTTTCTTATTATAACGCTTTTTGCACCCCAAAAGTATGGTAAAATTGACCAGCTTACATCCATGGGAGGAATCGTTTTGGAAATTTCTTTTGAACAATTGCTCAATCTTTTGATGGCAAGACTCGAAGGATTGAACGCAGCAGTGGAAGATATGCGATTTCGCATGAACGTCATCGGCAGCCTATTGCTCGAAAAGACCGGCTTGACGCTCAGCGAAGTCGAGAATGCCGTGCAATCGCAGCTCAACGTGATGAAAGAAGTTGGGTCCATTGAATCCATTTCCAGCGCACAGGTGAAATCGCTGGCGAAAAGCATCCTGCACTGGTTCCAGGGAGACGTGGATTCCATCCAAGAGGAGATCGAAGCATACGAGAAAATGGTGAAAGAAGCCAGCGCTTCCATGTCCCCAAACACGAAAGAAAACATCATCCAGATTGCATCACCCAACCTGATGGATGACCTGGAAAAAATCAAGAGAAAAATGTAGGTACCATGAGTCCGCGTGCCGTCATTGAAGTCGAAAGGTTATCCCATCGCTTCGGGAAATTTCCTGCGTTGCAGGACATTTCCTTCGAAGTGGAAAAAGGGGAAATATTTGGCTTGATCGGGCCAAACGGTGCGGGGAAAACAACCTTGGTTCGCTCCATCGTGACCCTTCTGAAACCCGATTCGGGGCGAATCAACGTTGTGGGTACCGACGTGGCACGCCATCACAAGAAGGTGCGCCAACTGGTGGGATACGTTCCCGCCCAACCCTTGTTGTACCCCCACCTCACTGCCAAGGAGAACTTGGAGTTGTTTGCCTCCCTGTACAAGATTCCCGGCAAAGTGGCCCGGGAACGCATACATCAGTTCCTTTCCGCTTTCGATGTGTGGCAGTGGCGGAACAAGCAAATCAAGGCCTTTTCCACGGGCATGATGCAGAAGATCAACATCTGCAGGGGGCTGTTGCACAACCCAAAAGTTTTGATCTTGGACGAACCGACAAATGGCCTGGACCCCCAATCGCGTCGTGTGGTCCGGGACTTCTTGTTTGACATCAAAGCACACGGAACCACCATCGTATTTACCACGCATCTGATGTGGGCGGTGGAAGAAATCTGCGACCGCATCTTGATCCTTGACAAGGGAAAGATGGTGCAGCTGGGCAGGATAACGGATTTGAAAGCTTCCATTCCGCCGCAGAGCCAAAGCGTGCGCGTTCACGTGGACGGAACCATTACCGCGGACCACCTCCAGGCCCTGCAATCCCTGGATTACGTCAGTGGTTTTTGGCATAAAGAAAACCACCTTTTCGTCTTTGAACTATCCACAGCGGAATACTTTTCCGCTTTTCACCAAGAGTGCGCAAAGCAATTTTCTTCCATCTCTTTGTTTCACCGGGAAATCCCCACCTTGGAGGACGTTTTTCTTTACTTAACAGAAAAGGATTAATTTCATTTTCTTTGGAGGTGCACCATGAAGAAAGTCTTTTTCCTCTTTTCCTTGTTCGCATTGCTGGCAACCTTGGGCCTTTCGTCGGTCATTGATTACATCCCGCAAGATGCTTCGCTCGTGATGATCATGCAAAACAACGCGGAAAACTACGCAAAGCTCAAGACCATCGGGATTTTCGGTTTCATGCTCAGCGATTTCCAACTGGAAACCCTTCTCACCCAACAAATCGACACGTTCCAGTACACGAACGAAAGTTTCGTACCCTCGGAATTTTGGGGAGCACTGGGTGGAGACATCGCCCTCTTTGTCACCGGAGAAGTTAATTTTGACAAGCTTCTTTCGCTGGGCGAAGACATCCAGGCCAATCCGGAATCCGCCCTAAACATGATGGATCCAACCGCAGCCATGGACGATTTGGAAGGTGTTTTGGACCAAATGGATTTTTGCGTGATCGTGACACCAGCGGTATCTCCCGACTTGGTGCTCAAGTCTTGGGGAGCCCTTTTTGAAACGAAGCTCACATGGGGATACAACGAGTCCCTGGGTATGTACCTGCAAAAGGACAACGAAACGATGTTGCTCTCTCTGAATCAAAAGAGTATCGACCTCGCTCTTTCCGCCAAGCAGAACAACATTCGAAACAACCCCAACTTCCAGGCCTTGTATTCCAAGAAAGATTGGATGTTCTTCTACTCCAAGCCCAACACCGATATGCAATCCATGATGTCGGGCATGGAAGAGGAACTTGGCATCACGATCGATCCCAGCTGGTTCGACAAAGTCGAACTGGGATACCTTTTCGGGCGCGTGACGGTGCAAAACGCGCTGGTCGCAGAAATGCACAACCAGTACATTTACGCCGACCAACAGCTGAAGGATCTGGCCGTGAATTCGCTGGTGGACGTGTACAACCTGGTGAAAGGAGTCAAGCTCCCGGGTTTTGCAAAGGGAATCATGCAAGTGGACATGCCCCAATGGTTTTCTTTCCTCAAACCCCTCGCCGACGACATCCTTTCCCAAATGCTTTCCAGCGAGGAAGAGAAAGACATCGCGAACCAAGTAGAAGGCATTATGGAATCGCTTACCGGAGATGCCCGTTTTGGAGTGGACATGAACATTAGCGACACGGGCGAAACGACCGTGGACCTGTACGGCTCCTTGGGCATGACGAAAACTTCCGGGCTGAAAGAGCTGATCGAAGACGAAGGCGGAGAAACCCTGAAGACCATTGGGAACGCCAATTACAGCCAAATCATGTCCCGTGCCAACGCGGAGAGCATGGACCTGTTCATGGTACTGAACCCGGATTCGCTCGAGATCACCACCTTCTCCCCTGGTTCGATCAAGGAAAAGCTTTCCACCTATCCCGCAATGGATACCTCTGCTACCCTCATGGAAATGATCGATGCCTACTCCATGAAGAAGGCGTATGGAGTTCTTTTCGTGGATATTTCCGACGTGCTGGTCAAACTCCTGGGAATGCCCTACCCTTCCGGAGTGTTCAGCGAAGTCGGCGTGGACATGGAGGGAAACAGCCGCCTTCTTCTTGTGATCAAGTAAGGCATGCATCCATCACTTTGGATATGGGTAATGGCGCTGATTAGCGCCATTACCCTGTTTTTTTCCCGAGACCTCCTGTTTTCCGTCCTGCTCTATGGCATTTTCGGGATCTTCAGTGCGGGGGCCTACCTTTTCATGGGAGCGCCCGATGTTTCGTTCGCCTCCTTTGCCCTTGGAGCAACGTTCACCACCTTCGTTTTCTTGATCTCCATTCGGAAAACCGGCAAATTCGTGGTGTACTTCCTGGTTACGCCATACCTGTTCTTCGAACAGCATCCGGGAGGTTTTTCCGGCTTCGAGTACGAAATCCTGGCGCAGTTTGCCCGGGAAGAGTCGCAGGAATTGGAGTGTATCCCGGTTACATCGCCACAAGAACTCCGAAAGATCGCAAAATCCCACCAGCGTTGGGATGTTCTGGCGGGGGGGCTTTTCCTGGAAAACATCGACTGGCCATCCGGAAAGGTGCAACCCCTCAAGGTTCTTCCCACCCGGCTGTACGAGAATTCCGACGGAAAAGTGCTGGACCTGGTGCGCATGAAAGACCAGGTAACGGGCACAAATGCACAGCCAGACAATGCCCTTTCCAGCTATCTCCCCGCGAAAGAAACCGATTACGTGTTCTTGGTACACGCCCAATCCCGCGAACTGAACCAAAAGTTATCGCGTTTCTTGAACCAGAAAAAGCAGGACGGCCAACTCGACGAATGGGTAAGGAGGCATATCGGATGAAGCAATGGCTGGGAATCCTTTTCCCGCTCCCTTTCCTGGTGATCCTCTTCTTGGGGTGGATGAACCCCTTTTCCCAGCCGGATCCCATGGCCGCACCGGATTACGTCAGTGCCTTGCAACGCGAAAACGGCTCTCTGAACCCCGTGAGCGCCATATACTTGGATTACCGCTTCTACGACACGCTGTTCGAGATCTGCGTGTTTTTTACCGCCTCTTTCGGTGTTTCGCTCGTGCTATCGCGTTTCTCCACCGAGCAAGCAAACGATCAAGAAGAAAACCCCGAAGAATTCAGCCCGGTTGCGCCCTTGTTCTTTTTCGGAGCAACCCAGGTTTTTTCCCTTTTCTTGGTGCTAACCGGTCACCTTTCCCCAGGAGGGGGATTCGTTGCCGGAGTAGTCGGCGGAACCGGGGTGTTGATCCTTTCCGGGAACAAACCGTTTCACGTGCTGGAAACGGAGCTACACCGGCTGAAACTCCATTGGATTGAACAGTGCGTGATGCTGGCCATTCCGATCCTGGGGATTGTTTCCTTTTTTTCCAAAGGTGTGGTGCTGGGCAACCTTTTCCCCACGGGGAACCCGGGAGACCTTTTCTCGGGGGGGAATGCCCTGTTGCTCAACGCTCTCATTGGATTCAAGGTATTCACCGGGACTTGGACCATCTTCTTCCATTTCGTGCGCCATCGGGGGATGATCTAGTTGCCGTGCACGCGAACGGGGTTACTCACCGTGGCATTTCTTCTTCTTTTTGCGCCCCTATTTGCCCTTCCCCAACCCGCGGTACTCAACACCGAAGAGCTCCTTCTCCGAACCGACCTACCCCGCGAGGTGGAAATTGGTGCGTTTTGGGTGAATTGGGCGGGGACATTGCATTCGGTGCAAACGTTGTGGAGCGATCAGCCACGGGTGCAGCTTGGCATCGAGGGTTCCCCAGAGCTTGTCGAAGCGCTCCGGGAAACCCTCCTCTGGCTTGGATTCGTGCTTTCCACGGAGAAAGATGCCCCTCTCCTACAGGGAGAAGTGCGCGTACTGGACAAGAAGTGGGTACTGCTTTCCCTGGAGTTCGAGGGAAAGCACTGGGATAACCGCACTGCCCTTTTCCCCCTGGCCACTTTTTCCCAGGAGCTTCGACAAGCCTTGACCACTTTCTTGGGTTCTTTCCAACAACCGGTTCCCCGTCTGGTTTTGTTTTCACCTGGTTCGCTTTCTTTTTCCGGGGGTTTCGTTCTACAGCGCACACCGGAATGGGGGTTGCTTCTCTCGGAGAATGGCACTCTCCAGCTTCTTTCCGACGATCGCTCACAGGATCTGTCCTTGCCCTTCCAACCCGTGGTGGGTCTGGTACGCGCCGCGAACACCTTTTCCTTTCGCGTTCCCGCTTTTTCGGATCTCCACGAGGTCATACTGGACGGCGAAAAACACCAACTCCCCCTTTCGTTGCAACTTCCCGGTGGTGTGCATATCTTGGAATTCCAGGGACAAAGCTACCCGTTCTACTTGGACCGCGACATGGAATGGGCTTCTTTTTCCGCACCCACCCCACAAGCTGTGGAGATCCGCTCCACCCTTCCCTTTTTCCCGGAAGCAACGCTTTGCATTCTGCAAAATTCCGCACCCATCCAACAGCTCGCCATGCGCCAATCCGTGAACCTTTCGCTGCTTCCGGGAGAATACAACCTCCAGCTGCAGCACCCATCGTTCTTGCGCTTGGAGGAAAAATTCGAGGTGGTTTCCGGGGCCAACCCACCGATCCAAGTCCACCCCGAAGGGATTCCCGGAAAGAAATACCGCTCTTTCTCCTTCTCCCCGGAATACCGTTCCTTCCTTTTGGGAAATGGCGCTCTTGCCCTGCGCTCGAAGGATGGAAAGACCCAGCTGTTGTACATCACTGGTCTGTCCGAACCTCCAATGCCCCTGGATCTGGAGGCCGATTTCCTGACCGAAAGGGTAATAGCCTCTCGCCTGGCCTGCTACGCACTTGATGGAACACTTTTTTTCCAAGGGCAAGTTCCCATCGTGGATGTGCAGGAATGCGGGGAGTGGGTTCTGGTTTTCCTTTCCGACGGAACGTTGCATGCCTTTCGCGGGAGTCCTCCCCGTCTTTCCTGGACGCGCTTTGTCGGTTTTTTACCCGTGGATTGCCAATCGGTTGGATCCCACCTGGGATGCTTGGATCTGTACAACCGTTTCTTCTTCTTGGACTTTTCGCTCGGTTTCCGAGAACTCTTTTCCACACGGCTTTCCTCGGATGTGCGTGGCATCCGGGAGGTAAAGGAACAGCAAGGCAAGTGGGCCATTTCCTTCTTGGGCAGCGACATCGAATTGGTGTACTCCGAGGCTTTTCGAAACTGGGTACGTCAACCCTTTTCCGGGCAAATCCCCCTTGCCTCTTCGAATCAAGAGGGTTTTGTTTTGCGCAACGGGGAATTCCTCGCTTTCCACGAGAAACCCCTTGCTGCTTCCCGAAACGAAAACTGGCTCGCAATCATGTATAATGGTACGGTTGAAGTGTTCTTTCCCTAAGAACCCAAATTTCAATACGAGGAGGCAAATCGTGGGGGAGAAATTGTTGTTGGAGAATTTCATGGAAGTCGTGGTTGACGAAATTATCGAGGACCTGATGAAAGTACCTTCCCTGGATGTTTGCCGGTGCGACCGGTGTTTCCTTGATATCAAAGCCCTTGCGCTGAACCACCTCCCTGCCAAGTACGTTGTGTCCGAGAAGGGAAACATCTACACCAAGTTGGATTCTTTCCGGAACCAGGTGCGCGTGGACGTATTAAAATCCGTGATTGAGGCGATTGAAGTCGTGCAAAAGCACCCATCGCATCCCAAGGGCCAGCCCATTTTCTTCCGGGAGGACTTTTCTTGGGAAGAGGGAGATGAATAGCACGAAGAGACGGAAACTACCCCGGGCATTTTCCACCCTCTTTTTTCAGCGTTCCCTGCTTTACATCGCCATTCTACTGCCTGCGGCGCTCTTTTTCGTTTCGATGTTCCTGCCCTTCTTGTTCCAAACGGTTCTCTTCCAACCCATCGTGGATTCCACCCTAACGGCCCTTCAGGGCTACTTGGATCAATGGGGAAGAACGATCAAGGCGTACGACTTTTCCTTGCAGCCACAGGTTCAAGACATTGCGCAGGCCTTTTTCGCTCTGTTGGAAGAAGACCCGCAGCTTTCCGACGAGCAAATTTCGGCATTCCTGGAAAGAAGGAGCTCACTGGAGCAGGGCAGTTCCTCCAAAAAAATCCATTGGTCCATGCTCACGGAATCGGGGATCGTGTACCGCTCGAGTTCCCCTGCGTCCTTGGGTACTGATCTCAAGAAAATCAACCCCGCCATGTGGTTCGAAAAACTGGAACCGTTGCTTTCGGGTGAAACCTGGTTGGAATCGCTTTCGTTTGAAGTGGATGCACGTTTCCCCATGATTTTTGGGTATGGCAAACTCCCGGATGGCACTTTTTTCCAATTGGGGTTCCCAATGGATCCGGTTTTGGTGGAGGACCTGTGGAGGAATCTCCAGAGCTTCCGGGATTCTGTCAGTTTCGTGCAGTCGATCGACGCGTATGGAAGCTCTTTTCTTCCCTTGGCAAACGCCCCCGCTTTGGCGGAGAACGACCGTAGCCAGTTCTTGGAGGCAGAAACCCGTTTCTCCTCCCTGCTTGTCCCCAACGGAAGGTACCGCTACACCGTGTTCCAAAATTGGTCTCTACCCGAAGAGCAAATGCGAGGGGTCTTTTCCGCGCTGCGGTTGCGGTTGAAATTGGATTTCAGTAAGTTTCGCTCTTTCCAAACACTGGTGGTTTGGCTGGTGTACATCTTCCTCGTGGGCATCGTTTTTCTCCTGCTTGTTTCGGAAATCCAATCGGTGAAGCGATTCTTCCGCCCATTAAGCAGTATCCTGAACCGCATGAAGGGACTGGCGAAAGACCCAAAGGCCTTTTCCTCACAGCCCCCCGTCTCCAGCAGTATCCGGGAATGGGACGAGCTAAGCCAAACCTTTGAAAGCGTGGGTGCAACCCTTTCCGAACTGATCTTGCAGCAAGAAATCACCAACGAAATCCTTTCGCGGAACGTACGGAAGCGCTTGGAGACCGAAAACCAGTTGCAGTTGCTTGCTCGGGAGGACGAACTCACCGGGTTGATGAACCGGCGCTTCTTCTTGGAAACGCTCCGCCAAATGACTTCCCCGCAAAACCCCTCCCCGCAATTCTTTTCGCTTGCCTTTTTGGACATGGACAACTTGAAAGGGATAAACGATTCTTTTGGGCACGTGGCGGGGGACGAGATCCTGCGCTGGGTGGGCAAAGTGATTCGCCACAACATCCGGCAGGAGGACGTGGCGGCACGCTTGGGTGGTGACGAGTTTGGCCTCCTTTTCCCCGGCAGCAAACCCTTGCAAGCGCAAAATGTGTTAGCCCGGATCTTGGAACAACTGACCCACAAGGAAGAGCTTTTTGCGTTCCTTTCGGAGGAACCGGGATCTGCTTCCCGTTTCCGCGACCTGCGAATTTCTTTCAGCTACGGGATCTCCTTTTTCCAACCCGGTGACAAGACCGATTTTCAACAAATCCTCCACTCCGCGGATAGCGCCATGTACGAGCAGAAACGCACCAAGAAACGCCTTTCCCGCAACGGAGACTAACCCGACTTCCCGAAATCCTTTCCTGCCCCAAAAAAAGCGACAACCCAAGACGAAGTGTTTTGGGACCGCCGCACCCCAGTACGGCTCTTTTCCCACAAGTATCCTTACCCCCTGGCGAACTCCGCCGCCAGTAACAGCTCTTGCGGGGCAAAAAAAAACCCAACCATGAAAGATACATGGTTGGGTGTGAACCTGGCGGAGACGGTGGGATTCGAACCCACATGGAGTTTCCTCCACCGATTTTCAAGACCGGCTCCTTAGCCAGTTCGGACACGTCTCCTGCTCAGTGATCGAGTCAGTACTTGTCCCCGTATTTCTTGCGGAACTTGTCGATTCGCCCTTCGGTATCGATGATCATCGAATCGCCCCGTCCCTGGTAGAAGGGGTGGCAAGCACTGCACACGTCCAATTTCATTTCTTTCCCGGTGGACCAAACTTTATATTCTGCGCCGCATGCACAGCGGGCAGTTACCAGGTGCATCTCGGGATGGATTTCCTTCTTCATGAAAACACCTCAATTCGAAAATTTTCGGCCAATTATAGCATAGCTCATTACAGGTTTCAATGCGAAAAGCCAGTGGCTCAGGAACCGGTCTTTCGCTTCGACTCTTCTCCCATGATTGCTTCCTCGTAGTCGATGGCAGAATACCATTCCATTCCCGTTCCTGCTGGAACAAGTTGCCCGATGATGACGTTCTCCTTCAGCCCGCGGAGTTCGTCCACGTTCCCCTTCAGGGCGCTTTCCGTGAGCACTTGGGCTGTTTGCTGGAACGAGGCGGCACTCAACCACCCGATGCGTTCCAAGGAAGCCTTGGTAATGCGCAGCAGTTTCCGACGGTATTTCACAGGGTCCTTGGTGTTGATCTGGATACCCTTGGATTCCCCATCGTCAGAAACATCCAGCGTCTTGACACCGCGCGAAACCAGGGTTTTGAGGAGTTCTTCGGAAATGGTTTCGCCTTCGGCACCCAGTTCCACCAGTTCCCCCTCTTCCCGCACCAGAACATGCCGGCTCAGTTCCTTTCCCAGCACCTTTTTGCGGTTATCGTTTACCCTGGCGTTGTTCTTCATCAATTGCTCGTTGGTCTTCTTCACGATTTGGATGGAAACCAGGTCTCCCACGAGGAAATCGGTGTCCCCCGGGTCCACCACTTCCACTTTGCCCAGCATTTGGCGGATAATGATTTCAATGTGCTTGTTGTGAATATCCACTCCCTGCTCGGAGTACACGCGCTTGATTTCGCGAAGTAGGTACTTGAACGTGGTATCTACGTCCAACTCTTGCATGAGCTCGCGTGGCTTGATCGCACCGGTGGAAAGAGCGTCTCCCGGCAACACCTTGTCTCCCTTTGCCACCCTTGCCTTCAGGGATGAGGGAAGCTCAAACTCGTGGATGTTCTCCTCGTAATCCTCGATGTAGATCTTGAACTTGCGGGGATCCTCCGAGTTGGTATCCTTCACGAAACCACGCACGTTGGAAAAAACAGCGGGGTTTTCTTTCAGCTTCTTGCGTGCCTCGAACAATTCTTCTGCCCGGGGTAACCCCTGCGTGATATCTGCTGCAGAAGCGATCCCTCCTGTGTGGAACGTACGCATGGTCAACTGCGTACCGGGTTCCCCAATGGACTGTGCCGCCACGATTCCCACCGCTTCCCCAATGTTCACGATGTGGTGGTTGGAAAGATCCATTCCATAGCACTTGGCGCACACTCCCTCTCCCGACTCACAGGTAAACACGCTTCGAATGACGATCGTGGGGCGAACTTCGATTTCGCTGATATCCTCTTCGGCCAACAAACGAGCGGTGGCAGGATCGATCTTTTCTTCCTTCACCACCAGTACGCGTTTGCCATCGGAAGAGCGCACACGTTCCCGGGAATAATTCCCTACCACGGGAAACTCGGTCACTTCGACGGATTGGATTCCGGCAGCTTTGCAATCTTGAATCAGGTGCCAATTCACGGGGGTTTCCGCTTGGAACAGTAACTGTCCCGTGTTGGCAAACAGGTGTTCCTTGAGCTCCACGTAACCATGATGTTCCTTGCGGGTACTTTCGTACTCGTCGATACTGATCCGGTATTCCTTGCGCACCGCCACCGTTTGGGAGTAGTTGGCAAGGAAACGCGCATCGTCGTCGTTGATCATCACGTCGCGCTCGTACACGCGCCCGGGGAATTCCGGGTTTTCCAGGATCTCTCCCGTCCGAGGATCGTATACCGGTTGGGATAACACCCGCCCAAAGATATTGCGTTCGAGACTTTCAATTTCCACTTCCTCGTCGCGGAGGGCGGTGGCTTCGATACCCCGGTGGGTTCCGCAATCGGATTCGTTCACCACAACGCTTTGCGCGACGTCCACCAACCTGCGGGTGAGGTACCCTGCGTTCGACGTCCGCAACGCGGTATCGGCGGCTCCTTTTCGACCACCATGGGTGGAAATGAAGAATTCCAAAACGGTCAACCCTTCGCGGAAGTTCGAACGGATGGGCAACTCGATGATATCCCCCGCGGGGCCAGCCATGAGCCCGCGCATCCCGGCGAGCTGCTTCAACTGGTCTTCGTTTCCCCGCGCTCCAGAGGACACCATCATCTGCACGGGATTGAACGGTTCCCGTGCAATGAAGCGCACCGTTTCCCGCTGGATCTCACTGGTAGCACGGTCCCAAACGCGAATGATCTCCCGGTACCTTTCGAGCGAGGTGAGGAATCCATTTTGGAAGTACGTTTCGATTTCGCGGACCTTCTCGTCCGCTCGCTGGATGATCTTTTGCTTCTCCGGGGAGATTTCCACATCTTTCACGGAAATGGTGAGCCCGGAAACGGTGGCATAGTGGAATCCCAGGTCCTTGATATCATCCAACAAGTCAGCCGTGCGATCGATCCCGTATTTTTTGAACACCTCGTACACGAGGTTCTTGATCTGTTTCTTGCCAAAAGCCTTCCCGTAGTCCTGGAAATCCTCGGGAAGCATCTCGTTGAAGATCGCCCGTCCAGGGGTGGTCTTTTGGAACCAGGTAACTTCGTTCCCCTGCTCATCCAGCTTGTGCCGGAGCAACAGGATGGGTGTGTGCAGGTTGAACGAGTTCCGGTTATGGTGCATCCAGGCGTATTCCAGTGCCAGCAGAACTTCCGCAAAGGACGTGAACCGATGCGGGATCTCAGCATCCTCCATCTGGTCATACTCCTTGCCCACCATCGTGAGGTAGTACACCCCGAAGATGATATCCTTGGCGGGCATGGAAAGCGGTTGTCCATTGGCCGGGGAGATGATGTTGTACCGGGAGAGCATGAGGAACTTGGCTTCTGCTTGTGCCTTGGAAGAAAGAGGCACGTGCACCGCCATTTGGTCCCCGTCGAAGTCGGCGTTGAACGGGGGGCAAACCAAGGGGTGCAAGCGGATGGCATTCCCTTCCACCAACCGGGGCATGAACGCCTGGATGGAAATGCGGTGCAACGTGGGGGCGCGGTTGAGCATCACCGGGTGCTCCTTGATCACGTCTTCGAGCACTTCCCAGGCTTGGGGCATTTCTTTTTCGATGATGGCTTTTTTCAGCTTTCGCGCGCTCTTCGAAGTGGATTCGTCTCCCAGCAACTTGGCAAGCACGAAAGGCTTGAACAATTCCAGTGCCATCTTCTTGGGGATCCCGCATTCGTGGATCTTCAATGACGGCCCCACAACGATGACCGCACGTCCGGAATAGTCCACGCGTTTTCCGAGCAAGTTCCGGCGGAACCGCCCCTTCTTCCCCTTGAGAAGATCGGTGAGCGACTTCAATGGCCGACCACCTCGGTCGGTAATCGCCTTGGACATGCGCCCGTTGTATACCAACGCATCCACGGCTTGTTGCAGCATGCGTTTCTCGTTGCGTACGATGACCTCGGGAGCAGAAAGGCTCATGAGTTTTTCCAAGCGGTTGTTGCGATTGATTACCCGACGGTACAAATCGTTGAGGTCTGTGGTGGCAAAACGTCCCCCTTCGATCTGGATCATGGGGCGCAACTCCGGTGGAATAACGGGAACGGTATCCATGATCATCCAGGTGGGGTCATTCTGCGATTCCAACAGGTCTTTCACGATCTGCAAGCGTTTGCGGAGTTTGATCACGCGCGCGCTCGAACGCGGAAGGCTCTTGAGCTCGTCTTCGATCTCCACCTGTATCTTCTCCAGGTTCAACTTTTGCAGCAGGATGCGCACCGCTTCTGCACCGGTCTTGGCTTCGATCTTGTCGGGGTACACCGTGCGGAAGGCATCGAACTCGTTGTCGGTCAGGATATCTCCCACGTGGAAATCGATCTCCTCTGCCACTTCGGGATCGATTTCGGTGATCACCAGGATGGGGCGGTCGTTTTCGATCTCTGCCTCGGCGGAAAACATGCCTGGATAATGCTCTTCGAGCACGCGGTACTCGGTGAGCGACAGGATCTCTTCCTCGTACACGAAACGGTCCGCGATGTGGGCATCTTTCTCCACTTCCTCACCATCGTTCACGTACAGGATGGAGCCTTCCACGATGGGATAGCGTTTCTGCTCGATCACGTTCTCCACGAGGATTTTTCCGCTGGAACGCGTTTCCATGCGGCCATCCGG
>DAOPKN010000017.1:33754-41992 GCA_035391225.1 Thermotogota bacterium
TCGATGGGAGCATACAGCGAATCAATGGTTTGCTCGCTTACCAGCTCTTGGCCTTTTTCCACTTTTTCCCCGTCTTTGAAATTCACCACGATGTCCTTGTGCAGGGAATAGGAACGGCTTTCCTTGTCTTCGATGTTGATCCAGTAAAAGATCTTTCCGGTATGCGTCTCTTCTTCGGTGATGGTCACAATACCCTTGAGGTCTGATTTTACCGGGCCAGTGGGGTTTTTCACCGTGATGGCAGGTTCGGCCTCGAAGTCCCAGAACTGGTTGTAGATGTTGTGTTCCGTTTCGTACAATAGGTCACCGTTTTCAAAGGCGGTGCCCTTACGATCAACTACCAGGAACATCTTCTCGATGATACGCCGCGAACCGAAGTAGATGATGTTCTCCAGGTTCTTGCTGGTCATGTTGAGGAGGTTGGACAGGATGGAGGGCGTGCTTTTGAGGAACCACAGGTGCACGACCGGTGCCGCAAGGCTAATGTGCCCCATGTTCTTGCGCCGCGCCGATTTTGGTTCCACGCGCACGTTGCACCGCTCGCAAACGGTTCCCTCGTACTTCTTCCCTTTATACTTGCCGCATGCGCACTCGTAATCCTTGGTGGGCCCGAAGATCTTTTCGCAAAATAGGCCATCCCGCTCCGGTTTGAACGTCCGGTAGTTGATGGTCTCGGGCTTTTTCACTTCCCCGTTCGACCAACTTTGAATGGTATTCGGGGATGCCATCGTGATCTGCACGCTCTTGATTCGCTTCATGTCACATCACATCCTCTTCAATCTCGATCGAGATTCATTTCGTTCCCGTTTTCGTCGAAAACCTTCACATCCAACGCGACTCCCCGCAATTCCTTGATCAACACTTTGAAGCTCTCAGGGATGCCGGTTTCCGGGATGTTCCGGTTTTTCAGAATGGCTTTGTACACCTCGTTGCGCCCCATCACATCGTCGGATTTAATGGTCAACATTTCACTTAGTGTATGGGTTGCACCGTATGCCTCCAAGGCCCACACTTCCATCTCCCCGAAACGTTGCCCACCAAACTGCGCCTTTCCACCCAAAGGTTGCTGGTGGATGAGAGAGTACGGTCCAACGCTCCGGGCATGGATCTTGTCCTGTGCGATATGTACCAGCTTGAGCATGTACATCACACCGACCACGATGGGTTGGTCGAAGTACTGGCCATTGCGTCCGTCACGCAACAACACCTTTCCCGAACACCGCTTTTTCGTATCACCTTGGTCGATCCCAAGCTCTTGGCGCCGATCGAACAGCGCACCAAGCACTTCGTCTTCGTTCGCGCCGTCGAAAACCGGGGTGGCAACGAAAACATCGTTTAGCAGGGCCAGCCAACCCAAGTGAGTTTCCAGGATTTGCCCCAGGTTCATACGCGAAGGGACTCCGAGTGGGCTTAAGATCATTTCCACCGGCTTACCATCGGGCAAGAAAGGCATGTCTTCACGGGGTAGGATCTTGGAAACGACACCCTTGTTCCCATGCCGGCCAGCAAGCTTGTCCCCGATGTCCAAAGGCTTGCGACACGCCACGTACACGCGAATCATCTTGTTCACACCGGGACCGAGTTCGGACACATCGTTCTTGTCAAACACCTTCACGTCCACAACGCGTCCCGAAACACCGTGGGGGAGTTTCAGCGAAGTATCTTGGATATCGCGTCCCCTGTCTCCAAACACGGAGCGGATGATTTTCTCCTCCGGAGAAATCTCTGCCTCTCCCTTTGGCGTCACCTTTCCCACCAAGATGTCCTCGGAAGACACGAAAGCCCCAATTCGGATCACACCAAACTCATCGAGGTTCTTCAACCGCTCCTTGCTCACGTTGGGAATATCCGGCGTTATTTCCTCGGCACCCAAGCGCGTTTCGCGGGCATTCACCTCGTACATCTCGATGTGCACCGAGGTGAACGTATCCCTTTCCAAAAGCTCCTCGTTCACCAGGATGGCGTCTTCGAAATTGAATCCTTCCCAAGGCATGAACGCAACCAGGATATTTTGGCCAAGTGCCAATTCTCCCATATCCGTAGCGGGACCATCGGCGATGGGATCTCCCTTGTTCACCTTCTCCCCAACTTGCACGATGGGGCGTTGGTTGATCATGGTGTCCTGGTTGGAACGCACGAATTTCTGCAACACGTACTCATCCAAGACCGGCTTGGACGAAGGGGTGAGTTTGCCGGTTTTCTTGGAAACCTCGTGCGAATCCGTGGGTTCCTTTCCCTCGTTTTGGGGTTGACCTTTTCCGCTGTACAACAAATTCCCCTTCTCGTCCATGCGATGGACCACGATCTTTCGCCCATCCATTTGGATAACCTGCCCCGGGTGCTTGGCAAGGATCACGAAGCCCGAGTCCCTTGCGGCCACCCATTCCACGCCCGTTCCCACTCGTGGGGCTTCGGGCTTGACCAGGGGAACCCCCTGTCGCTGCATGTTGGAGCCCATCAGCGCACGGTTGGAGTCATCGTGTTCCAAGAAGGGAATCAGCGAGGTAGAGATGGAGATGATCTGCTTGGGGGAAACATCCATGAAATTCACGTCATCGCGATCCACGTAACGAATATCACTGTGGTGGCGCACGGCGACCCGCTCGTTCACGAAATTATCTTCTTCGTCCAAGGGAGCATTGGCCTGCGCAATGTTGTAAAACTCTTCCTGGTCCGCGGTGAGGTACACCACTTCCTTGGAAACATGCCCCTTGTTGACCTTTCGATACGGGGTAATCAAAAAGCCGAACGGATCGATGGTGGCAAATGTAGAAAGTGAGGTAATCAAGCCGATGTTTGCACCTTCCGGGGTTTCAATGGGACACATGCGCCCGTAGTGGGAATCGTGCACGTCTCGAACCTCGATTTTGGCCCGTTCGCGCTTGAGCCCCCCAGGTCCAATGGAAGAAAGCCGACGCTTGTGGGTCAACTCCGCGAGGGGGTTCACCTGTTCCATGAACTGGGAAAGCTGGCTGGAGGCAAAGAATTGGTTCATGGAAATAATGATGGGGCGCACGTTGATCAATCCTTGTATGGAAATCTTGTCAAGGGAGTTGTAAATGGTCATCTTTTCCTGGATCAGTTTCTGGATCTTGGAAAAACCACGTTCGAACTCGGACTGCAGCAGCTCCCCGACGGTACGTACGCGCTTGTTTCCCAAGTGATCCTTGGTATCCAAAAGCGTGGGATCCTTTTCCAGGTCGAGCAAGTGCATGGTGGCCAACAAGAGATCCAATTTCTTGATGACCCTGGACTCTTCTTCATACTCCGTAGGAGAGGGGGCCTTGGAACCAGGAGCCACAACTTCCTTTTCGTGCTCTTGCTCTTCGCTGGTAGCGATCTCGCTTTTTGCTTGCATGTACTTCTCGAACACCTTGTCGAGCCGACGATTCATCTTGTACCGACCAACTTCCGAAAAATCGTATTTCTCTTCGCTGAAGTACAAGTTGTAGATGTAATTCTTCGCGGTGTTGACCCGTGGGATTTCCCCCGGTTTCAGCTTTCGGAAGAGCTCCATCACGGCGGTGTCTTCATCTGCATCGCGAAGGCTTTCGTCAAGGCTTTCGTACGTTTTTTGGATAAACGGGTTCAAGATGGTGATTTGCTCGATGCCCGCGTCGAGGATGGCGGAAAATTGCTTGGAGACCAATCTTTCTCCCTTGGCAATAAGCACGTCGCCGCTTTCGTCTTTCACTTCTTCCATGACGATGGCATTTTCATACCGCCCCAAGTCTTTTTCATCCAGGATTTCAGCGGTAAACGGGAAAAACTCGAAGAATTCCGAGTTTTGGTCAAATCCCACCGCTTTCAGGAAAAGGAGCAGATTCACCTTTCGCCTGCGGTCGATACGCGCTTGGAGGAGGGACTTGTTGGGGTTCAGCATGATTTCCAGCCAAGCACCGCGATGGGGAAGGAAGTGGGAAACGAAAATGGGGCGGTTTCCCGGTGTGGAAGGTTCATCCACGAAGTAAATTCCCGGAGAACGGACAAGCTGGTTCACGACAACCCTTTCCACTCCGTTGATGATGAAAGAACCCCGGTCCGTCATGAAGGGGATATACCCGAAGAAGGCATTTTCTTCCTTGAGTTCTTGGGTGTTGACATCCGAGATGAGCACCTTCACGTACAGGGGAACAGAAAAAGTGGTCCCCTTCGATTTGCACTCCTCTTCGCTTTCCTTTGGGGATCCGATGGTTGTGTCAATGAATTCCAGCACGAAGCCTTTCTCGTCCTTTCGCAAATCCCCGCGATGGGGCTGGGAGCGAATGGGGGAAAACTTGCGAAGAACCTCCAGGATTCCTTCTTTCAGGAACCACTGGAAGGACTCCAGCTGGATTTCGATCAGGTTGGGAACCGGTATGGCTTCTCCAATGGTTCCGTAAACGATACGTTCTCTTCGGCCGAAGCTCTCCGTTTTCAAATGCATCACCTCTGGGAGAGATTTTTTTGCATGAAACAAGGTACATCAAGCTGGCGCTTGATGTACCACCAAGACATTAGACGGGAAAAGAATTACTTAAGTTCAACCGTTGCGCCGGCCTCTTCGAATTTCTTCTTGAGTTCTTCGGCTTCTTCTTTCTTGACTGCTTCTTTCACGATCGCGTCGGGGGAACCCGCCTTTTCCACGAGATCCTTTGCATCTTTCAGTCCCAGGCCGGTGATTTCGCGAACAACCTTGATGACTCCAACTTTCTTTTCACCGAAGGATTTCAGGACCACGTTGAAGTCGGTCTTTTCTTCGACTTCCGCAGCGCCAGCAGCAGCACCAGGAGCAGCTGCGACGGCAACAGGTGCAGCAGCACTCACGCCAAAGCGTTCTTCCAGCGCCTTCACCAGGTCGGCCAATTCCGCAACCGTCATCTGTTCAATTGCTTGAATCATTTCTTCTTTCGACATTTCCTTGACACCTCCAGGTTTTTTTATTCCGATTCCTTTTTTTCACGTACGGCATTCACAGCGTACACCAGTTTCAAGATAATCGCGTTCAATCCAAACACCATCTTGGAAATGGGACCCTGCATGCGGTTCAGCAGCATGCCCAACAGTTCGTCGCGGGAAGGCAGCTTGGACAGTTCCACGACACCAGCTTCATCGTACAACTTCCCTTCAAACGCTCCCAGCCTGATGGAAGGCATCTTGTTTTCCTTTTGGAACTGAACCAGGGCCTTGAGTACTGCCATGGGGTCGCCCTCTTGGGAAACCGTTAAAAGCGCGTTGGTTTCATCCACCGCATCGTGGAGTTTCTCGTCCTCGTATCCTGCTTGCTTCAGGGCAATTTTTATCAAGGTGTTTTTGGCAACGCGCAGTGCTCCGCCGTTTTCGCGAAGGGCGCCCCGCAGGTTGCTGATCTTTTCCACGCTCAATCCCTTGTAATCCACCAAAAGGACGATAGAACTGTTTTTCAGGGTTTCCGCAATTTCACCCACGATTTGGACCTTTTGTTGCTTTGTCAGCATGGTGCACCTCCTTTCAAAACAAAACGGCCCCAAACGAGGCCGCACAGGACGGTGCGTACCTCGGCAGGAAACCCTCACGGGTTTTACCACAACCTGCTTTCTTCAGTACTGGAACCGTTTCAAAGTTATTTTTTCGTTCGCTTGCTTACCGAGACTGTTCCATTTCATTGAAGCTCAACCGGACACCGGGTCCCATCGTGGGGGCCACGGCTACTCTCCGGAACAAGCGTCCTTTCAAACCCGATGGCTTCAGCGCCAAAACTTGCTGGATGGCGGAAAGGATGTTTTCTTCGAGCATCTTGTTCTTGAACGACTTTTTTCCCACCGCAAGGTGGATGTTTCCGGTTTTGTCGTTCCGAGCTTCCATTCGACCGAGCTTAAAACCTTTTACCGCGTCGGCGATATCTTCGGTGACCGTTCCCGATTTGGGGGAAGGCATCAATCCGCGGGGCCCAAGAACTTTCCCCAGCCGACCGATCACGCGCATCATATCCGGGGTAGCAATGGCGACGTCGAAATCCAACCAACCTTCTTTCTGGATCTTCTCCGCCATATCTTCGGCCCCGACGAAATCGGCGCCAGCTTCGCTGGCTTCGGTCGCTTTGTCGCCCTTCGCAAACACCAAGATTCGAACCTCTTTTCCGGTACCGTGGGGAAGGGAGATCGTGGAACGGATCTGCTGTTCCGCTTTTCGGGGATCAATTCCCGTGGAAAGGTGCAACTCGATCGTCTCATCAAACTTGGCTGTTGCAAGCTCTTTGAGCAGGGAAACGGCTTCGGGCACCCCGTACTCTTTTTGGCGGTCAAAACTCTTCTTTAGCGTGGTAAACCGCTTGGAATGCTTCGGCATCTGCGCATCACCCCTCCACCTGGATACCCATGCTGCGGGCCGTTCCAGCGATAATCTTCATGGCTGCTTCCACATCGTTGGCGTTCAAATCTTCCATCTTGGTTTCCGCGATCTGGCGCACTTGCGCCGCGGTCACCTTGCCAACCTTGTCTTTATTGGGGATAGCAGAACCCTTCTTCAGTCCTGCAGCTTGCTTCAACAAAAAAGCGGCAGGGGGGGTTTTCTTGATGAACGTGAACGAACGATCCTCGTACACCGTAATCACAACGGGAATGATCGTTCCTGCCTGGCTGGACGTTTCCGCGTTGAACTGCTTACAAAAACCCATGATGTTCACACCATGTTGTCCCAATGCAGGACCGACCGGGGGGGCAGGATTCGCCTTACCGGCCGGAAGTTGCAACTTGATGCGGGTCAAAATCTTCTTGGCCATATCCATTCCTCCTACGTGGTACAAACGGGAATATTCCCTCCCACAAGATAAAAGGCGTTCCCGACGGGGAACTACACTTTTTCGACTTCTTCCACCCGCACCAGCACGGGTGTTTCACGCCCAAAGATGTTCACCATAACCTTGATCTCGCGTTTTTCCGGGTTGATCTCGTGAATGTTGCCCATGAAATCGGCAAAAGCTCCGGATTTGATCTTGACAACCTCTCCCGGCTGGAAATGGATCTCGATTTTTGCAGCCTTCGGTTCCTTCTTCTCGGACGCTTCCAAACCACCCAATCGCGCAATGGCCCTTCCTTCCCTGTCCTTTAAGGGAGTGGGAGCGCCACCGGAGGATACGAAATTGATCACGTTGGGAATGGAGCGGATCGCGTTCCAGGACTTGTCCGTCATGGTCATTTCCACGAAAACGTACCCGGGGAACAACCTTCGTTTCTTGATGCGCACCAGCTTCAACGTGCGCCGGGTTCCCTGGTCCACGATTTCCACGAGGCCGTCAAATTCCGCCCGCGTGGGGTACGAAGGAGCAAGATCTTGTCCTTCCTTGAAAAACGCGCCTTTCTTCACGTGGTCACTTTCGAAAATTTCCAGGGGAATGTAGTAGATGTCTTCCTTGGAAGCCTCTTCTCTTTCGATAACCACTCTTTTCACGCGTTGCGAGAGCAGAAACTGTCCATCCATTTCGCACACGTGCTCTCCATCCCGCGAAAGGGGCATCCCTTGGCGCACTTTCTGCCCCACCTTGATTCCAGACTCCACATGGCTGGTTTCGGGAA
This sequence comes from Thermotogota bacterium, assembly GCA_035391225.1. Taxonomy (GTDB): domain Bacteria; phylum Thermotogota; class Thermotogae; order MWEM01; family MWEM01; genus DAOPKN01. The sequence goes on from DAOPKN010000017.1 coordinate 41,287, forward strand.
TGTAGTATGTTTTCACGTACTTGTTATCCAATGTCTCGATCATGATCTTCCGGTAGTTGCGGAGTTCCTTCACCGTTCCATGGTACCGCACGTGGATAGGGTTTTCCTCGGCAAGCAGGTCTTTTTTTTGTACCTCGTCACCGGTGGAGACATGCAGCTTCGCGTTCGGGGTCAAAACATGTCGCACGGTCTGCGCATTCGACGGGTCGATCACGACTTCTTCGGGCACCAAAACATGACCGAGGAGATGGGATAGATTCAGCGTATCCCGCTTCACCTCGATCGATTCGCGGATGGAATCCTCCAACCCGGAATAGGTTTGGACCACGTACCACTTCTTCTTCAAAAAATCACCCGATGTTCAAAAGGGTGGTGATGAACTTGGTGAGAGAACTGAAAGCCAGATCCAGCACACCAAAGTAGACCCCCATCACCAGCAAAATCACGGCCACGACGCCTGTTGTCGATAATAGAACCTTCCTGGTTGGCCAGGTGGTGGCTTTGTACTCCTGGCGGACTTCCCGGAAAAACCGACCAATCCGATTCCAAATCCTCTTCCACGTTGAGGGTTTGGCGGCTACAGGTTGTTTCTTGTTCGCGGAATTTTTCCCGTTTTTGTCTACCATACACTTCCCCTTTTCCAACAAAAATTGGCAGGCCCGGAGGGACTTGAACCCCCAACACCCGATTTTGGAGACCGGTGCTC
>DAOPKN010000018.1:0-8007 GCA_035391225.1 Thermotogota bacterium
CTCTACTTCCGCAGAGTCGTCAGGGTCGTCTGTTATCCGTTTTTCAAAGACCCAAAAACGCCGGGTAAGGCTTTGCTCACCCTTGTATTCGGTTTCTGCGTCTGCATCGAACATCTTTCATCCGACAGCAGAAGCATTCTACCACTTTTGATCCCGGATGTCAAGTGGGGAGAAAATCGGGTAGGTAAAAGAAAAGAGAAGCACGTATGTAGTTTGGAAAAATCCGTTGGCTTTGGTCCTTCCTTTATTCCACGATCTCGAACCGTTTTCCCAGGCGGGTCAGGGAAAACACTTTCTCCAACTGGTCGTGCAACCCACGAATCTGGATGCGAAGCCCTTCCTCATCGTGTATCTTCTGCAACCAGATGAAGACACCCAATCCCGCGCTGTCGATGTACTCCAGGTTCCAGAGGTCAAAAAGCACAACCTGTAATGCGTTGGCGCGCTCCATGTGCTCTTGGACTTTTTCCCGAACGGATAAGGCGTTTTCGGAAACCAGTTCACCTTTCAAAGAAATGGTAAGCTGCTGCGCTTTTTCTGGGACTTCATGGTCCCACTGGAAACTGCACTCCATTTTCCCCTCCCCTTCCCCTTTCCTGGGGGTCCCTCATTATACCATGTTTCACGTACCCAGGAACCCCGGAAAAAGCTTGGTCACAACTTGCTGGATCTGGATGAATTTGAACGGTTTCGCCACGTACTCGTCCATCTCCATTCCGAGGTACTTTTCCCGATCCCCTTCCAGTGCATCTGCGGTAAGCGCAACGATCTTGGCATTCTTGCTCTTGGAGGGCTCGGAATGGCGGATGATTTTGGTGGCTTCCACTCCATCCATCACGGGCATGTGGATGTCCATGAAGACCAAATCGAAGGACGTTTCTTGGGCGAGTCTCACTGCATCTTCTCCGTCCGCAACTGCAATGGTTTCAAACCCAAGCTTTTGGAGCATGTTTGCCGCAATCATTCGGTTTATGGGATTGTCTTCCACAATGAGGGCCTTTTTGGGGGGAGGCTGGTGGCTAGCGGGTCTCTCTTGCGCGTGAGCATCTTTTGTTTTGGCCCCCACCGCTTCCACCCGCAAAGGAATGTGCAGCGAAAAGATGCTTCCCTTACCCTCCCGGCTTTGGACCTGGAGCGTTCCTCCCATCATTTGGGTCAGTCTCCGGGAAATGGAAAGTCCCAATCCTGTGCCACCGTACGCACGCGTGGTGCTGAGGTCGGCCTGTTGGAAACCTTCGAAGATCAGTTCCACCTTGGAAGGCGGAATCCCGATTCCCGTGTCTTCCACCCGGAAGTTGGTCCACTGCGTATTTTCCAAAGGCACACCTTCACCCCTCGAGACGGTGAAATGGATCTTTCCGGTACTGGTAAATTTCAACGCGTTATTCAACAGGTTCACCAGGATCTGGCGAATGCGGGTTTGATCCCCCACGATGCGCTCGGGAACCTTTGGCTCCACGTGGAAGTAGAAATCCAGGTTTTTCTGGAACGCCCCCGCCCGGAAAGCACGGGCAATGTCTTCCAACATTTCCAAGAGGGAAAAGGGTTCTGGGTGCAATTGTAGTTCCCCGAACTCAATGCTGGAAAAGTCCAGGATGGAACCCACGATGTTGAGCAAGTCCTGGCCCGAATGTTGGATGTTCTCGAGGTAGTTGCGCAGGTTGGCGGGGGGATCGTTCATCAGCGCCAATTCGGCAAGTCCAAGTACACCGTTCAGGGGGGTGCGAAGCTCGTGGCTCATGTTCGCTAAAAACTGGGTCTTTGCCTGGCTGGCCTCTTCGGCCTTTTCCTTCGCCAGTTTGAGTTCTTGCCGCGTTGCCCGGATGGAGGTATTGTCCCGGATGTTGTTCACGTACCCAATCACCCCGCCATCGGGTTTCTTCATCGGGGAAATGCGCGCCACTCCAAAAAAAGTGGTGCCGTCTTTCCTTTTGAAACACATTTCGCCGGAAAAACAGCCCGTTTCCGCAAGCGTTGCGACAACCTTCTGCTCGAACGCATCCGGATCCTCTTCGCCGTTGAGCATGACCATTTTTTTCCCAACCAGTTCCGAGGGAACCCAACCAAAAAGGTTGACAGCTGCCGGATTCACGTACAGCATCGTTCCATTGGCATCGCAATGGATGATGGCATCACTTGCCTGCTCCACCATTTCCGACAGCAGGGCCAGTCGTTTCTGGTCTTCCATTTTCCCTGAGACATCCGTGTGGGTTCCGATGCAGCGCAAGGGATTTCCCTCTTCGTCCCGTTCGATCACACTGCCACGGTCTTGTATCCAAAGCCATTCCCCGTCTTTGGCCTGCATGCGGTGGATACTCTCGTAGAAGGGGGTTTTACCCTCCAGGTGTTCTTGTACCTTGCGCATGGTTTCCGCAAGGTCATCCGGATGCACCCGTTTTTCCCATTCCGATAAGTCTGCTTGGATTTCGTGAGGTTCGAACCCCAGCATCCGTTTCCAGGTGTCCGAAAAGAACACTTCGTTGGACTGCACGTTCCAATCCCACAGACCGAATTGGCTACTCTCCAGCGCGAATTTCCATCGCCTCTCGTTTTCCCGGATCTTGTTTTCCGCTCGGACCCGTGGGGTGACATCCACCAGCTGTGCGAGAAAACCGTGGATTTCCCCCGCCCAAAACAGGGGGGTAATAATGGCATCGAGGAAAATCACCCCGTGCTTGCGGGTGGGATAAAGTTGGAGCGCGTGGACTTTTTCAAAGTCGAAGGGGATTTCCAGGTGAATCGTTTTGCCGCGTTTCAACTTTTCCAATTCGTGCGGGGGAAGGTTGGGATCCTGGAAAAGCCGGAAACCGGAAAGCACCGAGGCTTTTTCCACGCCAAAAGTTTCCACCACGGCTGGATTCACCAAAAGGAGTTTGCCTTCCTTGTCGAACAATTCCAGGCCCGCGGGAGAATGGTCAAAGATCCGCCGAAACAGCTCGTGCGAAAAGGATGATGGTTCCAGGGAAGAAGGGGGTTTTTCTTGTGTGAGCTCTTGTTGCAATTCCCGGTCCAATTCGCCGCCAAAGAAATCGGAAAAGCTCCGGTCCATTTCCTCCAAGCGGCTTTCCAGGTCTACCCGGCAGCAGGCAAGGGATACCTGGTCCACGAGCAGCTCCAGTGTTTGCTGCAACCCTTCCAACGCAAGAACCTCTTCGGGAAATAGCATCTCCACCAACGCGTACACCTTTTCCCGGTACTGGAAAAGGGCCTCCAGGCGGTGCTGCTTCTCGAAAAGAGACCGCAGGGCATTCTGCGCAGGCTCGGGTGGGGACTCCGGCCACTGGAAAGGAACCGGAGAGCCAGGAGGGAGGAATTGAAAACGCGAAATGGGGTACCTTCCCGGAACCACGACAAACGTTCCCCCGGACGGAAAAAATCCGGCGAAATGTTGGTCGGACGGGTGGTATTCGAGGAGCATCATTCCCACACCGGGGAAAATCCTCTTCATCCCCTCGGAGAAGGAAGAGAAAATTTCCGGGTAGGATCCAAGGGCTTGCATTTTTCTCGAAAGATCGGTGATTTGCTTGAGCTTCCCGGTTTTCTGCATGGGCATCTCTCCCCTCTCTTTCCTTCCATTTTACCATATCCCCGTTTTTTTTCGCACAGTACCGGCCAGGGAAGAATGAAATCTGCGCGTGATTTGACTTGCACGGAGAAAAGGTGTAGAATCAGGGCAAGATTTTCTTGGAGGTTCCGCGATGACAGCGGTTGCGATTTTCAACAGGATTCCATTGGAACAGAATAGCTGGTGGTGGTGGAGCTGCCCCGATTCGGGAGGCAGGTCTGTTTCGTTGTAAACCATGACCGGTATGCCATAAACCTGAAGCGGGGAACTGGAAAATGCAGTTCCCCGCTTTTTCATTTGAGGAGGAGAAAACATGCGAAAACATGACCGAATCGTTTTGAAACCCGAACAAATGCCCACGAGCTGGTACAACCTGAAGGCCGACCTTCCTTTTGCCATGGATCCCATGATCCACCCGCAAACCCAGCAACCGGTGCCCCCCGAAGCGCTGCAAGGGTTGTTCCCACCGTCGTTGGTGGAACAGGAATTTTCCATGGAACGCGAGATTCCCATCCCCGAGGAAGTACTGGAACAGTACTTCGTGTACCGTCCCACGCCACTGGTGCACGCCACTGGGTTGGAGGATTTCTTGGAAACCCCTGCGAAGATTTTCTTCAAGAACGAAAGCGTGAGTCCCACGGGTTCCCACAAGGTGAACACCGCCCTTGCGCAAGCGTACTTCAACAAGAAAGACGGTTTCGCGAAACTGACCACGGAAACGGGTGCCGGACAATGGGGAAGCGCGTTGGGCTACGCGGGGCAAAAGTACGGGCTGGAAGTGGAAGTGTACATGGTGCGCGTGAGCTACGACCAGAAACCCGGTCGCCGCCACATGATGCACCTTTTCGACGCACAGGTGTATCCCAGCCCCAGCGATCGCACCGAATCCGGACGCAAAATCCTGGCCGAGCACCCCGACAGCAACGGCTCTTTGGGAATGGCCATCTCCGATGCGGTGGAAAAAGCCGTTGGGGACCCACACACCCATTACGCACTGGGAAGTGTTTTGGACCACGTGCTGTTGCACCAAACCGTGATCGGGTTGGAAGCGAAGAAACAACTGGAAATCCTGGGTGTTACCCCGGATATCCTCATCGCATGCGTGGGGGGAGGCTCCAACTTCGGTGGTTTTACGTTCCCCTTCGTTCCCATGGCATTGGAAAAGGACGGCTTGCGCATCATCGCCTCGGAACCAGAGGCTTGCCCCTCGTTGAAAAAAGGCGAGTTCCGCTACGATTTCGGGGACACGGGGCATTTCACCCCCATGATCAAGATGTTTACGCTGGGCTCGGAATTCGTTCCCCCTCCGATCCACGCGGGCGGTCTTCGTTACCACGGGGCTTCTCCACTCGTTTCCCGATTGGTGAAAGAAGGCATCGCCGAGGTGGATAACCTTCCACAAGATGAGATCTTGGAAGCGGCGAAGATCTTCTCCATGACCGAGGGCATTATTCCCGCTCCCGAATCCGCCCACGCCATCGCAACGGCGATTCGCGAAGCGCGCAAGTGCAAGGCCACGGGTGCACCTGCGAACATCGTGTTCAACCTATCCGGTCATGGCTTTATGGACATGAGCGCTTACGATCACATCCATCGCATCTCGAACGGAAACAACAAGTAGCAAGCCGTGCCTCCGGGAAACGCCGCACCCTGGTGACGCGTTTCCCGGAGGGTTTTCCGTGACGTTTTTCACTTACCAAACCGCACCCCATTTGTTACAATGTTCAAGGATACTAAAAGCGCAAAAGGGGTGACCGGTGTATGGAAAGAAAGTCTCCAAGGTATGTTGGACTGATGCTCTTTTTTTTCGCGTTTTCTGCCACGCTTCTGCTGGCGGAACCGTCCGTTCAAAAAGCTTCGGACGTTTCGCGCCTCTCGGCTTTCCTCGCGGAAAACCATTTGGATGGAGCCGGTGACGGATGGATCGCGTTCTACTCTGGGCGCGATGGCAACCGCGAAATTTACGTGATGAACGCGGACGGAAGCTCCCAAACCCGCCTGACAAACAACGACGCGCACGATGAATGTCCGTCGATTTTCGCCAGCGGGAGAGTGGTTTTCGTGTCAGAACGTACGGGCAACCGCGAACTGTTCTGCATGGATTTGGATGGTTCGCACCTCGAACAACTGACCCACTCTCCCGAGGCGGAAGAGCATCCGCAGTGGTCGGCCGACGGCGAGAAGATTTTCTTCGTGAAAGACTTGCAAGAGCGAACCGAAATCTGGGTCATGAACGCGGATGGATCGCAACCCAAAAGGCTTACCCAAAATGCCTGCCGGGACGAACGGCCCATGCCGTCACCCACCGGCGGGTGCATTTTGTTCATGTCCAACCGGTATGGCAACTACGAGGTCATGCTCATGGATTTCGACGGGAGCAATCAACGCAGGGTGACCAACAGCGCCGCGCACAAGATCTTCCCCGTGTGGTCCCCGGATGGGTGCTCCATCGCGTATTCCATCCACAACCTTCGCCAACGCACCGCGGCCATCCACGTGATGCAGCAAGATGGTTCGCGTGACGAAGTGCTTACACCCATTGCCGGGCGCAACGAAAACCCCGCCTGGTCTCTCGATGGAAGCCGGCTGGTTTTCCAGAGCGAACGGGATGGCAACTTCGAAGTCTACACCATGAAGGTGGACGGAAGCGGGCAAACCCGGCTCACTACGAGTCCCTTCTGGGATGGTTGGGCAAGCTGGGTTGACCTGGGAAGGTTCCAGTAAGGCGGTTTCCCTTAAAAAGTGCGTACCACGCGGAAACCGACCCCGGAAGAACTGCTGCGCGGATCACCGTAGAAGCGAAAGGACACACGGCAGCTGCGGGCATAGTAGTACCAGTTGCCACCGCGCTGCACGCGGCTCGAGCCACTGCTGGGGCCCACCGGGTTTCGCACCGCTCCGGTGGGGTAAAAACCGTACCAGTCATGGCACCATTCGAAGACGTTTCCACTCATGTCGTACAGTCCAAGTTCGTTGGCCTTTTTCTGCGCAACGGGGTGGGTGTCGCCCCCGTTCGCCATGATTACATCCCAATCCCTTTCGTGGTCGTCGCCTTCCAGCAACACCATTCCCGAGTTTCGCCAGTACCAACCCACTTCGTCGAGGTTATCGCTGCCCGCGTACCGGGTGTTTCGCGTTGCGTTTTGCCCTCCCCGGGCCGCGTACTCCCACTCCGCCTCGGTAGGCAAACGGAAACCCACTACCTTCGCGGGGTCTGTGGTCTTGTTTCCCAGGGCATCCAAAAGGTTCCCATCGCGATCGTACGCGTGTGGAAGGTCTGCCTGCTCACTCAGCCAATTGCAGTATTCCACCGCACCCCACCACGTGACTTCCATCACCGGATGATCCGCACGCGGCTCCGGAACGGCGAAATGGGAGTCTTGGAAGGAGAGGTCGCTGTCCCCGAAGGTGGTATCCAACAGTTCCATCCCATTGTAGCTTCCGTAGCGGCTTACACGCCTGCTGTTCAGGAAAGACACGTACTGCTCGTTGGTCACCTCCGTTTGACCAATCCAGAAACCGTGGTCCAGCGTTACGGTGTGTAGCGGCTGCTCGTCGTCGTCCCCTTCGCTATCGTTCCGGGTGTTTCCCGCCAGGAAACTTCCCGGTTCTACCGCTACCAGTCCTTCAGGAACGAGCGCGGGTTTGTTCTCGGGGTACTCTACCCGCGGAACGGACGCACCAATCACGAGGATTTGCCCTCCCTGGTGATGGGTACGCTCGGTGAAGTACCGGGCAAGTTCCACCACGGAGAGCTTACCATTCCCGTCGCTGTCTGCTTCGCCGGAAAAAGCCTGGCGCAAGTAGTAGGTTACAATGCCGCCCTGTCCTCCTTGCGACGGGGTACCGGTCATCACAAGCACCGAAGCGGCTTGCGAAAGCGCGGGATTCGCCGAAACGCTGCCGGGGGTTTGCTGTACCCCGACAGAAGCGGGTGCATACAGATCGAGAAAAACCATCGCGTTTCCGGGAAAGGTTTGCAGTATCTGCCCCAACTGCTCTTGGGTTACCACGTACCGTTGCCCGCCCGGGTCCGAATGGTACGTGCATAGGCTCCATTGCGGCTGTTCCTTCGTCAAAATGCCCCGCCCGGAGAAGAAAACGAAGAGGGAATCTCCGGGACCGCAGGAAGCGGAAAGCACGCGCAATTCCTCCAAGATATCATCCGGGCCCACCCGCCCCGAAAGAAACTGGGTGCCGTATCCCATTTCCATGAGGAACTTCTGGAGTTGCGTGGCATCTCTCACCGGCGCGTCCAGTGCATCCAGGTAGCGATACGAATCGATGCCCACGAGCACGGCGTAATCCGCCGCAAGCGCAAGAAAACCAACCGATAGCAAGAAAGCGAAGAAAAAGCGTTTCATCCCGTTCCCCCCCGAAAATGGATGATGTTCCTAAGGCTCTGCTCCATTGTATCACAATTTGACCTGGAGGCTCTGTGT
>DAOPKN010000018.1:8107-41578 GCA_035391225.1 Thermotogota bacterium
GAGGATTTTTTTCATCGCAACCTCCGCGATTCCTTGGAAACTGTACCAGCACTTTTTGCAAAACAGGGGGTCCCCCACGCGTTATTGTACCACTTTTTCCTCGGGGGAGTGCCAGCGCGAACGGCACACGAGAACAGCCTTTTGCCCTTTTTTCGTCATGTAATGTGGGTGCGATTTTTACAGCCCAAAAAAGGAAGGAGTGAATCCTCTTGAAGAACGTTGGAACGATGTTGCTGCTGGGGTTGCTTTGCCTCACGGGTACTTCGACTTTCGCAACGGGACCATCGGACATGCAAAAGCTTGTGGATGGCAATTCTACCTTTGCCCTCGAACTCTACCACAGCCTCACGAACAGCATGGAGGGAAACTTGGTTTTCTCCCCGTACAGCATTTCCACAGCCCTGGGGATGGTATATGCGGGGGCTCGAGGCGATACGGAAACGCAAATGGCGCAAACCCTCCATTTCACCCTTCCCCAAGACCGGTTGCATGAAGCCTTCCAGCAATTGCAACAGGAACGCGAGCAACTCGTATCCGGGGGTGATGTGGAACTCAAGGTGGCAAATTCTCTCTGGCCCCAGACAGGGTACCCGTTTTTGGGCGACTATATCCGCCTCCTGGAAAAAGACTACGGGGTTTGGGTCACTCCACTTGATTACACGGGGGATGCAGAAACCGCCCGGAACATCATCAACGAATGGGTGAACCAGCGGTTGAACGGGCGGATTCCCGAGCTCATTGCCCGGGGAATGCTCGACCCGCTTACCCGTCTGGTACTGGTGAACACCATTTTTGTACATGCAGACTGGCGTTTCCCCTTTTCCAACGAAAAGACCAAGGAACAGCCTTTCTTCGTTTCACCAGGCCAGGCCGTTTCCGCCGAAATGATGTACCAGCAAAACACGTTCCGCTACGCAGCGAGTGAGGGGGTTCAGGTACTGGAACTGCCCTACCGTGGAAATTCTCTCTCGATGCTCGTGGTGCTTCCCAACCAGCAAATGGGGCTAACTGGTCTGCAAAGATTGCTCAGCTTGGAGGAACTGCGGAAGTGGGAAGGCCAGTTGTCATCGCAGAAAGTGGATGTCTACCTCCCCAAGTTCCATGGAGATTCCAAGTTGGGTCTCAACGAGGTGTTGGCTTCCATGGGGATGCAAGACGCCTTCGATGCCTCCCGGGCAGATTTCTCGGGCATGGATGGAAGGGTAGGCTGGCTGTACATCAGCCAGGTGATCCACCAGGCCTTCATCGACGTGGAAGAGAGAGGAACCGAGGCGGGAGCCGCCACCGCAGTCATTATGTCCCGTTCCACGGCCTTCGGGCCCACCTCTTCCCCCGTGGAATTCCGCGCGGATCACCCCTTCCTTTTCCTGATCCGGGAAAATTCCACCGGGAGTATTCTTTTCCTGGGGCACGTGGTAGATCCGACGTTGGAATAGAGGTGCTTCAAAGCGAAACAAACTGTGGTACAATTCCTGTTGGGATTGGATTCCCAGAAGAACACGGGGAGGAAAGCGCGTGGATAGCTACTCGAAGGATATTTTATCCAAACAGATGACCATCTCGGAGATCCAAAAGAAATGGAACGTACCCCCAGACCGTGCCGTGCGCCTTTTTTGCCGCGCAACGGGAAGTCGCCGCCCCAATACCGACCACCTGGACCAGTGGAGTAAGCAGGTGTTGCGGAAAATTTCCCTCCGGACATCGCCTTCCACCCAGGATTGCTGTGGGGGACATTGCGAGGGTGGGGGTTGCGACCACTCGGATCACTCCTCCGGTTGCGGAGGGTGTTCTGGTTGTCATTCCTAAAAAAAGCCCCGTTACCGGGGCTTTTTTTTACTTTGCCTTGGGCTTGGGAGTAGGTTCTTTCTTCTTGTGAAAGAAACTGGCCACGAACTCCAGGATCACACCGTAGCCGAATCCCACCAAAAAGGATAGCCAATCTGCGAAACCACTGGTGAGGAAAAAGGCCAGGCTCACCCCACCCCCAATCACCAACCCCCGCAAGTACGGATTGAGCTTGCCCGGGATGATCTTCCACTCTGCCGCAAGCCCCACGATCAAGCCCATGAGCAGGCGGTTGTACCACAGAGCCAGAAGCAAAAGCCCCCCGGAAACGCGCGCCTGCGCACCGATGATGCAGAAAACCCCCAGGATTCCGCCCAGGATGGTGGAAACGTACAATCGCTTGTTGTTCATCTTTGCATCTCCCTCCTCTTTTCTCCTACCTCAACCCCACTTCTTTCCCTTTGCAACACGTTCAAGAAAACCCGGCTAAGAACGGGATCAAATTGCTTGCCCGATTGGCTTTTGATTTCCTCTATGGCTTGTAGTAGCGTCATTTTTTTGCGGTAGGGGCGGTCGCTGGTCATGGCGTCGTACGCATCCGCCAGCGTAATGATGCGTGATTCGAAGGGGATGCCTTCGCCTTTCAACCCTTCGGGATACCCAAAACCGTCCCAGCGCTCGTGGTGACTTTTCACCATCGATGCCAATTCGCGCATGGTCTCGTCTTCGCGAAGTACATCCGCGCTCTTCTCGGGGTGCTTCTTGATCTCCCGGAATTCATCGGGGGTGAGGGGAGAAACCTTGTTGAGAATGGCTTGCGGGATGAAAATCTTCCCCACGTCGTGCACCAAGCTGGCCCAGTAAATCTTCCGAACTTGCTCCCGGGGAAGGCCCACTTCTTCCGCGATGAGCACAGCGTAACGGGAAACCCGCTCAGAGTGTCCTCGCGTGTACAGGTCGTAGTACTCCAGCGCCTTCACCAGCGAGAGGATGATCTTCTTTTGGAAGTCGTCTTGGAACTTGGCGTGGCGCTTCAAAAGCAGAAACGCGGTACCTACGGTACTCAAAGCATCCATAATGCGGCGCGAACTCTCGGAAAAAAGCACCGGCGAATTCTTGCTGATATCCAGGGAAATGTTTCCGAGGAAATGGTCTCCCAGGGAAAAGGGAGCAATCAACGACTGCTTGAAGGGCTTCACGGCTTTTCGCAGTTTTTCACGAACGTCGGACTGGATTTCCTGGTCGTAGCGATCGTACAGGTTGTCGATGACCTGCACCGAATGCACCCGGTTGATATCTGCCGAATGCATGGGGAGCTTGCGCAAAGTTTCCAGCTGGTACCCTATCGCTGCCACGAACCGCCAGCGATCACCTTCCACCAGGGAAACGGTACCGTAGTCTGCCTCGGGAATCAAGCTCTGCGCCGTCACCAGGAACTGCTGGAGGAAAGATTCTTCGTCCGCCTCGCGAATGCTTAGCTGCGACGTTAACTCGATGAGTTCGTCCAAGCGGCCCATGGATTGCTGGATTTCGAAGTACGCGCTTTCCAGCTCCTCGTTCATACTGGAAACTTCCTCGTTGAGATCCGCCAGTTCCCGGTTTTTTTGCACCATTTGGCTCTCGCCCTGTTGCAGTTTTTCGTTGAGCTGCCGCATGGTTTCGTTGGAACGTTTCAGTTTGTCGTTGGATTCCAACAGGTCGCGGGTTTTCGTCTTGACCCGATGATTCAACCACAAAGCATTTCCCACCAAGAGAACCACGAGTGCACCCGCAATGAGCAGCACTTGCCCTACCCAGCGCGGAAAAACCTCTACCCCGACACCCAGGTACTGGTTGATCAGGCGATGGTACAGCGAGTTGTCCTGTGCTTTTTGGCTGCGCAGGTACTCGTCCCAGGAAGGTATGAAGCTGGCGTTTTGGTCCCCCTCCAGGCGAAAAAGCATCCGGATTTCGCTGGGATTGAAGATGAGCGAAGAGGGGTATAACTTGTAAGCGGGTCCTTCCACCTCACCGAAGAGGCGTTCCACGACGGCTACATCCGCTCTGCCTTCCACAACCGCCTGGAAAACCGCGGGGTAGGAAGGTTCTTCCACGAAGGTGCACGAAATCCCCAGGCGCTCGGCCAAAAAGCGTATCCCCTGCGGTCCCACGTAGGAGATTGCATTTTGGGCCACGGCCACCCTCTTCCCTTGAAGGTCGAAAAAGCTCTCCAGTTTCACACCCCGTTGTGAAAACACGTTTCCCCAACTGGAAATGATCGCCTGGTCGTTGTACGCGTACATTTTTTCCCGTTCCTCGGAGTAGGCGGCGGCGGCCACGGCATCTAACTCGCCGGAACGCAACTTGGAGAGAAGGTCTTCCCACAGGCCAAACTCGAATTCCACGGGAATGTCCGCCTTTTTGGAGAAATCGTTGAGCAGTTCCACGTAGATCCCCGCGGGCTTGCCATCTTGCAGGTACACCAAGGGATACCCGTCGAAGATTCCCACCGAAAAAGAAAAGGCGATAAGGGAAAGCAATAGCAACACCGAAAAAAGGGCCGTGACGCGTATTCTCATCTTTGTTCTCCTTCCCTCTTCCACCGGTGATCCACGAGATCCGAAAACTGGATGAACTCCAATTGTTCGTCGAGGAGCTGCTGCAACTTCTCCGCCAACTCCGGAAGTTTCTTCTCCATGTCCGCCAGGCGTTCGCCCTGGAATTCCAAGAAGGAGGAAGCCAATTGCTTGTGCACCATTTTTTGGATGGAACGCGGCGAAATTCCCGCCACTTTCAGGAACCAAGGGGCAAAAGAGATGGAATCCAACAGGGGCGTCAGCTTTTTCTTGCCTCCCATCAGCATTCCCAGGGTGGCCAACAACCCCAGCAGGAAACCCACCCCCCAACCAAGCGGCCCGGAAAGCAGCAAGGCAATTCCTCCTCCACCCAGAAGCGTTCCGGACACGGTGGCTGTTACCAGGCTGATCAACGCCGAAAACCTCTGGTAGAGCGTGTTTCCCGGCGAAAAACCCAATGCCATGTCCCGGGGAAATCCCGAAGAATCCAATCCTGCCTGGGGGCGGATATGGACACGATTTTCGTCGAACCAGCGCTGCAACCGCATGCGGGTAACTTGCTCCACCGACTGCGCGTACGCCTGCTCGAAAGCCTGCTGGTAGGGTTCCAACTCATGTTGCAACCTCTTTAGCGTTCGTTCCAGCTCTTCCTTGAGCCGGCGCAGCTTCCCCCCTTGTTGCGAGAAAGCACAAATTTGGGCCACGATTTCGGTTTCCAAAATGGGCGATACACGGGAAACCCATTGTTCGAGGTGTTCCCGGAAAAGCTCCTGGTAGGTGGAGAGTAACTCCTTCACCAGTTGACCCCGAGTGGCCTTGAGTTCCTTTTTTACCTTTCGCTCGAATTGCCGCGCAGAGTAGATCATTCCCAACCCCCGCCCCACGGTGGATTCGGGGTCTGGGGAAGAGAAGATACGCGTTGCGGGAAAATTCTTCCCCACCATGTCCTGGAAAAACGGCCATCGACTGCTCCCTCCCGTGAGAAGGATCAGCGAGATGGAATCGGAGGTCAGCCCCAATTCTTCCTTCCCGAAAACCAAGGTGCGTTCGATCATGTGCAACAGGTCCGCGGGTTGCGTTTCGGTGGCGTTTCGAAGTGCATCGGGTTCCACCGCCCGCTGCGCACTGCCCGCGGAAAAGTCTCGTTGCTGCAACTCCCTTTGCAACGAGGACGTGGGAACGTAGTGTCGAGCCCTTTCGCAAAATTCGGCAGCTTCCGGCAAAAGGAAGTTGCCCAAAACGTGCGGACCAAAAGCAACGGTTTCCCGGTAGGGCTTGAAACGTCCACCCGCCAGGGCGGAGGAGTACTTCTCCTTGAGATTCTTGAAGAACACGCTGCGCAGGAAGCCTTCCAGGTTTTCGGCCCGGATACTGGCGCGGGCATCGGGGTTTTGCGCAAGGAACATCCCGTAGAAGAGGTCATCGAACAGGTACCCCCCCAGAACCGGTGCACCCCAAACCTGCAAGGTTTTCATGTCTTTCATGTACGCCAGATCCAGTGTGCCCCCACCGAAATCGATCACCAAAACCCCCCGCCCGGCTTCTTCCCGAGTGATATCGCGGTGCACCAGGTGGTAGTACAGCGCTCCTTCCGGTTCCTGTTCAAACCGGGGGCTTTTCCCCGTGAGCGAGAGCAAAATGGCCTCCAAGCGTTGGCGATGGTTGTCGAACGCCCAACAGGGCACACCGACGATCCACTCCGCCTGCGGGTCGGGCATGGGTTGGGGGAAAAAATGTTGCTGCTGCAAGTAGGAAAACAGCGCCCGGAAAAAATCTTCGGTTTCCCGCCGGGACAAGTCATCAATCCCCAGGCTTTGCTTGAAGCCAGAGTGCAGGGAAAAATGCTTTCGTTCACTGGCGGATAACGAATACCATTCTTCCAGGGCGGTTTTGCCAAAAGCCACCAGCGATTGGGCTTGGGTGTCGTACAACACCACGGAGGGAATCCCGCGGTCAGAAAAGATGCGAAAATCTTCCACCATGGGGTGCTTCTCCCCCACACTCACGTTGCTGATATGCGTGTTCGTGGTGCCGAAATCAATGCCATATGCACGCACAATCTTCTCTTGGGCCACTGGTATTCGTTTTCGCCTCCCCAAATAGCGGCAGTTATGGTATTATAACAAATCCGAAGGGAATCTTCGCATTTTCGCGCCGTTTTGCCCCTTCCACCTGAAAGGAATCCCGGGATTTGCCGGAGCGACGGAAAGTGGTTTCATTTTGTTCTGAAGCGGGATGCGTGGTATAATCGACCTGGTTCTACATAAACATTGAGGGGATATGCTGTTTCTTTCTTGTGAAACATGGGGGGCATGATGGATGCGTTTACAACAGATCCGACTTTCCGGGTTTAAATCTTTCGCACGACCCGTGCAAATCAACCTTGCCGAAGGAATCACCTCCGTTGTTGGACCCAATGGAAGTGGAAAATCGAATATCGTGGATGCCATCCTGTGGGTGTTCGGGGAGCAATCCCTCAAAACCATCCGTGCCAGCGAGAAGACGGACATCATCTTTTCCGGGTCGGATAACTCTGCCCCCGCAAGCCACGCCTCCGTGGCACTGGTTTTCGCCAAGAAAGACGGGCAGACGTTCGAGGTTTCGCGCAGCCTGGGAAGAGACGGCAAAAACGACTACATGATGGATGGGGAAAAGTGCCGGCGCAAGGATATCCTGGAGCTTTTCGCCGGAACCGGCGCAGGAAAGGAACTGTATTCCATCGTGAGCCAGGGACGCGTGGACAAGATTTTGAACAGCTCCCCGGAGGAAATTCGCCTGCTCATCGAGGAAGCGGCGGGTATCGCCATGTACAAGAAGAAAAAGCGCGAGACACTTTCGCGCATCGAATCCACCGACGACAACCTTTCCCGCGTGGCCGATATCTTGGCCGAACTTGACAAGCAACGCAAGTCGTTGTACCTCAAGGCCAAGCGCGCCGAAAAGTTCCAGCAGTACAGCGAAGAGTTACGGCAAGTGCAGGTGCAGTTCTTTTCCCACCTGGACCAAAAGTGGCGCAAGCGATCCGACTCCATTACCGAGCAAGGCCAGCAAAACCGCGAACAGCTGAAAAATATCCAGAAAGAATTGATGCAGGTGGAATCGCGCTGGCGTGAGCTTCGCGAGGAATTCGGCGAAACCGACCGGGAAATGGAAGGTTTCACCTCGGTGCTGGAAACGTACAAGGAGCGCCAAAACCAGCTGGGTGACCTTCGAAACATCTTTTCCAAGAAACGCTCGGAACAGGAAAACCAGTTCGTGGGTTTTTCTACGCGATTGGATAACGCAAACGAAGCCATACACCGCTACACCGAACGCAAGCTGGAAATCGATCGCATCTACAAGACACTCAAGCAAGACCTGGAAGCCGTGGAAGCCAACCTGGAGCAGCTCCTGCAAAAGAAGCAGAAGTTTTCCGGGGAGTACTCCGACGAGGAAAAAACCATCTTGGCGCTGCAGCAAGAAGTCGCCGACGCGGAGAAGGCCCTTGCAAAACTCGAAAACGAGTCGATTCGCCTGGAGGAATCCATAGAAGATCACGAGAAGCGCATCAAGGTGATTTCCAGCCAGTTGGAAAACAAGCAGGAGCGCTTGGAAGGCATGGAAACCGAATTGGCGGAACTGCGCGAAAGTGGTGCGCAGACCTCCGAGAAGGAAAAAGAACTGCTGGGCGATCTCAACGGTGTGAAAGAACAACTTGGCGCGCTGGAAAGCCAAATCAAGCAAGTGGAGACCACCAAGTACGATGCACTGCAACAATCCAAGCACCTGGAAGCAGAAAAAGCCGTTCTGGAACGTCAGATCCGCGATTTCGCGGGCTTCTCGCGTCCGGTGAAAGCCCTTTTCCAGCGCAAGGAAGACGACTTGCAGCTGCGCAACATGATCGACGTGGTGGCCAACCTTCTGGAAGTGGACAACGACTTCGAGAAAGCCTTCGAGGTGTTGCTGGGAAATCGCTCGCAGAACGTGGTCACCACCGACACGCAAACCGCGCGCTACGCGGTGGAAGTCCTCAAAACCAACAACCTGGGGCGATGCACCTTCTTGCCCATCGACGAGCTGGAAACACGCCCCATCGTGCAAAACCCCCAATTGGCAAGCCATCCAGGCTTCGTGGGCTATGCCTCGGAGCTGGTGCGCGTGGATCCCGAGTTTGCCAAGATTCCATTGTACCTGTTCCGCGATACCATCGTGGTACACACACTGGATGATGGGCTGGACATCAAGCGCAAGTTCCAGGTGCGCAACCAGGTGGTTTCGCTGGACGGGCAATTCATTTCGTCCAGTGGTGCCATCACCGGGGGAAGTTTGCAGGTAGACGTACGAAGCTCTTTCCTGGCACGGAACCGCCGGTTGCACGAGGTGGACCAAGAGCTGCAAGCAGCCCAGAAGGAACTGTCCCGCATGCAGAAGGCCGAAAAGAAGTTGCTTTCCGAAAAGGAAAAGGGCGCGGCCTTCAAGAACAGCCTCGAATCCGAGCTCAACGATATCATGCTCAAGAATGCCTCCATTCGCCGTACCCTGCAGCAACTCACCACCTCCATCGACGAGTACAGCAAGGAAGTGCACGAGCTGCAAAAGCTCAAGATTGATTACTCCGCGCGTATCGCAGGTGCACAAGCACGCAAGGAAAAAGCCTTCGGGGAAACAACCCAGCTGCTGGCCCAACGCGACCAGAAAAAATCCAAGCTGGAAAACGTGAGCGACGTGCTGCGCGAGAAGAAGAACCAGATCCAGTCGTTGCAGGAAAGCATCAACACGCTCAAGTTGGAGCAAAACACGCTCAAGGAACGCGAGCGCCAGTATTCCGACGAGCTGGGCGACATCTCCCGCAACCTGCAGCAAGAAGAGGAAAACGTCACCGTGTACCGCAAGAACATGGCGGAACTGGAAAAGCAGATGGAAGAAAACTCCGCAAAGCTCACCGAGTTGGACCAGGAAATCGACAGCTTGAAACGCGAAATGGCCTCGCTTTTCGAGGATTTGAAGTTCCAGCAGGAAGATCGCCAGAAAAAGATGCAGCAGATGGAAGACCTGGAAAAGCGGATGGAGGAACTCAAGGGAGAACGCGAAAGCCTTCGCGAGAAGGAGCACCAGCTGGAAATGCAACAGCAGGAAGTGGATTTCCAGCAGCAAGCCCTGTTCGAAAAAATGACCTTCGCGGGTCTTTCCAACGCGGACCTGGTCGAATCCCGCCTATCGGAAGCGGAAGAAAAGCAGTACGCGCAAAACGTGCAGGGACTGGAACAGAAAATCAAGTACCTGGGCAACGTGGACCTGGGGGCCATCGACGAGTACCGCCAGATCGACGATCGCTTCAACGAGATGGACGAACAGCGCAAAGACCTGGAAAGCACGCGCGCATCGCTGGTGGAAATCTTGGAAAAAACCGATTCCGAAGCCAAAGAAATTTTCCGCAAGACCTTCGACGAGATCAACACCAACTTCAACGAGATGATCCAGACCCTTTTTGGCGGAGGCACCGGGGAACTCCGTATCCTGCCGGGAACGGACCTGTTGGAATCCGGTATCGAGATCTCGGTGAAGCGCCCCGGGAAAAAATTCCAAAAGATGTACCTGCTGTCGGGCGGGGAGAAGTCCCTGGTGGGAATCGCACTGGTGTTCTCCATGCTGCGCATCAGCCCCAGCCCGTTCTACATCCTGGACGAAGTGGACGCTGCGCTGGACGACTTCAATGCCGAGCGCCTCAAAAACCTCGTGGTTCGCTACAAGCAAATGGCACAGTTCATCATGATCACGCACAACAAGCTGGTGATGGAAGCCGCCGACATCCTGTACGGCATCACCCAGTCCATGGGGATCTCGATGGTGATGTCCGTGGAACTGGAACAGTATGCCGTTTGAGGAAATCCTGGAATACCGCGTGGGAGCGGAGGAAAGCGGCATTCGACTCGATCGCTTCGTGAACGCGCACACCCCCGACTGGGTTTCGCGTTCGCTGGTGCAAAAGGCAATCCGCGAAGGGCACGTGTGGGTGGACGGCTCGGGCAAGAAACCATCCTTCCTCGTGCGATCCGGCCAGGTAGTGGCACTCGAAGTACCAGCACCCCGCGTGACGCAAATCCTGCCCCAAAACATCTTGCTGCACGTGTTGTACGAAGATGGCGATATCCTTGTCGTCAACAAGCCACCGGGGATGCTCGTGCACCCCGTGCCCCACCAGGTGGAGGGTACGCTGGTAAATGCTTTGCTGTTCCATTGCAAGGGGTTGGCGCGTGTGGGTGGGGAAGAGCGCCCGGGCATCGTGCACCGCCTGGACAAGGACACCTCGGGCGTGCTGGTTGTCTCGAAAAACGATGCCGCCCACCAACACCTTTCGAAGCAGTTCCACGACCGCCTGAACCAGAAACAATACCTGGCCCTTTTGAGCGGTGCACTCGAAAAGGACCAGGGCAAAATTGACTATCCGCTGGGAAGAAACCCCCACCACCGGTTGAAAATGATGGTGGATTACTCCGGGAAGGAAGCACTCACCTTTTTCGAGGTGTTGCGCCGCTTTTCTGCAGGGGCAACCCTGGTGCGGCTGACCATCAAAACCGGCAGGACCCACCAGATCCGTGTGCACTGCAAGAACATTGGGCACCCCGTTCTGGGAGACCCCATTTACGGAAATTCGCAGCCGGACATGCAGTTGGCCGAGAAAATCCACGTTGCACTGAACCGGCAAATGCTGCACTCCTTCCACCTGGGCATCACCCATCCCCGCACGGGGAAATGGATGGACTTCTATGCCCCACTCTTCGACGACTTCAAAGAAGTGCTACGCGCTCTTGCGCTGCATTCCGCTTAATTCCTATTGTTCGTACGCCCCGATATCGTACCCTTCTCCCTGCGGGCGATCGTTTCCCTCCAGGTCAATGTCCGGTGCGTCCTGCGCACTTCCCTGGTCAAGGCAGGGACTGTTGGGCGTGAGGTGAAAATCGAAAACATCGCTTCCCCAAGCTGGTGCCACGAAAAGCGGGTCGTGCGACATGTTTCCTTCCCCCAATTGCCCCGCGTTGATCTGGGCAGCGGTGTATTCCCGGCCATTGGCATACACCTGGTCATCGTGGTTGGGACGGTAGAAATCGTTGTTTTTGGCCACGAGTGTCACGCTGTCCCCGAAAAAGGCCATGCCGTAGCAATGGGAGAAAATGCAGTTGGTGAGTTCCACGGTTACGGGGTTGTTCGAGTCGTACTGGGCATACATGGAGTAACTGCGGCGATCGGGGTTTCCGTGGATTGTGACGTTGGTGAGCGTGAACCGTGCACCGGGTGTGCGATCGTTTCCGATCACCAGCGGGGACCAGGGTGAGTTGGCGTCCCCATCACCGGTTCCCACGATGAGGGTGTTTTCCACCGTGGTTCCATCCCCCCATAGCTTCACGCCGTCCGCGTAGTTGTTGGCGACCAAGCACTCGTGGATCCAGGTGTTGTCGTTCTTGGTATCCAGGCCATCACCACGGTTGTGTTGCGCGACGCACCGTGCGATTTCGATGGGACCTTCCGAGGGTTCCAACCCGATGCCATCGGGACGATCGTAGGGCAGCGCGGGGTTATCCATTTGACCTTGGTAGTAATGCCCGGAGAAGCTCAGCTCGCAGTCCTGGATCGTCACGTTCTGCCATCCCCCCGCATCCCCCTCGGGGCCACCAATGCACCCGAAACCGCAGTATTCCAGGATGCAATCGCGGATGTCCAGGTACGAAACGTCCTTGAGGTTGATGCCGAACTGGTCGATGTGGTGGATGTACAGGTCTTCGAACTCCAAGTGGGCGTTTGGGCCTTCCACACCGGTGATGGCATCGCGGAAGAACGATGGGGTGTCCGCGGTGATTTCCAGGTTCTGCAACCGCAGGTACGAAACCCCCGTGAGCATGATGGCACAGAACAGGTTGTCTCTCCCCGCCAGTATGGGGCGGTTCCCCTCTTCACCCCGGATGGTAATCCACTTGCCTTCTTCCCCGGAAGGCGGGATCAAGATATCGTCGTCGAACCGGGAAAGGAAGTACGTTCCCCCCAGGATCACCAGCGTATCCCCGGGGGCAAGCTGCCGGGAAGCATAACCCGGGTTTCTCCATGGAGCTTGGAGCGAACCGGGATTGGCATCGTTTCCGGTGGTGGAAACGTAGAAGGTGTTCTCTCCGGGATCCGGATCTCCGGGATCGGGATCCTGGGGCACGATCACAGCGGGGATGGTCTTGCATCCCACCACGCCGAGAAACAAGCAAAGCAACAAGAGAAAAACCAGTCCTCGAAAGTCTTTCGCCATTTTCCTTCACCCCTTCTTTGGAAAGGATCCGTCTCCCCTAAGTATAGCACAAGCCCGAGGGAAGGTTGACAGCCCCCGGTTGCTGTGGTACAATGGGCTGTTTTCGCTTGATTCGCTGCATCCAACCTGTTTCGAAGGAGGGCAAAAGCCATGGCCAAGTTGTTCCGCGTGTACCAGTGTGCGCTGGCGGGAATACCCGCAACTGTTGTCATGGGTGAATGCCAACCTGTCGGGCAATGGGAGCGGTTGTTGTAGCTTAATCGCATCCCAATCCAAGCGTATGTGCAAGGCCGTGACATTGGCATCGATGTCACGGCCTTTTTCGTGGAAACAGGAGGATGGAAACAATGCTTGCTCAACCAACGCAACAAGAAAAATGGACCAAGAATATTTCCCGCAATTACTTCTTCGTTTTCCTGGGAAGTGTACAACTCACCCAGGGGTTTTGGATGATCTTTCTCGCCGCACGGGGGATGTCGCTGGCGCAGATCGGCATCCTGGAGGGATTGTTCCACGTGACTTCGTTGGCCATGGAGGTACCCACCGGGGCCATCGCCGACCTTTTGGGACGCAAAATCAGCCGCACGTTGGCGCGCTTATGCGCCATCATCAGCCCGGTGCTGATGCTCACGGGCACCGGGTTTTGGTGGTACGCTCTGTCGCTCTTTTTTTCCGCGCTGTCGTACAACCTGGAATCCGGGGCGGGAGAAGCACTGGTGTACGACTCGCTCAAGGCGCTGAAACGCGAAACCCATTACATCAAGGTGATCGGTTACCAGGAAGCGCTGTACCAGTTGGGAACCGTGGTTTCGCTGCTTTTGGGTGGGTGGATTGCGCAGCAGAGTTACGTTCTGGGCTATTCCCTCACCATCGTGTTGTGTGCGGTGGTTTTCTTGTACTCCTTCACTTTTTCCGAACCGCCGGTTTTCGTGGAGAAAAGGGAGTCTCCCAGCTTTCGGGGTTTTTTCCGCCACACGTTGCAGAGCTTCCAGACGCTGTGCAAGAACAAGGCAGTGGCCTTCCTAACGATCTACACGCAAGTGCTCCTTGCTTTTTGCACCACACTGTTTTTTTACCTGCAGAACTACTGGAAGGGCATTGGGATCGGGGAGTTCCAAATCGGCTTTTACCTTGCGCTGGGATCCATCGCGGGCGCGGCACTGGCCACCCAAATCCAGCGCATTCGCAAGTTGTTGGGGGAAAAGCTCACCTTCGCGCTTTTCTCGCTGATGGCGCTGGGGGGAACTTGGTGCATTGCGCTTTTCGAGAAAAAATGGGTGTTCTTCCTGGGAATGGCGCTTGTGGATTCGGGCCTGTTCGTGGCGTTTAACGATTTCTTGAATCGGGCCATCCCATCCCACCAGCGGGCCACCATTCTTTCCATGGGAAACATGCTATTCAGCCTGGTAATGGTGGGTATCTTCCCCCTTTTCGGATGGATCGCCCAACTTTTCCGTTTCGAGGGAGCTTTCCTTTTCCTGGCCCTCGTGTTCACGGGATTGGTTCTTGCCGCTTTGGGGGCCCTGTACAAGCTTCGGAAAAGGGTGTGAGCTCACCGTTTCTTGCGGATGCGCCCCTTCACCAACGGGCGTCCCTGCGCGTCCACCCAGGCGTTTTGAAGCACTTCCACCTGGTCTCCCTCGGAAACCACCCCAAAGGGTTCGAAGAAGTCGAGGTGTTGCGAAGAAAACGTGAAAACGGGATCCAGCTGCAACGGTTGGATCCCTTGGCTTTTCAACGCCCAGAGCAATTGCTGGGAAGCATCGCTTTGCCCGGTGCCTTCCGATCGCTGGGTTGCCTGGAGCAACTGCTCCAGTGCTTGACGCACCCCCGAGGCCGACAAATCCAACGACCCCGGTTGTGGGGCTTGCGGGGAAGGGAGAGCTGCCGGGGTGGTGGCTGCGCCTGGATTCTTCCGCATATCGTCCAAAAGTGCCTGCATGGCTACATCCCACTGGAATTCCAGGGCTCGTTCGCGTTCCTTCTCGTCCACGAATTGCTTGGGGCGGAAGATGTATAGCATCCAAATCGTCAACAAGCTGAGCACGAGCACACCGATCCATTGCAACCAGGAAGGATTTTTCTGGAAAGGCCACCATCCGCGAATCTTGGAGAAAAGCAACGAAATGCTCAACGCACCCACTCCAATTCCTATGGACCAGCGGACTGCTTTCGCGAAGCGGGGGTGCCGCGACATCTTGGCAAAGAGCCACACGAAGAAGGCCCCTCCAATAGGAGCTCCCACCACAAAGGCGTAGAAATCCTCGAGAAACAGGGGACCAAGAAATTGGAGGAACAGCAATCCGAACAGCAAGGAACCCACCAGCGAGGGGACCCACAACCGTTGGAAGGGTACCTCAGAACGTTGTGCACGGGGGACGAAGGGAGAAAAAGATTCCACCCTTTCCATCCATTTCCATCGCAATGCCGCGCGAAGTCCTTCGGGTTGCTCTGAAACAAGGTGCTCGAATGCCTTTCGAAAACCCCTTTTGCACGCTGCCCGCACTTCTTCGGGGGTGCCATTCAGGCTACGGGGACCAAACTCGAGGAAGCTATCCCGGGCAAAACCCGGTTCCACTTCAATCTGTTCGTTCTTTTCCAATCCATATCCCTCCCCAAAAAATCAGGCTCACCAGTACCACTGGAGCCACTTGGCTCCATGCCCATCGTTGCTGTAAGAAAAGGCTTGTTCCAAGCTGCACCCCTCCCAGGAACAGCGGGAAAACCAGCCAACGAAGCGGGAAAAAGCATAGGAAAAGAAAGAGCACGTAGCAGATCCCAAACCAAATCGGGGCAAGCCAGGCCGGAAACCAATTCAAGAACGTCCAAAAAAAGGCGGCCGTAGCCAGCCAGCCAATGGTAAAAGCGGGAATCCGGGGACCCATCCACGCAATTCCCAAGACCACCAAACCAGGGAAGAAGGAAAACCAATCGTCGAAATACAGGTCCCAGGCGAGCACGGGAAAGAGCAGCACGCAAAACGAAATCGCGGGAAGGAATCGCCCCAGGAGTTGTTCCCGAAAAGAAGGCTTCACAGGGAGAATTCCCCTTTTACTTCCTGCTCTTGCAGCACGCCCTGCACCAGGTCCGCCAAAACTGTCCGGCTGCTTTTCTCACCCATTTTGAACGCGTACTCTCCCTCCCAGCTTCTTTGCAACAAGCGCTGCAAGGATGCCACCGAAAACTGGAACAACAGGTTCGGAACCTCCGGATCGCTTTTCTGGAAACGGTATCCCACGAGGGAAGCCACGCGCGGGATGGGACAACCAAACTGCTTGGCCGCCTCTTGGAGACGGTCGTAGTCCCAGCGCCTCGTGCCCGCAAAGGCCAACTTCAAACGGTACAAAAGCAACAACTGCTGCGCGAAAGCGTAGAGGATCACGGGAAGGGTGCGCTTTTCCAGTATGCCAAACAAGTCGGGCACGGACTTGTGGCGTTCTCCCCGCAGAATGGCCAGCACGCTCTCCCCGACATCCTCTTCCACGAAACGGAAGAGCAATGGCTGGAACGACGATTGCGGGATATTCCCCGAAGGATCCGCCACAGCCTGGAACTTGGCCAGCTCGTTGTCCATGCGCCCCGGATCGCTACCGGTGTTGGCAAAAATTTCGGCCAGTTGCTCGGGGGTGCATTTCAATCCCCGCTCACGGGCCATGGAGCCCAAGCGGGAAATCCACTCCGACGTCTTCCAGGGCTTGGGAAGCGCGAAATCTCTCTTGTTGGCTTGCATTTTGGTCGGAGCGCGGGAGACGTCGAAAACCACCTGCAACTGCGGATCTTGCTGCACGACCGACGCTTTCTCCAGCAACACTTTCTTTTCCGCCTTGGGAAGCTGCTCCACGTTCGCCACGTAAAACACCCTGCTTTGGGCAAACAGGGGAGCGGCGGTGATCAACTCGTGGAAAACCGCGCGCTCATTCTTGGAACGCACATCGATGGCCTGGAAACTTGCCGCTGCGCGCTGGGCCAATCTGCGTGCCTCTTTTTGCTTGGAGAAGGTGTCGTCCCCCGTGAAAAAGTGGATCAAGGCGCCACTCCGAAGTGCAAACCCGTGAAAGTACCCGCCATCACCTCGAACAACACCTGGATTTTCACCGCCTCGTAGGTGTACCGGATACGAGCTGCCTGGAGTTCGCGGATGGATTCGTTGACCCGTTCCACGTCCATGGCATCCGCCTTTCCTTGCACGATTTCCAGCGTCATGCGGTTTTTTTGTTGCAGTAGGGCTTGCAATTCTTCCATCAACGGTGGAAGGTATTCCCCAAGAACTCCGTGGCGCAACTTGAGCCGGCGGATGTCCACCTCCTCCAGGCTCTCCTCCACGTTTCGCGAAACCATGGGTTCGAAGTCGAACCAGCCCCCAACACCACCAAAGAAGGTGTTTCCCTGGGGGCCAATTCCCGACCGAAAAAGCCCCACCCACTTGGAAGGCGTTTCGTGGTTTTCGGCTGCCCTTTTCACGTTCAGTACGTTCAGCACCGCGAGATCCACGAGCTCCGAAGGGATCTGCTGCACCAAAAGTTGGTCCAAAACCAAAAGCTGCGGGTCTCCCTGGGAAATGCCGGAAAGGGTTTCCAACAGAACCAGGCGATACGCCAGGTCCACTTCTCCCAGCCGGTGTTCCAGCTCTTGGAGCGTACCCGCCTTGCTGCCCGCTTCCACGGGTCCCAGTTCGAGCAGGGCTTTTTCCGAAAGGAAGTCGAAGTACTCGTGCACGACTTGGATTTTCCGAAGCAACGCCTTGTGGGTAGCAGAAAAGAATAGCTCCTTGGATTTCTGCTGTCCTCCCGCAAACGTGTATTCCACTCCCAGGTCCAGCAAGAAGTCCGTGGCCGAAGCGAAATCGGTTTCCACGTACACTTGCCCGCGGAAACGCAGATCCTCGAAGAGGCGCGCTTCCAGGCTACCGGAAACGACTGCCTGGCTATCCCGCAAGTCGTATCCCCCGCCCGCGGAAACGGAAAGCTCGTTGACCCACTGGAAATACGGCACACCGTACTCGGCAAACGCGAGGCGTTCCACACCTTGCAGCGCATCCAACAGCGTGTAGGAAAAAAGCGATGCGGTGCAGCAAACCAAAAGTACGCAACACGCAGCAAGAATGCTTTTGGTCATATTTCCCTCCTCATGGGGCTTTGCTCGGAACTCTCGAAGCAAGAACGGATCACCTCGAGCTCCGTAGTCATCCCCATTAGCGCCATCAGCTTGATCCGTGCCTTCTGCCCGGTTTGTTCGTGGGCGATGATCACCCCCATTTGTTTCAACGAGGCGCCCCCGCCTTCGTAACCGTAGATGTCCAAAACCCGTCCCTTGTAGCAACGGGAAACCAGTACCAGTGGAACTCCCTTGGCAATGCACCTCGAGATGCTTTCCACCAACGAACTGGGAACGTTCCCCCTTCCAAAGCCTTCCAAGACGATTCCCTTGAAACCCACCTGTAGCGCATGGTCCAGGAACGTCCCATCATCCCCGGTGAACGTTTTGAGAAGGGCCACAGCAGGCTCGATCCGTTCCACGTGCAGCGTGGAGCGGGTGAGGGATTTTCGGAAGAAGAAAACCCCATCCTCGTCCACGATTCCCAACGGCCCAAAACCTGGAGATTCGAAGGTGGCCACGTTGCTGGTATAGGTCTTGGTAACCTCCCGTGCCGCGTGGATTTCATCGTTTAGGCATACCACGGCACCTGCATCCACGGCCTGTGGGCAAATCGCCACGCGAACCGAGGAGAACACGTTCCGGGGACCATCCGTGCCCAGTTCGTTGATATTGCGCATGGCCGCGGTCAACACGATGGGCTTGGAGGTGCGCACGGTCAAATCCAAGAAATACGCCGTCTCCTCCAGGGTATCGGTTCCATGGGTCACCACAACCCCGCCCACGTCTACCTGGTCCACGAGGCGTTGGATCACCCGGGAAAGTCCCCACATGGTTTGGGGCGTCATGTAGGGACTGGGAATGTTGGAAAACTCCAAGGATTCCACGAGTGCCAGCCTTTCCAGCCCTTCGAGGCGCGCCACATGACGGTTTCCATCCACCGTGGGAACCACTCCCTCGCTGTCCTTGCTCATGGCTATCGTGCCCCCCGTGGTCACTAATACGACTTTTTGCAACGCCCCATCTCCTTCCCCCCGTTTTGCACCCATTGGTGGCATTGCTGGAACACGCTATCCCGGTTTTCGCGGGTGAGTGCAAACAGCTGCAAATCATTTCGATCCTGGATGCGCCGCAAGAAAGGGGTGTCCATTTGGCGAACGGTTCCCAGCACCACTTCGAAACGGTTCAGCGCGTTCCAAATGGCATCCTGCAGCCCGGCGTGTAGCGTTTCCAAGAAACCCACCTCGTCGAAGAAAAAGCCCCGGTCCGCTTCCCAAATGTGCCCCATATGCTCCAGTTCCCTTGCCAATGCTGCCATTCCATCGAAATCGGGCACCAACCTCCTGCGCGGTTCAAGTTGTTGGGCCAGGCGAAAGGTGTGTCTGGAAGGCAGGCAGTGGGCCTCCAGCACGCGGATCCCCGGGCTACCGGGACGGAACGTGCTCAAAAATCCACACCATTCGACAGCGTAGGTGTCTTTCAGAGCGGAAACCAGCGTGGATTTGCCCACACCCCGCGGACCGGTGAATAGCCATCTCAACCCTTGGAAACCCCTTGTTGCACAAGCTGCGGGATCTGCTCGATGGCCCGGTTGATCGCCGAGGGGTCTTTTCCCCCTCCTTGGGCGAAGTCGGGTTTTCCTCCCCCTCCTCCTCCCAAGACCCGGGAGAGTCCCCCGGAGATCTTACCGGCATGTACGCGTTTTCCCGCAAGGTCGTCGGAAACCTTGACCACGATGGTAACACTTTGGCCCAACCGGTTGAACAGCACCACGAACCCGGAGCCCAATTTCTCCACGCCGCGCGTGGTGACGTTTCGGGCCACCTCGCCGTCGAGGTTGTCCTGCACAAGGGCCAGGTATCGGATCCCGTCCACGTGCTTCACCTCGTCCAACTGGCGTTCCAGTTTCTGGTTCGCCAGCCTTTCCTCAAGTTGCAGCACCCGTTTCACCATGAGCTGGTTGGAATCCATTACCTTTTCCATCACCGAAATCATCTGCTCGGGGTCGGTTTTGAGAAGGTCCGCCACCTGCAACATGCGCCGCTGCAACCGATCCGCAAGCTGCAAGGTATTCCATCCGGTCACGGCCTCGATGCGCCGCACCCCGGAGGAAATTCCCGATTCGGCGAGAATACGGAAAGGTCCAATTTGACCCGTGGTGCGCACGTGTGTTCCTCCGCACAGCTCGGAACTAAAGTCATTCATTTGCACTACCCGTACGCTCTCGCCGTATTTCTCGTCGAACAGGGCCACTACCCCTTGCTTGCGCGCATCTTCCAATGCCATGAGTTGCGTTTGCACGGGCAACGATTCCAGGACCTGCTCGTTCACCAATCGTTGCACCTGTTGCAACTGGTCGGGGGTCAGGGACTGGAAATGGGTAAAGTCGAAGCGCAATCGGGTATCATCCACCATGGAGCCAGCCTGTTTCACGTGGTTACCCAGCACGCGTTTGAGTGCTTCGTGCAGCAAGTGCGTCGCGCTGTGGTTCCGGGCAATGGCCTGGCGCCGGGCCGCATCTACCTCCATGTGAAGCACGGCTTCTTTTGGCAGCGTACCCTCAAGCACTTCTACCTCGTGCACTACCAACTCGTTGAAGGGGTTGAAAACATCGGTTACCTTGGCTTGCCCGCCATCCCAGTGAATCACACCGGTATCCGCAACCTGTCCACCCTTTTCCGCGTAGAACGGCGTTTGGTCGCTGATGAGTTCTCCGCTTTGACCTTCGCGCAATGTATCCACCAATTCGCCGTGTCGTACGAGCATCAGGGCCTTGGCCCGATCCTGTAACCTTTCGTACCCGGTAAACACCGTGGCAGGCAGCTGCTTGCCGATGGCTTCGTACACCTCGAAGTTCTCCAGGAAGGTGCGGTCACCCCGGGCGTTTCGCGCCCGTTCCCGTTGCTGTTTCATCAAACGGGAAAAACCTTCCTTGTCAATGAAAATATTCCGTTCGCGCGCGATTTCTTCCGTGACCTCCAGCGGGAAACCGAAGGTATCGTACAACGCGAACACGTCTTCCCCCAGCAGCTTCCCACGTTCCTCCAGCAAGCGATCCACGAGTTCCAAGCCCTGCACCAGGGTCTTGAGGAACTTTTCCTCCTCGGAACGGATGATCTCCGAGAGGAACGATTGCTTTTCCCGCAGCTCGGGGTACGCCGCGCCCATCACGGCCACGACGACCGGAACCAGCGTGTACAGGAAGGGTTCGCGAACCCCATGCAGCCATCCGAAGCGAAGCGCCCGGCGTAGAATGCGCTTGAGCACGTACCCCCGCCCATCGTTCGAGGGAAGCACACCATCGGCGACCATGAAGACGGAGGAGCGGACGTGGTCGGCGATTACCCGCAATCCCACGCGGTCTTCCTTCTTGGAATCCACCAACCCGGTAACGTGTTCCGCCGCGCGGATGATGGGAACGAACAGGTCGGTTTCGAAATTGGAAGAAACACCCTGCAAGATCGCAGCCAGGCGGTCCAAGCCAAGGCCGGTGTCGATATTTTTGCGCGAAAGCGGGGTGAGATTGCCTTCCTCGTCCTGGTTGAACTCCGTGAACACCAGGTTGTAGAATTCCAGGAAACGCCCACAGTCACAGGCGGGAGAACAGTTTTCCACGTCGGGGCAGTTTTCGTTTGGTCCCATGTCGAAGAAAATCTCCGAGTCGGGCCCACAGGGACCCGTGGGTCCAGCTGGTCCCCAGAAATTGTCTTCCTTCCCCATGCGCACGATACGCTTCGCATCAAGCCCTACCTCTTGGGTCCAGATTTGGTAGGCTTCCTCGTCCT
This sequence comes from Thermotogota bacterium, assembly GCA_035391225.1. Classification (GTDB taxonomy): domain Bacteria; phylum Thermotogota; class Thermotogae; order MWEM01; family MWEM01; genus DAOPKN01. The sequence goes on from DAOPKN010000018.1 coordinate 29,596, forward strand.
CGTGGAAAATCGACACCCACAGTTTTTCCACGGGCATTTCTAGCACCTGCGTGATGAACTCCCAGGCCCAGAGTATGGTTTCCTTCTTGAAGTAGTCACCGAAGGAGAAATTCCCCAGCATCTCGAAGAAGGTGTGGTGGCGCGGTGTACGCCCTACCTGTTCGATGTCGTTGGTGCGCACGCATTTCTGGCACGTGGCCACACGTGGGTAGGTGGGGGAAACCTTTCCCCAAAAAATGGGTTTGAAGGGAACCATTCCCGCCACCGTGAACAGCAACTGCGGGTCGTTTGGCACCAGCGATGCGCTGGGCAACACCTCGTGGCCTTTCGCGCGGTAGAAATCCAAGAAAGCTTGTCGAATTTGGTTTCCGGTCATTCGTTTCATGCTAAAACCCCCAACAATGGCAAAATTCATGGAAAACTCGTTTAGCGGAAGAGCATCATCACCAAAAGGAACATGGGGATGAAGAACAACATGGAATCCATGCGGTCCAAGAATCCCCCGTGCCCGGGAAGGATCCCCCCCATGTCTTTGCGGGAATGGTACCTTTTGAGTGCGGATTCAAAAAGGTCCCCGAAAGTGGCGGACAGCGCAAGTACCAAGCTGATGCTGATCGATTCCCCCAGGCGCAACACGGGTTCCGGCGTGAGCAACGAAAGCCCCTGGGCGTACAACCACACACCCACCAGCGAAACCAGCGTACCCCCCAGGAAGCCTTCCACGGTTTTCTTCGGGCTGATGGACGGCATGAGCTTGCGCTTGCCAAACTTGATGCCGAAGTAAAAAGCCCCCGTGTCGAAGATCCAGGGGCAGGTTACCACCATCAGCGCGTGCGCCCAACTGTAGCGCCAGTATACGATGACACCCAAAAACAGGGTGAAGGAAATGTAAAATAGTCCGAAGAGGATATCGATGAGGTTCTCCTTCACCACCGCGGGATCCTTGTACAACCACAACCCCACCGAGCCGACCAGCGGAATCAGCACCCCGAAGCCAACCAAGATCCATTCCCATTGGGGAGAAGCTGCCTGGGGGTCACCCAGAAGCAACGCACCCCAGAACGTCATCAGTGGGTAAAGGGCAATCAAAATCCCGGCTTCCCATCGCCCCGCTTTCTGGGGAAGCACCATCCGCACGTATTCAAAACCAGCCAGGAAAGCCACCGAAATCGCCAGCGCCAGGAACGAAACCCAGTGGAAAAAACAAAGCACCACCGCGGTTCCTACCAAGATTCCGGAAATCCAGCGGGACTTCTGGTTGAAACGATCTTTTTTCACGGGTTCAGTCATCGCTTAGGCCACCAAAGCGTCGCTTTCGTTGCGCGAAATCGTGCAACGCCCTTTGCAGCTCTTCTTCCCCGAAATCCGGCCAATACACCGGGGAAAAATACCACTCGGAGTAGGCGGACTGCCAGAGGTAGAAGTTACTGATCCTCTGCTCCCCGGAAGTACGTACCACGAGGTCCGGAAAGGGTACATCCGGAAGGTACAGCTTCTTTTCGAGGTACGTTTCGGGGTGCTCTTCGATTTGCTCCCGGAGTTCCGGCGAAAGGTGGTACTGCTTTGCAAGCTCCAACGCGGCGTGGGCCAATTCTTGCCGTCCGCCGTAGTTGATGGCCAGGATCATCTGGATCTGCTCGCAATGCTTCGAGTCTTCTTCCACTTGGTGTGCAGCCAAGCGTGCCTTCTCCGGCAAGGAATCCAGACACCCGCAGAAGCGGATGCGTACACCGCGTTCCATCATTTCCGGTCCACGGCTTTGCAAGTAGTACACCAGGGTTTCAAACAAAAAATGGATTTCGGACGTGGGACGTTTCCAGTTTTCCGTGGAAAAGGCAAAAAGGGTAACGTGGCTCAGGCAAAGGTCGGCGCAACGACGCACGACCCGCTCCGCAACTTCCGCTCCCCGGGCATGCCCTTCTGTGCGCGCCAGTCCCTTCTCCCGCGCCCATCGCCCATTTCCGTCCATGATAAAGGCGATATGACCCGGCAGCTGATTCACACCGTCATGATCTCCTCTTCTTTGTTCTTGAACAACTCGTCCATTTCTTTCACGTGTTCGTCGGTAAGTTTCTGCACGTCCTCCTCGAGGCGCTTCGCATCATCCTCGGGGATATCCCCCTTCTTCTGCTCTTCCTTGATTTCTTTGAGCGCGTCACGCCGGATGTTGCGGATGGAAACCTTCCCTTGCTCGATCTTGTCCTTGACCATTTTCACCAGCTGTTTCTTCTGCTCGCCGGTAGGGGGGGGGAAATTCAGGCGAATGACCTTGCCATCGTTAATGGGGGTTAACCCCAGGGAGGAAGCAAGAATCGCCTTTTCGATCACTTTCATGATACCCAAATCCCACGGTTTGATGCTGAGCGATCGTTCTTCCACGTTGATGGAAGCAATCTGCGAGAGTGGTGAATTGGTTCCGTAATACTCCACTTGGATTTCGTCCAGGATGGCCGGGCTGGGACGGCCAGTACGGATGTGTTTCAGTTCATCGTCCATCGCCTGCACTGTCTTCTTCATCCGGTTCTTTGCATCGGAAACATGATGGTTCATGGTCTCCCCCCTTTGGTTGGCGAAAATTTGGTTTATTATAGCACACCCTGGAAGTGGGCATGTTATAATCTGGAAGCCAAAAAAGGAGTGTGGAAAAATGCAATACCCCTACAATGGCAAAACGCCGCGGATCGGGAAAGACGTATTCATCGCGCCGGGGGCTATTCTTGTCGGCGACGTGGAAGTGAAGGACGGTGCCAGCATCTGGTACGGTGCGGTTCTGCGCGGAGACATGGCACCCATCGTGGTGGGAGAAAACAGCAACATCCAGGACAACGCCACGGTGCATACCGATTCTTCCCATCCCACGCTCATCGGAAAGAACGTGACCGTGGGGCATAACGCGGTTGTACACGGTTGCATCGTGGAAGATAACGCGCTCGTGGGAATTGGGGCCATCCTTCTCAACGGGTGCCGGGTTGGAACCGGGTGCGTCGTGGGAGCGGGAAGCGTTGTGCGCGAGGGACAACAACTGGGAGAAAGCCAGTTGTACGCGGGCGTCCCCGCCACACCCAAGAAAGAACTTGGGGACGGCTCCCCGCGGCAGCTGCAGCACCACGCCCAAATGTACTGCAAAATGGCACGTTCCCATAAAAAAAGCTTGGAAGGCTAATGGCAGCCATCGGAAAGTTGGGAAAATGGCTTTGGCACTTCGTTTCGAAGAACCGCGGGATGTGGTACGCCCTGGGGCTTTTCCTGCTTCTTCTGTTGGTGAACGGGCTCATCACCCGACCAGGGGTGGAGGAGGTCGTGGTTTCGGGTCCCTGGACACTCCATCTTCCGGGGGGAGATTCACAGCAGCTTGCAACCCCCAGTGTTCCCCTTGCGTATACCGGACCGTTTCGCATGGAAGTCTCGGTAGAGCCGGGGAGAAACGACGCGTTGCTGTTGCCCCCCTTCCATGCACGGCAGCTGTCGGTGTACTGGGATGATCAGCTGTTGCACATCTTTCCCAGCGAACACGGCAACTTGGTCTTCTGGCCCACCCACACCTTCCTGGTGCTTCCGGACACATCCGCGGCAAATGGTAGTCCCCACACGCTTCGCTTGGAGTCGAGCACCGGAGGGGGTTTGCACCTCGTGTCAAATCCTGTGCTTGGCCAGCATTCCCGCCTCTACGTGCGCACGACCTGGCTGAATTTCTTGAACTCCGACCTGTTCCTCACGGTCGTGGGAATGAGCTTCTTGATCGCTCTGATCCTTTTCGTGGTCGCACCCCTGAACCGCGAAATCCGCCTTACCTACGTCTGCATGTCCATCGCTTCGATGTACTACGCCGCGGAATTCCTGTTCTCCTTCTTCGCCCAAGTGCGGCACATCCCCTACCCCCCCATACTGGACCAGCTTTTTTACGTGGGCGCTTTCGTGGCCACGTTCCTCATCTTCCTCGGCATCGAATGGTTCCTTTCCCGGAGGTGGGTGTTCTCCAAGTTTTTCCTTCTCGTGAACCTGGGGTTCTTCGTGGGCATGGCCTTCGATTTCTGGCTGGTGGGTTCGTGGTTGTCCGCGGTGAACTTTTTTTTCTTTCTCGTTCTTGCGTTCCGCATGGCCTATCCCCTTCTTGCCTTCGGCGTTTTTTTCCGGATCCTCGCGGAATTTTCTTCTTCGCTGGGCGAACCCCTGGGCATGAATGGGGCTCGTCTCAACGCTCTTTCGTTCGTGGTCCTTTGGATCTGCTTTGCCGCTTTCCTGATCCGCCAGTTCAAAACAAGTCACCTGCGACTCCAAGAAACCATGATGGAACTCTCCGCCTCTCACGAGGAACTCACCGCCATGAACGAAGAGCTCGAATCTTCCTACCACGAGCTTGACCAACTCAACAAGACACTGGAAACGAAAGTGCACCAACGCACCCGGGACCTGCAAGTGCAAGCCCATTCGGTGCGCATGCTGCTGGATAACGCCGAGGAAGGTTTCTTGAAATTCGATGCCACGCTGGCCGTTGACCCCGAGTTCAGCTCGGAGTGTGTCCGTTTCTTCGGGAAAGACATTGCGGGATGCCAACCCCACAGTCTCTTTTTCCCGCGTGACCCGGAAATGGCTTCCCAAATGGAGAGAATCTTGCAATCCATCTTCCGCGAAAAAGATGCCGCACGGCGTGACATCTTCCTTTCGCTGTTGCCCGAGGAATTTTCCGCGGGTCCTTGGAGTGTACAGGCCACCTACCGTTGGATCCAGGATCCCCTCGACCCCCTCAATCCCCGTATCATGGTGATCCTCAAAGACATCACGCAGCGCAAGCAGCTGGAAAGCCAAGTGGAGCGCGAACGGAACCACCTGAAAATGATCGTGCAAATCCTGAGCCATTTCCCCGATTTCGAAGACCTGGTCTCCTCCTTCCGCCTTTTTTGGAGCAAGGAGTTCCCGGCGCTTCTCGAGCAGGACTCCAACCGCGAATCCACCTACTTCGAATTGTTCCGCAAGATCCACAATTTCAAGGGCAACTTTTCCATCTTTGGACTCCGCCACCTCGTGGACCAGCTACACGAACGCGAAAGCCTCCTCTCCTCCGAGCGGGAAAAGATGTTGCAAACGGCTCCCACCTTTTGGGCCAAATGGGTTGACCCGGAGCCCTTGCTGGATTGCTTGGAACAGGACACCAAGATCCTGCAGCAGGAAATTGGCCCGGATGCCGTGCAGCGCTTGAATACCCTGAACTGGCGCACCGCAGTTTCCGAGCAGATTCGCTTGGTGGAAGACAAGGTGCTTCAATTGCTGCCCCGGGAGAAGGCGGTTGCGCTTTTCCAGAAACTCCGTGCCATCCGCTACGTTCCTTTCCACGAACTGCTGAAAACTTCCCCACAACTCGTGGAAAGCATCGCGCAGCGCTTGGAAAAGGCGGTGCTTCCCTTGGAAATCGCGGCGCAACCCGTGCTCGTCGACCCGAGCATCTTCCAACCTTTCGCCCGTTCGCTCGTGCACCTGTTTCGGAATTGCCTGGACCATGGCATCGAGGATCCGCAAGAGCGCGTGGAAAAGGGAAAACCCGAAAAGGGAAGGATCCGTGTGGAGGTGTTCCAAAACGATTCCTCGTTACAGGTGGTCGTGCAAGACGATGGCAAGGGAATCGACTGGGCCCAGATTCACCAAGAAGCACGCAAGAAGGGCTTTTTCTCGGATGCCGGGCAAACGGCAGTGGATTCTTCTTCCTCCGAGCTTCTACTTGCTCGGATCCTTCTGCAACGCGGCTTTTCAACCCGAGAGAAAGCCACGGAGTACTCGGGCCGCGGGGTGGGGCTCAACGCGGTGTTCTCCGAAGTGACGCGCTTGGGCGGGGATATGGACATCCACTCTACCCCAAACCAAGGGACAACTTTCGTGATGCGTATCCCGTTGGATCCCAGGATCCCGCAAGCAGAGAGCGAGGCATAGCACAATGGAAAACACGTGGTTGGAATGCCAGGGAATCACGCTGGAAAGGGACGGAAGGTGCATTTTTTCCGACGTTAACCTGCACGTGGAGGGCAACGGTTGCAACGCCCTGGTCGCCCTGCCGGGGCAAGGTAATCCCTCTTTGCTCCAACTTCTCGCGGGTTTGGCCGGGCCGACCACCGGGCACATACGGGTGAACGGAAAAGACGTAACCCACTGGAACCGAAAGAGCGCCGCGCAAGCGGGGATATCTCTTCTGGGCCCACAACTCAACCTGGTGGAGGGCCTTTCCGTGGTGGAAAACCTTTTCCTGGGGGAAGAGCCCTCCACGCTGGGCTTCGTCAACCGAAAGAAGATGCAACGCGTTGGCGAAGAGCTATTGCAGGGGTTGGACCCCACTCTGTCTTTGCCTTGGAAAGCACCCTTGAAAGAACTAAACCTGCGGCAGAAACTCCTTGTGGCCACCAGCCGCGCGTTGCTCTCAGCGCCCCGGCTGCTGCTGGTAGATAACCTTGAGGTGTTGCAAAACGCGCAACTGCACCCTTTCTTTTTGCAGCTTGTCGCGCGCATTCGGCAACGGGGTGTAGGGCTTTTCCTTTCCGCATCGCAACTGGGCTTGGTGCGGCGTTGCTTGGAAAGTGACCCCGGGAAAGCGGGAAGCTGGTGGTGGCTGTTGGAAAAGCAACTGCAGGGTCCTTACCCCCCAGAAGAACTTGCTGCACAGCCATTCTGCGCGCGCGCTGCCACGGAGATAGTGGCACGTGCCGTCGAACCTCCCGCTTTCACCTATCCCGAACTTCCCCCGGAGAATACCGGTCCTTGCTGGCAGCTCCAACCCGTACCCCACCAGAGCACTTCTCCCCCCTGGGAGGTGCCCCCGGGAAACGTTCTGGGAGTGACGGGTTTTCTCGGGGAAGGCCCTCTTGCACTGTGGAACATGCTGGTGCATCCCCGGAAAAAGGGAAACCACATCCTCTTTCGTGCGGAACAGCCGATTCACCTCAAACGAGAAAGGGGGCAATGGTTTCGCCATCTGCCCGATCCTTCGGTTCCACCGCCAAGCCTGGCGTTGCTGGAAATCACCCCGCAAAAAAAGGAGGTGCTGAGCGGCAAATTCCTCGTGACCCGCATCCAGGACCTCCCTACGATGTTGCAAGAACTCTCCCAGTTCCAGGGAGCGGGTTTTTCGGCGGGCAAGTGGTTCGCCCAAAGAACCCGCCTTCTTGTGGTGTTCGAACCCTGGTTCCAGCAGCAAACCTGGCAAATCTTGGCCCCTTCCTTGGAAGAATTCCTTGGTGAAGGGGGAAGCGTGCTGTGGATCTCCCCACACTGGTACTCCCTGCACTTTTTCGCGCGGCAAATCGTGGTACTACGTTCTGGCACCGTTTCCGGTTGCTTTTCCGCGCAACCGGGTGACTTGGAAATGCTTTTTCGCCATACCTTTGATTTTCATTCTCCGGATTCCCATTGCCCCAACCCGTAACTCCAGCCAGTGTACTCTCCCTTTTGGAAAAAAACGGTTCGCGTTTTCCCGCCAAACGTGTACTCCACTTGCCCCCGGGGCAAGGAAAGCAGCACGTCCATCGCTTGTGCCATGGAAGGGTCGTTTTGTTCGCGGGGATCGCGGAAAATGCGCTCTGCTTTCCAGTTCAACGTTGTTTGACCGTCCGGGGCAAGGGCGAAGAAGAGGGTATTTTCCCCAAATCCGAAGACCCCCGATACTTCTCGACTGAGCTCTTCAAGGAACAGCGAGGCTCCCAGCGCACCCACCACTTGCCCGTTCCTCCATACGGGGACGGCAACCACGGCGCTTTTGCGTCCGCTTACGTACCCCACAACCAATGAACCCACCACCTCGTAACCTCTTGTGAGGTCGGGGAAGTAGCTTCGCTCCGAAAGGTTGTAGGGGCTTTTGCCCTGGGGTGAGGTGAAATACGTTCCATCCGGGTAAGCCATCCAGTACAGCGTACCGGCATCGGTAAGCTGAAGGCGGTCGAGCAAGGGGGTAAATGCATCCACGTTCATGCGCCGAGCCTGATCGGTTTGGGCAAGGATGCGCAACGTGTCCAAGGTAGAAGCAAACTTGCTTTCGCAGGTGTACACCATGGCATGCAGCGTTTGGGTTGCATCCAGGGAAAACATACCCAGCATCGACAGCGAAAGCAGGGAAAACAGAAGCAATGCGACCAATCGCTTGGGCAGTGTCTCATTCTTTTTCACGCCTGAGGAACCTCCTTTTTCTACGGCCAGGGGCCGTGCTCGTAAATGGTTCTTCTACAGGGGATACACGTCGGCAAACTTCTCGCGGAAGTATTCCAAGAGGTACTGCGGGTTCAAGGATTCCCCCGTAACCTGGCGGATGAGCGCATCGGGAAGTTTTCGCATTCCGTACTGGTGGATGTTCTGCCGCAGCCACTCGCGAACCGGAAGCCAGTCTCCACGCCCAACACCTTCCCACAACCCGGGAGAACTCTTCTTGAGTGTGTGCGTGATTTGCGCGGCGTACAGGCTCCCCAGCAAGTACGAGGGGAAGTAGCCGAAACTTCCGGTGGACCAGTGTACGTCTTGCAATACCCCGCTGGCATCATCCGGGGGTGTGATACCCAGCAAGGAGTGCATCTTCTCGTTCCAGGCAGCAGGGAGCTCTTTGACCCGCAGGTCCCCGGAGAAGAGTGCCTTTTCCAGCTCGAATCGCAGGATGATGTGCAGCGGGTAGGTCACCTCGTCGGCGTCGATGCGAATCAAGGAGGGCCGCACAACGTTTGCCGCCCGGAAAGCAACGAGGGGGTCTATCGTTCTGCCGGTCCACTCCTTCAGCCGAGGGGCCAGGAAATGCCAAAATTCCACGCTTCGCCCCAGTTGGTTTTCCCAGAACAGCGATTGCGACTCGTGGATGCCAAAGGAAGCACCGTCACAGGCAAGGGTCTGGTCCAGCGAAGGGTGGATTCCCTGCTCGTAGAGAGCATGTCCGCCCTCGTGCATGGCCGCCAGCAAACCCGTCAGGAAATGCCCCGCATCCAGGCGTACCGTGAGACGAACGTCGTGGATTCCCATGCCCAGGGTGAAGGGATGGGTAGATTGGTCCATCCTGCCCCGCTCAAAGGAGAACCCCATCTTTTCCAAAACCAGACGGTTCATCTGTAGCTGCTTGGACAGGGGGAAGTCAAACGCGATGGGGGTTTCCTCCACTTGGGGATGTTGCCAAATTTCTTCCGCGAAAGCCACAAGGGGGTTCTTGAGGTTTTCCACGATGTGCGCGAATTTTTCCGCGGTCATCCCCGGTTCAAAAACTTGGATTCCCGCGTCGTACGGAGTTGCCGCATCGGTAAAAACCGACTCCTGCAGGCATTGCCCCATTTGTTTCACAATGTCCACGATCTTCTCCAGCGAGGGAAGGAAAATCGCGAAATCCGATTCCTTCTTCGCCTGTTCCCAGCGATGTTGCCCCAGCGTGGTTGCTTGCACGAATTTCTGGTACAACTCCGTGGGAAATGCCTTTTCCATGCGGTATTTCCTTTCGAAAACCGCAACGATGTCCTTTTGTACCTCGTCGAGGTTATCGAAGAATTCCCGTTCCTTGAGTCCTTCCAGCATTTCCCCCGTCTGGGGGGAAGTCAGCATCTCGTGGGCCATCACGGCCAGGATGGTCACCTGGCGGGAACGCCCTTCGATTCCCTCGTTGGGCATGAACACTTGCTGGTCCCACTCCAAGAGCCCGGTTGCCCTTTGCAAATCCAAGTAGCGCCGCGAAAAATCTTGGAATGCCTCCCATCTTTGGTGCTTCGCGCTTGCGTTTTGCACGTTTCAACGCTCCTTTCGAGTTTTTTCCCATTCCAGAACCGGTTCGGGTTCACCGGAAAGGAAGAACTGTGGAATCACGATTTCCCAGGGACGGGCATTGGGGATCCGTTGCCCGATGGTCTCCAGGTACCCCTCTGCGGTGGCCTCCCAGGTGTAGCGCTGCTGCACGCGCCGAATTCCCCGAGCAGCCAGCAATTGGTAGTCCCGCGTGGGCATTTGCAGGGCTTGTTCCAGACCTGCACGGAGGTCTTCGAGGTTCTCCGGCGAAACCAGTATTCCCGCTTCGCCCTCCGGGGAGTCCACGATCTCCGCGGGTCCACCGTGTCGCGTGGCCACAACCGGCAACCCGCAAGACATGGATTCGATCACAGCAAGCCCAAACGGTTCGTACAACGCGGGCAGGCAGAAGAAAGAACTCCGCTGCGCCGCGAAGCGGTAGAGCGCACCCAGCTCTGCCTGGCTTTCCACGCTGGCAAATACCACGTAAGGTTGCAGCCGGTGCCGTTCGATGTGCTCGATCCAACCGTGTACGATCTTGCGTTCGTCGGGTTTGAGCCCCGAGAGATCCGCGTACGGATCGGGAACATTGCGCACCACGATGAGCAGGTTTGCCTTGTTGCGAAGTAGCTCGCTTTGCGCGAAGGCCTGCAGCACTGCCATGTGGTTCTTCTTGGGATCGATACGCGCGGAAAGAACCACGAATGGCAACTGTTCCCGTTCGTGGTACCGGGGGTGTTGCAGGATGGCTTGCATCTTGGCGTGCAATTTCCCATCCTCTCCGGCAACCGGGGATGGTGAAAAAACCTGCAGGTTCACGCCAGGAGGTACCACCGAGAAGCGCGATGCGTCGTTCACGTCGATGAAATCCTGGTACAGCTGGTGGTTGTATTGCTCGAACCGTTCCTGCGTGGAACTCACGAAATTCACCGCAGAAAACTTCATGGAAACACCCTCCGCGAGGATTCTCCGGTTGAAGTGAAAGCGCGCGTTGAGCTCTTCGAAAGAGGAAGAAGTGGCCAGGAACTTGTCCAGCTTCTGTGCCCCCAGGCTATGCCCGGTGAATGAGAAAGGCACACGTAGCCTCCGAGCCAACATTGCCGCGCTGATTCCCCCGTCCCCGTAGTGGCCCGTGAGGAAATCCGGAACCACGCCTTCGCTCTTGAAGTGTTGGTGAATGCCGTTCACCCAATGGTTCAGGTAGGGCCAGAGTTCTTCCTTGGGAAGAAAACCCCTGCCGCCACAGCGCATGCGCAAGATGCGCACCCGTGGAATATCGGGGTACCCATCCCTTTTTCCGGAAAACTCGGGCCACTGGGGGTCATCGATCAGCCGGGTAAAAATGTCCACCTGGTGCCCCTTCGCGGCAAGGGCACGTGCGAGTTCCTTCACGTACACAAGCTGCCCCCCGAAATCCGGGTGTTCCGTCCAGTAACTATCCTTGGGATCAAAATTCCCCTGTGGGTTCAAAAAAGCAATTCGCATGGTCTACCCCTTTCCTTCTTGGGTTTGTTTCGTTCCAAATCCACCGCCCCCGGGGGTTTCCACCCGTACACGGCTTCCGGAGGAAACGGATGCATGGAACTTGGATGGCATGAGTGTCCAGCTGCCTTGCTGCAAAACCAGGTTCTCCCCCGGTTTCCCCGCATCCCCTCCGAACAGGCCGTAAGCACCCTTCACCCGCCGTTCGGAGAGCATGGTAACCTGGGCATCGCCGAGCACTTCCAACTCCCGTACCAACCCATCCCCGCCCGGGAATTCGCCCGCTCCCCCGCTTTGCGCGCGAATCGCGTAGCGGATCGCGCGAAAGGGGTAGGCGTATTCCAAAGCTTCCACCGGGGTGTTCATGGTGTTGGTCATGTGCGAGTGGATGGCACTCTCTCCGGCGAAACCCGGGCCTCCACCGCACCCTCCACCCAGGGTTTCGTAGTACGCGTAGGGTTGGCCATTACGGGGATCGATTCCCCCAATGGTGAGGTTGTTCATCGTACCCTGCGAGGCGGCGGGAATCTTTTCCGGCAGTGCCTGGGAGAGGGCGCCGAACAAAACGTCCACGATGCGCTGGGAAGTTTCCACGTTCCCTCCGGCAACCGCGGCGGGAAAACGAGCGTTCACCAACGTGCCAAGGGGGCAAATCACGCGCACGGGCCGCATGCAACCGGCGTTCGCGGGGATTTGCCGCTCCACCAGGCAGCGGAAAACGTACAGCACGGCGGAGTGGGTGATCGCTTCCACCGCGTTGATACTCCCGGTGGTCTGCCCC
>DAOPKN010000019.1:0-41321 GCA_035391225.1 Thermotogota bacterium
ACGTGTTGGGTTCGATTCCCTTCAGTTACTGGATCCCGTTGAAGTTCGCGGGGGTGGACGTGCGAAAGGAGGGTTCCGGAAACGTGGGGGCTTCCAACGTGGTGTATGCCACGTCGATGAAACTGGGCCTTTTGTGTTTCCTGCTGGACCTGGGAAAGGGTTTCGCGGTGGGGCTTGTTACGTTGTTGCTGTTTTGGAGCCACCCGTTGTTCTTTTTACCTGCTTTTGCCGTGGTGCTGGGGCACGACTTCAGCTTGTTCTTGCGGGGAAAAGCGGGAAAGGGGGTTGCCACCTCTTTGGGCGTGTTGTTGGGCTTCCAGCCCCTGTTGGGATTGCTGATGATCGGTTGTGCTGTGTTGCTCGGTGTTTCCACCAAGTACATGTCCGTTGCCACTCTGGGTGGGTTTACGATTACCTCCATGGCTTCGTTGCTGTTTTTTCCCCTTCGTTTTTTCTGGCTGGTGGGGGGGCTAACCGCGCTGATGCTTTTCACGCACCGGGATAACTTCGTGCGGTTGGTGCAGGGCAAGGAGTTCAAGATCACGGATCGGGCGGAAAAACCCCAAAACAGCCGCGCTGGGGTGCGGCGTACCCAGAAATGACAATGGTGATAACTTCCTGGAGGTGCTTTTCATGGCGGGTCGGTTCATAGGGTTCATTGTTTTTGTTTTCCTTCTTTTTTCCATTACCGCGGTGGTTTTCGCGGTTCCCAATGCGCTGTTGGTGGTCCGAGATGTGCCGGGGAATTCCGGGGAAACGCGGCTGGAACTTTTCTACCCCGACCAGGGTCTTTCCATCCCCCTGACGGAGGGCTTTTTCCAAATCTCTTTTCCCGTGGTTTGCGAAGCTACAGGGTTGATAGGGTTCACGCACCACGACCAGTCCATGAAGGCCTCGGTTTGGGTTTTCGACCCGGGAGCCACGCAACCCCGCAAAGCAGTGGACAACGCTATCTTGGAGGATATTTCTCCCGATGGCAAAACACTGCTGGTTTCGAGTGCTTCTTCTTCCCCTTCGTTGTACCTGGTTGAGCTGCAAACAAGGCACGTACAGCAGATCAGCGAAAACCTCCTGGTCACCTCCGCTTCCTTCTCCCCAACGGGGGACAAGGTTGCCTTTGCGGCCATGGGTTCAGGGGGGATGCTGGACCTGTACCTTTTGCCATTGCCAGGTGGAGAGCCCGTTCGCCTGACGCAAAGTGCCCAGGTCAACGAGTATTATCCTTCCTTCAGTTCCGATGGCAAGTACTTGATGTTCATGACCGACCGCACGGGAAGCTGGGGAGTGGATTACTTCAACATGGAGAGCATGGACCGCTTCCAGGCCAACTTGTGGGGGATGTTTCCTTCGCTGAGCGCGGATGATTCTTGGACCGCGCTGGAGGATGGAAGCAACATCGCGGTGAGTTTGACAAACGGGAACGATCGGAGCGTCTTGACCGCGGGCAAGAACCCTGCCTGGATCTCCACGTCCAACGCCAGCCGGTTCCGCTCCTCGGCAAGCACTCCCCCCGTGCAACCTCCTGTTTCTTCTCCGGGTACGACAACGGGTGCCCTTCTCGCCTCCATGCGCGTGGGGCCAGAAGGCGGGGAGGTCGAAGCCCGAGGTAAGATTCGCGTGGTCGTTCCCGCAGGCACGGTGGAAACGACCGGGGAGCTGCAAGTGCACCAGGTTTCGGTGCCTGCTCTCCCGGGCAGCTTGTTCGAGCTGGACTGGCAGAATGCACCCGGGCTTTTTTCCAAGATGGTGACGATAGAGGTTCCTGTTCCCGCTTCCATGGACCCCGAAAGCGTCGTGGCGGTGGAGGAGCTTGCGGAAAACACCTGGTTGGTGGTTCCATCGCAGTACGATTCGCGCACGAACACGGTTTCGTTCCAAACTGCCCACTTTTCCAAGAAGGGCATTGTAAGCGAGATTGCCCCCAGCCATATCCGCAAGATCTTCAGCGGCGCGGTGGGGGCTTTTGCCACGGCGGGGGCCATCATCTTCCTCACCGGTTCCACCGCGATTACCGTTCCCGTACTGGGAACCGTGGCGGCCGGGGCACTTCTCTTCGGGGGTACCGAAATTGCCAATCCCCTCCTGGACCGGGCATACGAGCTTGCCCACGGGTTGAACCGCACCGTTGCGGTGGGGGATGGCGTGTTCGTTTCGTGGGTGGATGACCCGAAAAACGCCTCGCACCTTGCCGGGGACAGGTACTTCGTGTGCGTGGAGAAATCAACGCGCAAGATCATGCTTTTCATGGACGATCCCAAGATTACCTCCGAGCAGCGCGCGGCCGCGATGACATCGTTGTTCCCCGGTTCCAGGTACGAGTTGCTGCATATTCCCAAAGTCGTTCTGCAACTTGGTGCAGAGATGACCTGGGTCAAGAATTTTTACAGTGAGAAAGGCTATTCCCTGCCCCCCACCACGGATATCTGGATTTACAAGATGAACACTTCCGGCGGATGGAACGGGACCCGCCTGGAGATCGACCTGGAGTACTTCGCGGATGATAGCGAGTCGACGAAAGCCAGTCGCATGGTTACCCTTGCCCACGAGTACTGGCATAGCGTGTTCCAACACGGGGAATTTTCCCCGGAGTTCAAGTGGTTGGACGAGTGCATGGCCACAACGTTCGAGAGCCAGGTCTTGCCGGAAGCGAAGAAGTGGTACGACCAAACCATCATTCCCAAGTACGAGCATTTCTACGACATGTACCCCGCGGACAAATTCGCCATTAGCCTTCGAACGGGCTTCGTGATGGATGGTACCTCGGGAACGGATGCGGATCGCATCAAAAGGGGATACCAGCTTTGGCCGTGGGGGAAATTTATCCTGGATGGCCAGGACAACGACGCGGTGCGCCAGCTGCTGACCAACTCCATGGACGAAGCCTACCTTTCCGCCCTCTTTGGCCAGTTTTCCCGTAGTCTTTTGATCCAGGAGCTGGAAATTCCTGCGGACATGGAAGAGAGCGTGGAACTGGATGGCAAGATGGTGAACTACTTCACCAAGTCGGGATGGCCCGCGCTAACGGTTCCCGGGCTTACCGCAGCTTCCATCCTCGTTCCGGGGAATTCTGCCGCACACTTTTCGAGTGGGGTGTACCACAAACCCGTTCCCCTTTCCATGTTGTTGATGACCTTCAAGTCCCCGAAAACTTCCACCCCCTCCCCGCTTGTAATTCGCAGGTCCACCCCCGATCCGCGCGAAACATTCTTAGCGCTGCACCCGGATCGCAAGGACCCCGCAACCGGGCGACGTGCCCTGGCGGACACGGAGTCGGGCGATGGAGTGCTGGTGCTGCCAAAAGACTGGGGCCCGTTGCGCCAAGGTTCGCAGGTACAGTTCCCCCTGGCGTTGATAAACGCAGCGGTTGAGGAAAACTGGTCGGAGTACTTGGGGTACGGGGAGAACCCCATTTATGCCTACTACTTGCTGCCGCCACGTGATCTGTCGGTGAAAAGCTCCGGGGAAGGGTTCCTGTTGCAGTGGAATGAGCCTTCCCTCGGGGAGGGGCTTGACGGGGCCCGTTGCCTGAAGGCGTACCACGTTTTCTTCCAGAAATCCGGGCAAAAAGCTGTGTTTCATACCACCGTGGGCATCGACAAGTTGCAGCTTTCGCTCACCGCCTTGCAGACCCGCGGGTACGATCGCGTGGGTGTGGCGTGCGAGGATAAGGTGGCGAAGGATGGTGCGGGCAATGGCCTGCTTTCGGAGATCGCCTGGGTGGATCTGGCCTCGGGTCAGGGGGCTTGGGTGAAGAGGGGAGAAAGTTTCGCGTATGGCTTTGGCGAGGGGTTCACGAACAACCAGAGCGGTGGAGGTGCGAGCGCGCAGTATTCGGACGATTGCTACGATTACAGCGTGCAAATGGGAAGTACCAGCGCGCGTACCTCGCTTTTGCTCACCGCAAAAGGCTGGAACTGCCCGAGCTGGACCAACAAGGGTGAGCTGGCGAGCTTCAGCCATTCTTGGAGCCAGTTGCCAGACCGACTTGTTCCTGGCCAATCACTGAACATCACGGTGTCGGTGAGTGACGCGGGCTGCGAGGGCAAGTATGCTCCCCTGCTGTACGGAAGCACGGAGTTCCGCGCGGATGGGATGGATGCGGTGGAAGTGGAAGCCGGAGGGATGATGGGTAGTTCCACGATTTCCGCGAGCTGGGAGGCCAGCAAGCAGAAGACGTTCCAATGGAAAGTCCCCGAACCGGACGCGATCAGCCTTCACAGTCCTTCCCAGTACCCCTTGCGCGTGAGTGTCACGGTGAAAGCCAGGGGAAGCAATGCTTCCACGGGGTATTACACCTGCGAGTACGTGTATTCCCCCACCGGCAAGTAACGCATGGAAAACCAAGGAGGTGATACCATGCAGCATTTCCCGGCTCTTCGGGCAGGGTGGATCTTGGTAGTATTATGCGCATTCGTCGCGCTTGCGTGGGCGGATTCGGTTCCCTTGCTCTACGTCAACGAGTTGTTGGACCAAAGCCGACTGGAAATCTTTTTCCCAGATACCAACACCATCGTACCGATCACCGAGGGTTTCTCGCACATCTCTTTCCCCGTGGTGTGCCAGGAAACTGGGTTGATCGGCTTTACCCATCACGCTCCATCCGGAGAGGTGGAGGTGTACCTCATTCAACCGGATAGTGTGGAACCAAAAAAGGCTCTGGACAAGGCCATTTTACAGGATATTTCCCGTGACGGTCGCTACTTCCTGGTCACCGGGGATTCTTCGAGGCCATCGCTGTACCGGGTGGATATGCAGCAGGGCAAGGTGATCCCGCTCGTGCAAGAGAAGGGGGTTACTTCCGCGTGCTTTTCTCCGGATGGCCAGATGATCGTTTTCTCCGTGCTGGAAGCTTCCGGCAAACAGGACTTGTACCGTTACTCTCCCGGACCGGATGTGCTGGAACGTTTGACCCAGACGGACAGCTGGGATGAGTTCTTCCCCTTTTACACGCTGGATGGCAAAACGCTGCTGTTCATGACGGACCGCACGGGGCAGTGGGGTGTTGACTTTTTCAAGCTGGACACCGCCAAACGCTACCAATCGCGCATGTGGGGTATGTTTCCACGCCTCTCGCCCGACAATGCCCTTGTGGCGTTGGAGGAGGACGGTTCGATCGTGGTGAGTGACACGGATGGAGAAAACCAGTGGGAACCCATTCGCGGAAGCAATCCGGCCTGGATCCCTTCGAAAGCGGCGGCGCGCTTCTTGCAAAAAGAAGGGGAGTCAGATTCTCCGACCAATTGCTGGGTGTGGACGGGGGAAAGCTACTCCACGCTTTTGGGGGATTTCCTCGACCCGGTCAAAGGGACTGCTCCTTCTGCAAGTTTTTCCGATGGGTGTTTCGTGTACGCCGTGGAACTGGGTTCAAACAATGCGCGAACGGATGTGTCGTTCGACCCCAGTGGGGGCGATTGCCCTGACTACGTCCAATCGTCGGGGGTGGCGCGTTTCGTGTACTCCTGGGATACGCTGCCGCGTGTTCTGGTACCCGGGGAAACGCTGGAGGTTTTCGTTTCCATGAAGGATGATGGTTGCAGCGCTCGGGCGGGCTCGCGGTTCCTCTGCAACCTGGAATTTGCCGTTTCCCTGCAAGACCGCCAGCAGGGTGGCTACTCGGATGAAGAATGGTTCAGCTTCGAGGCTGGGGGATTCTTGGGGACTTCCTCTTGGAAAGCAGAGCTTGCCGAGACGGTGGTGTTCACGGTTCCGTACCCCGATGGCCCCACTCGCCTAACCCCGGAACGCTACCCCTTGCTCTTGCGGGTGGACGTGCGCACCAACCTTGGGTCCGGCACACTGGGAAGCGTGGTGAACTTCTACGAGTTCGTCCCGGAGGAGGAGTAGAGACCTACCCAGGATGACCAAGGTGCCCCCTCGCGCTGGCTACGGTTTTCCCCGTTGGGGAATCCCGGAGATATGCATTTGACGTAATGGAGGGAGAGGTATGAACGAAAAGAAGCTGGAAACGGGGTGGAACCTCGTGGTCCATCCCTTTGAAGTGGCGGGGGAGGTTTTGACAGCCGCACCTGGCACCGAACAAAGCAAGCCCTGGCCCTACCACCAAGTTCCCGTGGATATTCCGGGGACAGTGGTGGGGGGGCTTGCGCAGAACGGCCTTGTGGAGGATCCCTATTTTGACCAGAACATGGCCCGGATGAAAGGATTCAAGGATGCACGTCGGGGGGTGTATTCCAACCTGCCAAAGCCCATCGATAGCCCCTATCGCAAATCCTGGTGGTTTTCGCGCGCACTGTTCCTTGCGGAAAAAACCCCCGAAAAGCACTTCTGGTTGCAATTCCACGGCATCATGGATCGGGCAAACGTGTGGCTCAATGGCAAGCGCATTGCGGGAGAAAACGTTCTGCGGGGCGCCTACCGGCGGTACGAGATAGAGGTAACAGCTGCTTTGCGCGAGGGAGAAAACCGACTGGGAGTGGAGGTTTTTTCGCCCGGGGTAGACGATTTCGCGGTCACGTTCATCGACTGGAACCCCGTTCCGCCGGATGATTGCATGGGAATCTGGCAACCCGTTGTTTTGGCCGAATCGGGCCAGGTTCGCATGCGCCATCCGTTCGTGCGAACCCTCCTGGACGATGCTTGCACCAGCGCACAAATCTTGATGGAAGTGGAATTGGAGAATTCCGCGCGCGAGGGGGTGCAAGTGGCGTTGAAAGGAGAGATTTCCCCCCTTTCTAGTCCCGGTGCGGGCGTTTCTTTTTCCTTCCCCGTGGATCTGGGTGCTGGAGAGAAGCGATTCGTGCGGATCGGCCCGGACCAATTCCCGGAGCTTCGCCTGGAAAACCCCAAACTGTGGTGGCCCTACGATTGGGGGAACCCCGAGCTTTACGAGCTTTCGGTGGATCTTCTGCAAGATGGAAAACGCTGCGACCATCTTTGCCGGCCCTTTGGCATACGCCAGGTTTCTTCTTTCCTAAACGACGAGGGTTCCCTGGTGCTTCGTGTGAACGGGAAGGAGCTGCTTGTTCGTGGAGCAGCCTGGACCCCCGACCTATTGCTGCGCCATGATCCGTTGCAAGACGAGATCGACGTGCAGATGGCCAAGAACATGCATTTCAACGCTATCCGCATGGAAGGAAAGTTGGGGTCCGATACCATTTGGGAGATATGCGACCGCGAAGGGATGCTCGTTCTCGCTGGTTGGGATTGCTGCGGGTTTTGGGAGAAGTGGAACGATTGGAAACCCGGTGACCTCGAAATCGCCTCCCAATCCCTTCGGAGCCAGCTGCTGCGCCTTCGCAGCCATCCATCCCTGGCTTTGTGGTTCTACGGCAGCGATTTTCCGCCCCCCGCGCGGGTGGAAAGGGAGTACCTGCGCGTGCTCGACGAAGTTGCCCCTGGGCTTGTGCGGGTTTCTTCCGCGGCACACAAGGCCGCAGAACTCACCGGCATGCCCGGGGTGAAGATGACCGGGCCCTACAGCTACGTGCCGCCCAACTACTGGTACGACCCGCAAATGGAGGGGCACGCGAGCGGTTTCAACACCGAAACGGGCCCGGACGTTTGCCTTCCCGTGCTGGAATCGGTGAAAAAGATGCTACAGCCCCATTCCGCGCGAGTGGGAAGCGTAGCCTGGGATTTCCATGCGGGGCTCAACGATTTTGCCAACACCCACCAGGTGGAGAAGGCCATCGAAGAGCGTTACGGCGCTCCCCAGGGATTGGAAGATACGCTGATGAGCTCCCACTTGCTGGGATACGAGTGCTGGCGCGCGATGTACGAGGCGCACCTGCGGAACTGGCCCAAGGCAACCGGGGTGATCGGCTGGATGATGAACAGCTCCTGGCCCTCGCTGATCTGGCAGCTGTACGACGTGTACAACATGCCGAACGGGGCGTTTTTCGGTTCCCAGAAAGGGTGCACACCCGTTCACGCCTTTTTTGCCTACGACGATACCGGCATATACCTTTCCAATACAACGCGCAAACCGGCAAGGGATTTGCATTTGCGCCTGCGGTTTTTCGCGCCGAGCGGGGAGAAGAAATGGGACCTGAACATGGAGCAACTGGCCGTGGCGGAATTCGGGGTGCTGGCCGTTTCCTCGCTACCAGAATCGTTGCGCAACCAAAAAGGCTTCTTGTTCCTTGATCTTTCCTCCAAGGGGCAATTGCTGGACCGCAACGTGTACTGGTTGTCCTTTCCCCAAGATTCTTTCGCCGATTTCGATCCCAAGGAATGGTACCACCGTCCCGTGAAAAAACCCGCGGACCTCAGGTGGTTGCGTACCCTTCCACCTGCCGCGATCAAGGGGGTTTCTTCGTTGGAAACCAAGGGTTCCGATGCTGTTTTGAAGGCAACGCTGCACAACGACTCGGAGAACATCGCCTTTTTCCTTCTGGCGCAACTGCAACTCGGTGATGGTTCTCCCGTTGCACCGGTTTTCTGGCAAAACAACGGGTTGAGCGTGTTACCGGGCGAGAAAATGCCCCTGCACGCTTGCATCCCCGGCCGTTTCCTGGAAGAATGCGGCAAGCAGCCCTTGTTCTTGCAGGTTCGCGGATGGAACGCAACGACTCGCCTTCCACTCGGGCCATGAAGCTTGTTCGCTGGACAGCGCTGGTGGTGATGCTGTTGCTTGTTTCTTCCGCTTTTTCGGCACCGCGAAGCCCGTACTCTGCTGGTTCCATCCTTCCTTCGCTCTGGAGCCAGCAGCAACTGGACGAGCAGCTGGAACACATGTATTCCCGGTGGAAGGGCCGCTACCTCAAGTGCGTGAAAGGTTCTGACCCCGTGCAGAAGTTCGTGCACTGGAACGTACTGGAACGCGAATGGGTGGATGCGGATGCGATTACGGTTTCCGAGGCGCATGGCTACGGGATGTTGATCCTGGCATGGATGGCAGGGTTCGACCCCCGGGCAAGAGAAGATTTCGACGCGATGTTTCGCTTCTTCAAAGCACATCCCGCCTACCTAACCCCTGAGTTGATGTGCTGGAAGGTGCTGGGGCAAACCGACGAAAACCTGGACGCGCTGCAAACCAGTTTGCTTCGAGGGGGGGACAGCGCAACCGATGGAGACCTGGACATCGCTTTTTCCCTGTTACTTGCGCACCAGTTGTGGGGCAGTGAAGGGTCCATCGATTACCAGGCCGAAGCGCTGCAGCTTTTGGATGCCATTGCGGAACGTGAAATCCATCCACTCTTTCGTTTTGTACAATTGGGGGATTGGGTACAAGTGCACACGGCGTATGCCAACCTTACCCGTAGTTCGGATTTTTTGCTGGATCATTTTCGTTGGTTCGCGGGGGCCCAACCCGAACGTTCCGATTTGTGGATGGGGGTGTGGGAAAGCTGCGTACGAGCGTGCGAACAAACCTTTGCAGGCTGGACACCGCAAACGGGGTTGATGCCCGATTTCCTGGTGATCGACCGCCAGGGAGGCTTCCAACCCGCGAAGGGAATGGTTCTCGAGACGCGCCAAGATGGGGATTTCAACTGGAACGCATGCCGGGTACCCTGGAGGCTTTCGATGGATTTCTTGCTGTTTGGGGATCGCACGATGCTTGGGCAACTACAGCATCTGAATCGCTGGATCCAGGAGGAGACCAAGGGGAACCCGTTGCACATCCACCCCGGCTACTTCATCCGCTCTGGCCCCGAAGGAACCGAAATCCCCCGGGACTGGGAAGGAAGCCACATGAGTTTCCTCGCCCCATTTGCCGTGGCGGCGATGGTGGATGCTTCCAACCAGCAATGGCTGAATCGGTTGTGGCAAGCCATGGTTTCCGATTCGTGGAGTGGGGGAATCCCTTTCGACGAAGTGGAGTACTTCCCCAATACCCTGCGCCTTCTATGCATGATCGTGGTTTCGGGCCACGCCATCACGCCAAACATGGTATACTGTGAATGAAGCCAATTTTGGGGGGGTTCCATGCAGATGTTGCCCATCCAAGTCCATCCCTTGGACGACACGATGCTCGGTGCCATGGAAGAGGTTCGATCGGAGCAATGGAACCTCCTTCTTCCGCGATTGAAAAGCGTTCCCGGCTCGTGGAGGTCCGATGCAAAAGTGTTTCCCCCGTTCTTTTCCCGTTTCCTGCAGCATAATTGGGGGCTTGGGGCGTTCCTGGAAGGACGGTTCGTGGGGTACCTCGTGTACGACATGTGCGATTTCCAGGGAGACTATTGCGCTTTGTGTCCGGTTTTCGGCCACGGGGCGGTGGGGAAAAACCGGGTAGCCGTGTACCAGGCGTTGTTGCAGCGCGCCTCGGAAAACTGGGTACGGGGGGGAAGTGTCAACCACCTCATGAGCTTTTTTTGGAGTGATCCGCAACTCCAGGAAGTGCTGTACGGTCTTGGATTTGGGTTGTACATGATCGACGCCTTTCGGGGAGATTGCTTGCTTGAGGGGGAAACCTTCTCCACGGAAGTGGAGATCATCCCGGGGACGTTCGAACACCTGCAAGTGCTCAAAGCGCTTGGAGATGCCGCACTTGAGTATTCCGTGCAGTCCCCCCTTTTCTTGCTGCACCACGAGGAAAACGAGGGGTACTACCGGCGCGTACTCCAGGATCCGGAAGTGGGGGTTTTCCTGGCCCGCATGGAGGGGAAAATGGTTGGTTTCATGATGGTTTGCCACGTGAGCTGCCCCGAACCCGCAACTCTTTGCGATACCAAAACCGCTGCGCTTGAACCCCTGGGTCCTTTTATCCTTCCGAAGTTCCGCAATCGAGGTGCGGGAACGTTGCTTTTGCAGGCATGCATCAGATGGGCCCGAAAAAAGGGGTTGCGCAGTATCCACGTGGATTTCGAATCCGCCAACACCCTGTGCCGTCCGTTTTGGGAACGTTTCTTCCAACCTGCACTTCTTACGGTGCGCAGGCACGTGAATTCCGACGTGCTCGATGTTTTTTCCGAACCACGGGAGGCTTAGCCGCCGGCGTTTTGCCAGCGAAATGTAATAAAAGATTCTACCATATTTCTCATTGCAGCTTTCCCCAATTTTGTGCTTGCGTTATCTCGTTTTTATGGTACAATGTGTACAAACGATCACCCGCCGCTCCTGGTTATGCTTAGGCTGAAGGGGCAGCAAAGGGTGGCATACAGAGCTGGGTCCAAAACCAGCCACAGAATGAGTTGCGAGTTTTCGTTGATAGCAGGAGGTTGCGTTGTTGAAATCCCCCATACTCGAGGTGAAAAACCTCAGGACGTACTTTGAGCAGGCTGAAGGGACTGTCAAGGCTGTCGATGACGTCTCTTTTTCCGTTCACGATGACGAGGTCATCGGTATCGTGGGCGAGACCGGATCGGGAAAGAGCGTGACGGTGAAATCCGTGACTGGGCTGATCAAGCCTCCCGGTTTCATCGCGGGAGGGCAGATCCTCTTCAAAACCCGCGAGTTCCCGGAGAAGCAGCAAAATGGCTTCCTGGACCTCACCACGCTGAAGGGGGACGAGTATACCCGCATCCGGGGGAAACACATCAGCATCATCTTCCAGGACCCCATGACTTCCCTCAACCCCATCTTCACGATCAAGAAACAGCTCACAGAAACCATCATGTTCCACCAGAAGGTGACCGAGAACGAGGCCATTGAGATCGCTGTTGCCATGCTGGACAAGGTGGGATTGCCCAATCCACGCGAACGGTTGGACAACTACCCCTTCGAGCTTTCGGGAGGGCAGCGGCAACGCGTGATCATCGCCATCGCCATTTCGTGTAACCCTGAGATCCTCATCGCCGATGAGCCCACAACCGCCCTGGATGTTACCGTGCAGGCACAGATCCTCGAGTTGATGAAGGATTTGCAGAAGGAGTTCCACTCGGGGTTGATCTTCATCACCCACGACCTGGCGGTGATTGCGGAAATGGCGGACAAGGTCATGATCATGTACGGTGGGAAGACCATGGAATACGCCGACGTGTACACCATCTTCGAAGAACCCATGCACCCCTACTCCAAGTTGCTCCTGGATTGCATCCCCCGTTTGGATATCCGCCAGGAGGAGTTGCTTCCGATTCCCGGGCAACCCCCCACGATGTTGAATGCCCCCGCGCTCTGCCCCTTTCTTCCACGTTGCCCGCGAAAAACAACCGAATGCTTGCGCGAGGTGCCCCCACTGGTGGAAATCAAACCCGATCACTTCGTGCGCTGCTTCCACCCCTTTACTCAGGGTGCCACGGTTTCCAGCGGTACGGGAAGTGGTCAGAATGCATAACAACGAGTTCCTGGAGGTCAAGAACCTCAAGAAGTTTTTTCCCATAAAAGCGGGATTCCTTTTCCGGCACGTGGTGGCGCATGTCATGGCGGTGGACGACGTGTCGTTTTCCATCGGGAAAAACCGTACCTTTGGTCTCGTTGGGGAGTCGGGGTGTGGCAAGAGCACGGTGGGGCGCTGCGTTCTGAAGTTGATCGAACCCACAGATGGGCAGATTGTTCTGAATGGCGAAGACATCGCAAAGCGCAAAGACCGGCAATTGCTCCGGGTGCGTCGGGAAATGCAAATCGTTTTCCAGGATCCCACTTCCTCGTTGAATCCCCGTATGACTGTTGGACAGACGCTTTCCGAACCACTGCTCTTCCATGGCATCGTGAAGAACAAGAGCGAGGCGCGGGACGTGCTGGGGGAGCTGTTGCTGTCGGTGGGTATGAAGCCCTACCACCTGGATCGGTACCCCCACCAGTTTTCCGGGGGGCAACGCCAGAGGATCGCCATCGCCCGGGCCATCACCGTGGACCCATCTTTCATCGTGCTGGACGAACCCACCTCCGCGTTGGACGTTTCCGTGCAGGCGCAGATCATAGCCCTACTCAAAAAGATCCAGCAACGGTTGAATGCGGGGTACCTGTTCATCAGCCACGACCTTTCGGTGGTGCGCTTCATCAGTGACGAGGTGGGGATCATGTACCTGGGCAAGATCGTGGAAACGGGCGATTCGGACGAATTGTTTGATCACCCGTTGCATCCGTATTCCCAGGCGCTACTGGAAGCGGCGCCGGTTCCCAACCCGAGGGTAAGGCGCGACCGAAAGCGCTTGATCGGTGGGCAGGTTCCAAGCCCCATCAATCGGCCTTCCGGGTGTTTTTTCCGAACGCGCTGTCCACGGGTCATGAAGATCTGCGAATCGGATTTTCCCGCGTTACGGGAGGTTGCCCCGGGACACAAGGTAGCCTGTCACTTGTATTAACGTGTATTTACGGAAAACATCAAGAAAATAGAGAAACGGGCTCAAAAAAGGGTCTGAAATTTTCCAAAAGGAGGAAATTTTTATGCGGAAAAGTTTGTTGTTCGTTCTGGTACTCTTGCTTTCGTTCGGTTTCATGGCTTTCGCTGATGTAGGAACCGAAGGAGTTGAAGGAGAAGCCGATTACATTATCGAAGACGTGCAAGGAATTCCTGGAGGAACGTACTACGTGGGAGCACTTGGTGGTCCCAAGACGTTCAACCCCTGTGAAGCCCAGGAAACTTCTTCCACGGACATTATCGACCGCATGTTCGCCACTTTGGTGGACTACGGTAAGGATTCCGAGTTCCGCGGTGGGGACATCGCCAAGAGCTGGGAAGTCACCGAAGACAACACCGGATGGTACTTCCACATTCGCAAGGGCCTGAAGTGGTCCGATGGCCAGCCCCTCACCGCTGAAGACGTTGTTTGGTCGTTCAACGAGGTGTACAAGGTGGAAGGGCTCATCACCGGCAACACAATCGACGTCATTCGCGATGGGGATGGCAACCTTCCCGAGGTGAAACTGATCGACGAGGATACCGTTCTGATCAAGTATCCCCAACCTTTCGCACCCGGGCTGCGCACGCTGGGCGCTGTGACCATTCTTCCCAAGCACGTTATGCAAGAAGCCGTGGAAAACAAAACCATCAGCGAAATTTGGACCGTTTCCGACGTGGACGACCTCGTTGCCAGTGGACCGTACATCGTGACCGAGCACATCCCTGAAGTGCGCGTGGTCATGGAAAAGAACCCCTACTACCATCGCTTCGACACCGCTGGAAACCGCCTTCCCTACTTTGATAAGCTGGTATGGGTCATCTGCCAAGACCAGAACACCATGCGGCTGAAGTTCGAAGCCGGCGAAACGGATTTCCTCGCCGTTCCCGCGGATGATTATCCAGCCATCAAGGGTCAAGAACAAGAAAAGGGTTGGGTTGTAGGCCCCTACGGTCCGACAACCAGTACGCTGTTCCTCGCTCTGAACTTCAACACCACCAACCAAACCATGAACGAGTGGTTCCGCAACGTGCACTTCCGCCGCGCGCTCTCTTACGCCATGGACCGCGACGCCATGATTGACGTCATTTACAACGGCCTGGCGCAACCCCAATGGGGTCCCATCAGCCCCGCTTCTCCCTTCTACGATCCGTTGGTGGAAGATTACTCCTACCCCTTCTCCCTGGAAGATGCCCGGGCATCCCTGGAAAAGGGTGGATTCAGCTGGAACGATGATGGAAAACTCGTTGACAAGTACGGAAACATCGTGAAGTTTGACCTCACCACCAACGCTGGGAACCAGGTGCGCGAAAAGGCCTGTAACCTCATCGTGGATACCTTTGGCCAACTGGGTATCGAAGCCGTATTCAACCCCATTGAGTTCAACACCCTGGTGCAGAAGTTGATGAACACCGGTGACTGGGAAACCATGATCATGGGTTTGACCGGTGGCGTGGATCCCCACAGCGGCTCCAATGTTTCCAAGATCGACGGCGGGCTGCACTTCTGGAACTACTCCCCTGCCGTGGCGGATTTCGTGGATCCTGAATTCTACGAGATCACGTACTCCGAGTTCCGCATCGACGAGATTTTCAAGGCGCAAACCAAGGAAATGGATCCCGACAAGCGATTTGCCCTGTTCTCCGAGTACCAGGTGCTTTCTGCACAGAACCTTCCCTTGATCTACACCGTGCAGCAACTCCGCCTGTACGCCTATCCCCAGAACCTGAAGAACATCCAAATCGGTGGATTTTCCTCCTGGGTCTGGAACCTTTGGGGCCTGTACAAGGACTAAGATTTATGTTTTTTCCCCGGTGGAGGTTTGCCCCTCCACCGGGTTTTCCTATTTGGTCACTTTTCGCTTGAAACGGGAGGTACCCTTTCTTGTTTAAATACATCGTTAGGCGGTTGATTCTTTCCATCCCTGTTCTTCTTGGGGTTTCGTTCCTTTCCTTCATCATCATTCAGGCAGCTCCGGGGGATTTTCTTGACCAGTTTCGGATGAATCCAACGTTTTCCCAGGAGTCGATTCGGTTACTGGAAGAAAAATTCGGGCTCAACGATAACTTCTTCGTGCAGTACGGCAAGTGGTTGTTCCAGATGGTGCAGGGCAACTGGGGGCATTCGTTCCAATACCACCAGCCTGTTTTCTCCATTATTTGGACACGCGTGGGGGCGACGTTGCTCCTGAGTATCACCACGTTGATTCTCAGCTGGTCCATCGGGATCTCGGTGGGGATCTTCGCCGCGTTGCGCCAGTATCGTCCCGGTGACCAGATCGCTTCGGTCGTAGCCTTCCTTGGGCTGTCCATCCCCAACTTCTTCTTCGCATTGCTTTTCCTGTACTTCGCCGCGAAAACGGGGTGGTTCCCCATTGGGGGGATCATGTCGATCAACAGTGCGGAGTTCGGGTTCTGGCAGACGATAGGAGATTACCTGTGGCACGTGGTGGGACCAGCCATTACCCTTGGTTTCTCGGGGCTGGCGGGCGTGATGCGCCAGATGCGGGGGCAGTTCTTGGACCAAATGTCCATGGACTACGTGGAATTTGCCCGCGCGAAGGGAATGCCCCGGCGAACGGTGGTCTTTGGCCATGCGTTGCGCAACGCGATCAACCCGTTGATCACCATGTTTGGCTACGCCCTTTCGAGCCTACTGGGTGGGGCCGTGCTCACCGAGACGGTGTTCAGCTGGCCCGGGATGGGACGGTTGACCATCGAAGCGCTCAACGCGCAGGACCTATACCTGGTGATGGCTACGTTGCTGCTGAGTTCGTTGATGCTGATCATTGGGAACTTGATCGCCGACATCTTCCTCGCGGGGGTTGATCCGCGGGTAAGAAAGAGATTCCAGTAAGGGTGTGAATGGTGATGGCACAAGAAAATCAAACTCCCCAACAGGTGGAACCTTCCTTTGAAGTAGAATACATGAGCCGGTGGAAGCTCATTGTCCGGGCTTTCAAAAAGCACAAAACCGGTCGCATTGCGCTCGTGATCCTGGTGATTTTTTACGCGTTGAGTATCTTCGCGGATTTCTTTTCGCCGGTGAACCCCTACGTGCAGAACACCGACCGGACGTATGCACCACCCTCTGAGGTCTTGTGGAGGGTCGACGGCAAGTTCGTGGGTCCTTACATCTACGACGTGGCGTCCTACCGTGATCCTGTGACCTACCAGCGCTACTACGAACCCGCTTCGGTCATTCAAGAAATCACCGGCGAGGATACCGACGGAAATGCGTTCTCCTTTTCGCTGGACGACCCCAAAATCCAGAACATTTTCACGCGATTCGAGTCGGAAATCATCGCGGTGGGCACCGAAGGGGAACGTACGTTAACCAAATCCAGCAAGGAAATGAAGCTCGTCCCCATTTCGAAGAAAGAGATTCTCCGGCAAGGCGGGATCGATACTGTCTACAACTCCCCCGAAGACCTTGAGGTTTACCTCAACAATCCCATCTACTCCTACAAGATGAACCGCATCGGGCAGCTCACGGAGATCCACGTGGACGAGGGAATCCGCGCCCTGAATATCGAGTTCACCGACGGGAGCAAGAAAACGGTTGAAGTCGGCAGCATCGACGATTTCTCGTTCAAGATCTTCAAGATCAAGCTGTTCAACCGTGGCTGGGAATACAAGTTGTTTGGCTTGATCCCCACCAACCTGCACCTTTTCGGAGTAGATTCACCCGCGCAGTACTACCTTTTTGGCGCGGATGCCTACGGACGTGACGTGTGGACCCGCATCCTCTTCGGTTCGCGGATTTCCCTTTCCGTAGGTTTCGCAGGAATCCTGATCACCTTCACCCTCGGGTTGCTTCTGGGAGGCGTGGCGGGTTACTACGGTGGCTGGACGGACGAAACCCTGATGCGCATCACCGAGATCCTGATGTCCATTCCAGGGTTGTACCTGTTGATTTCGCTGCGTGCCATCTTGCCGCAAGACTTGCCCTCACACATCACCTACTTGATGATCATCGTGATCTTGTCGTTCATCGGCTGGCCGGGAATGTCACGGGTGATTCGTGGTATGGTCCTTTCCATCAAGCAGACGGAGTACGTGGAAGCCGCTCGTGCCATGGGATACCCCACACGGCGCATCATCTGGCGGCACATCATCCCAAATACCAGCACCTACGTGATTGTTTCGGCGACGTTGGCCATCCCAGGCTACATCCTGGGTGAAGCGGGGTTGTCGTTCCTGGGATTTGGTATCCGGGAACCCCAGTCCAGCTGGGGGTTGATGCTCACGCAAGCGCAAAAACTGTCTGTGCTGGAGCAGTACCCGTGGTTGTTACTACCCGGGGTGTTCTTGTTCTTTGCCATCCTGGCGTTCAACCTATTCGGGGATGCCGTGCGAGACGCCTTCGACCCAAAGGGCTTGGGGAACTGATCGGGGCGACTCCCGAAAAACTCCTGCATGGCTTTTTCTGACCCACGTTCCGTAATGAAGCGTTCCCGCAATACCTGGCTCTTCACGTTTTTCGTGATCGGCGTGTTGCTTGTTTTGACGCTGGTGCTTACGATGCGAAGCGGCGTGGCGTATTCGCGGGAACAGCGGGTTATCGGGGGTGTGGAAGTCGTAGTGGTTCTCGAGCAAGCCCCCGGCACTCCTGAGCTTTTTTCTTCCCTATTTGACACTTTCGCAGACAACTTGACCCGTTACGATTCCCCGGAATTCTTTCCCGCCACCGCTCCCCGACCCGATCAGGTTTTTCCACTGGACCCGGTGGACAGGGAGGTTTTCCAGCAATTGCATTTGCTCTCCCAGAGAACCGAGGGGCTGTACGATGTTTCGCTGGGAAGCCTTGTGGAGCTGTACCAGAGCAACCCTTCTCCCAGCGTGGAACAACTCGACGCGGCATTTGAACGCGTGGGGTACGCGCAACTGGAGTGGGTGGATGAGGGAGTGCGCTTTTCCAGCGGGGGACAACTTTTCTTCCGGCCCATGGCGCGTGCCATTGCGATGGATCGAGCTTGGCAGCTCGTGCGGGAATTGGCGCCCCAGCAAACGGGGTACATCATGGTGGAGCGGGATATCGTGGTTTTTGGTCCCCGAAACGGAAGAGTGCCCTGGATGTATTCGCTGGAAGCCGATTCGGAGCCCATCTTCTACTTGTATGGAGGGGCTTTGGTAAAGGGACCTTTATGGACGCTCAACCCCATCATTGGACGTTACGAAGCATCGCGTTTTTCGCGGGGTTTCGTGCTCGGGCCTTCTGCGACGTTTTCCCAAGCGATGTTGATCGCGGTATCGTTCCTTTCCCGGGACCAAGCACAAGAATTTTTGGACAAAAGGGGTATCGTGGCGGGGTTGGAATACGAAGGGGACGTTGTGTATACGGGGGGAGCCAGGGAACTGCAGCTTAATGACAACAAGGTCTTTCGGAAGTAGGGTGTGAAGGGGTTCGGGAGAAAAAAAACGGAATCGCCTCGATTCGAAACGATTCCGGTTTAGGAAGAACCAGTGCTACACATACCGTGTGGCCGGCCTTAGAAAATCCTGAAGTCTGACTGGGAATACAGGTTGTTCTTCCAACTTGCCTTGTCGAGTTCTTTTCCCTCTCGCATGCCAATGAGGGCCTTCTCTGCAAGTTCCTTGCGGTTCGCTTTCTTTCCAAACATTCTCATCACTCCTTTTCTTGGTTTGATATCCCATTCTACCGTGACGACTGGACTCCATGTCAAGCGCCAAATCTACTCCGGGAAAGTAACGATTTGGAAAAAAGTGGAGGTTACCCCATTTCTGGTACTGGCTATTGCCGTGAAGGCAAACCCTGTGCTATACTTGCAAAGAGCCATTTGTTTCAAAACCAGGGGGTGCAATCGTGCCGAAGAACAACATGCAGTTCTGGACCATTCTCAGCCTTTGCTTCGTGATCGGGGGAGTGGTGCTTCTCGCGATCGGAATCGGGTTGAACGACATGGACACCATGTGGATGATTTTCCTGGGTTTCTTCCTTTTCCTCTCCTTTTCGATCTGCACCGTTCTTTTTTGGCGGCAAGCGGTGCGCCTGCGAAGGATGTTCGAGGGGAAAAACCTTCTTGCCCACTGGGTGTACTCCAAGGAAAAAGCGGTGAAGCATGCCCGGGAAGAGGAACGATTTCGAAAACGGGCTGCGCTCGTGCTTTGGTTGACGATCTTGGCCTTCGTGGTGGTCTTTTCGCTTCTTTTCGTGCTGCTTGGTGACATGGACACCGAGGAAAGTATTTTCTTCCTGGCAATCATGGGAGCGGTCCTTGGGGTAACCGGCCTTGCGGCACTCACAGGCCCCCGGTACTCTGCCCGAAAAATCTCCCGTTCCCTTCCGGAAGCCTTCGTGGGAGAAACTGCCAGCTGGGTGATGGGGGAGTACGATTGCTGGAAGTCCGGGCTCACGCAGTTGAAAAGCGTGGATATTCAGCCCTGGAAGGCGGACGAGGCCACTTTCCCCGTGAAAGGGGCGGCATGGCAAATCGAAATCGTGTACCGCCAACTCCAGCGTTTCGGCTACCAGGAGAGAACGGTGCATATTCCCATTCCGGTGGGAGACGAGGAAAAAGCACGGGGTGTCGTGGAACAGATTGCCCGTGTGAATGGATTGGCAAAGCGTGAGCGCTGAATCTTGGGTAACGAGGGAGGATTCGAGCCGTGAAACTATTTGGTGTCGACTCGGAAGAGAGTTTTCACGAATTCTCTGAGGTGGATTTTTCCGTGGATTTCCAAGAAGCTCTTTTGGAGGAGTGGTTGAACAAGAACCCGGAGGGGATTTTGGAAGACGGGAAAGTGTTTGTTTTTGGGAGGCAAGTCCGGACGAGTTTCGATACCTTCATCGATTTGTTGGGGATGGACCGAGAAGGGAATCTCATAGTGATTGAACTGAAGAGGAGCCGGACGCCCAGGGATACCATTGCACAAGCCCTTGAGTATGCCTCTTTTGCCAAAACATTGGATTACGAGCAGTTGGAAGGGATTTTTCAAACTTACCAAAGTGATCCCTCCGTAAGCTTGAAACAATGGCACAAAGGATTTTTCGATCTCTCGGAGGAAGAAGGGGTCTCGTTTAACAAGGAGCAACGGCTTGTGATTGTCGGGCAGAAAATCACTTCTCCGATTCGCCAGACGGCGATCTTTTTGAATGATCATGGAGTAATGGTGACGTGCGTGGAATTCACCTTTTTTCAGACCCAAAATGGGGAGCGATTGTTTTCCATTGATACCCTCATTGCTTCCCAGAGTGAAAAAGGGCTTCCCATCCAAGCTGGTAGGAGAGAACCAATGGATTGTTCTCGATTTTTTGATCGCCTGGACGAGTCCATAAAGCCCGTTGCCCAAAACATCCTTGCGTTGGCGGAATTGCCCTCGTTTGGGGTTCGATGGACAGCTACCGGTTTCACATTGTTCGTCGATATCGATGGCATGAGCGTACCATTTTGTTCGGCAACGACCCACTTCAATGGTGAGCAAGTTTCATCCGTGGTTTTGTCCACCTATTTTTCGGGTTCGGGAAGCGTTCACGTGAAAACGAATATCCTGGAAGAAGAAATCCAAGAGAGAAGGAAAAAAGCCTTAAACATCCCCCTTTTTGAAAAATCCGGGAAGAGAGACGTCTGTTGTTCCATAGAAAAGGGTTTCAACCAAGAAGAAGTGAATCAGGTTGTATCCTTTTTTCGGGAAACTGGAGAATGGCTCTTGCGAGAAGGGGCAGAGAAAGAATAGAGGCGTTTTGGACCCTGCAGCTTTTTCGTGTATAATAGCCCGGAGTTTTCGACACCAAACAATTTAAATAGAAAGGATGAGGTACAATGGCAGTTACCATGGAGATGGTAAAGGAGCTTCGTGCCAAAACGGGTGCTGGTGTTTTGGATTGCAAGAAGGCGTTGCAGCAAAGTGATGGAGACATGCAGCAGGCCGTGGATTTCTTGCGCAAGAAAGGCCTCGCAGCAGCGGCAAAAAAAAGTGGTCGTGCCACCACGGAGGGGCTTGTTTGCATCGTGGATTCCGCGGAAAAAGGGCAAATTACCATGCTCTCGTTGCTCTGTGAAACCGACTTTGTGGCGCGCACCGATGAGTTCAAGGCCCTGGCAAATGAAATGGTGCAGGTGTTTGACCAGGAGGTGCCCCCTTCCGCTGGAGAGGCCGTAGGCCCCGAGATGGTAGAGAAGTATACGCCCAAACTTACGGAAGAAATCGCGCGAATCGGGGAGAACATCCAGCTGGGTGACTACTGCAAACTGGTGCGCAAGGAGAACGGGCATTTCTTCCACTACATCCACCACACTGGCAAGATCGGAGTTGTGTTGGAAATGGTTTCCGAAGCGGATGTTTCGGAGCTGGCCGAGCTGGGAAAGAACCTGTGCTTGCATATTGCGGCTTTCTCTCCCGAATTCGTGGATCGCGATCGTGTCCCCGGTGAAACCATCGAGAAGGAGAAAGAAATCTACCGCGACCAGATGAAGGAATCGGGCAAGCCGGAGAACGTGGTGGAAAAGATCATCGAGGGAAAGGTGAGCAAGTTCTTCGAGGAGCGCTGCCTGATGGAACAGAAGTACGCCTTGGACCAGGGGCAAAACACTACCATTTCCCAGATGGTGAAGGAAACCGAGAAAAACACCGGGAAACCTTTGCACCTTTCCCATTTTTGCCGGATCGAAATTTCATAGAGAGCTTTTCCAGCGCCCTTCGGGGCGCTTTTTCTTGGGTGAGCCCGGGGAAAAGCGAAGGAAGGATGGGTTCCATGCTCCAGCGAATCTTGTTGAAGTTGAGTGGTGAAGCGTTATCCGGAAAGGAAAGAAAGGGATTCGACGAGGAAAGGGTTCAGTACTTGGTGGAAGAAGTACTCAAAATCCACAAGATGGGCATATGTATTGGCTTGGTAGTAGGGGCTGGCAACATTTTCCGTGGAAAAGAATCACAGAAAATGGCCATTATCCATGCAGACCAAATCGGGATGTTGGGAACGATGATCAACGCCATTTACCTCAAGCAGGCATTGGAGAAGCAAGGGCTCGCGGCAAGCGTTTTTTCGCGGGGAATCGACATCCCATCGGTTCGGCCCTTCCAGTACGATTCCGTACGAAGTTCCCTGGATGCGGGTGAAATCGTCCTATTTGGAGGAGGGACCTCGAATCCCCTCTTCACTACCGATACCGCGGCAGCCTTACGGGCAGTGGAGATGGGTGCCCAGCGTTTGATCAAGGCAACGAAGGTGGATGGCATTTACTCCGATGATCCCCGGACGAACCCCCATGCGACCCGGTTCTCCCAGGTGACCTTCCAGGAGGCTTTGGAAAAGCGGTTGGGTGTGATGGATGCGGAGGCTTTTTCCATTTGCCACCGTTTTTCCCTTCCGATCCAGGTCATCGATTTCTTTCGACCCGACGAGTTGCAAAAAGCGGTTCTCGGGGAGCCCGTTGGCACGCTCGTAGAGTAAGCCCCTGGAAGGAGGAGACACAGGTTGCCAGGAAGTTTGGTATCTTTTGAAGGCATTGACGGGTGTGGAAAAAGCACGCAGGTTGCGCTTCTGGAAACATACCTTCGGAGCATCGAGGTCCCCGTAGCGGTTTTCCGAGAACCGGGAGGAACGGAAGTGGGGGAGAAAATCCGGGAAGTGTTGTTACACCCCGGTTCCATCATTTCCAAACACGCGGAAGTATTGCTGTACCTCTCCTCGCGTGCCCAACTCACTGCGCAAAAAATCCTTCCCTACCTGGAGCATGATTATGTGGTGCTTTTGGATCGCTTCGCGGATTCTTCGGTTGCCTACCAGGGGTATGGCCGTGGATTACCCGTGGAGACCATTATCCAGATGAACAGTTTTGCGATTCAAAACCGGTATCCGGATCTCACCTTCCTGCTGAAAATTTCCGTGGATGCTTCCGGTGAGCGTCTTTCGGGGCGCGTTCCGGACCGATTGGAAGGGGAAGGGAATGATTTCAAGGGCAAAGTGGGGGAAGGCTACGAGATGTTGGCCCGAAGGTTTTCCGGGCGCTTCGTGACGATTGATGGGGAAAAACCTCCTCAGCAGGTACACCAAAAAATCCTAAAGGAGTTGCGGGATCGCAAACTCTTCTCTATTCCCGGTGTTCGTGGTTAGTTGGAATTGGTGATGTATTCGATCAGGGGATACTCCCTCTCATCAATCGAAAATGCCTGGCGAAGCACTTCTGGGCCTGGGTCGAAGTCCAACTCAAGGATTTCCAGTTTGAGGCTTTCGTTCGTGCGTGGATTCACCATTTCCATGGATTGAATGTAGAAGTCTTCGTCGAGGTTGATACGCAGATCCGGGTATTCCCTTGGGAAAAGCGAGAGGCTGAGAGCAAAACCTGCCATTTCGGTGAGTGTGATGTCGAAGGAAAAGGTACCCGTAGATTCGTGAAAGGTGTCTTCGATTTTCACCAGGGGGTTTGGTTTTTCCACCAGGACAAGTAAGTACTCTCCGATGTCCTCCAGGATTTCCTTTGGGGAGAGTCCATCGAATAGCAAAGCGGGTGTTGAGCCCGGTGTAGTTCCAAAGAGGCCTTGCGAGCTATTGACCCGCTGCTCCGCCCGAAGTTTCTCGGTGGTATCCAACACGGTAAAATGGTCGGATTCGAACAGGTAGAAAAGGGTGATTCCCTGCAGGAACGATGGGGCAGTGAAACCCAACCGGTAATCCCGAAGGTTCCGACACCAGGCTTCGAATCCAATCGTACTTTGGATCCATTCTCCCGAATCTTCTTTCAGGTGGGTTTTGACGAGCAACGAGACGTAGAAGTTGTTGGCACCGGAAAATTTCTGGATCGTTTTCCGCCATGCAGAAAAGCCTTGGGGGCTCATTCCCCAAAAAAGGCTGGAAAAAAGGAGAAAAGCAACCAGCACGCCGGTTATTCTTTTTGTCATCCCAGTTTCCGTATCCGATCGTTC
Source organism: Thermotogota bacterium (assembly GCA_035391225.1). Lineage (GTDB taxonomy): Bacteria > Thermotogota > Thermotogae > MWEM01 > MWEM01 > DAOPKN01. The sequence goes on from DAOPKN010000019.1 coordinate 24,065, forward strand.
GGATTGAGGATCTCGGTGACTTTCACGCCAAAGCTTTCTTCCACCACCACTACTTCGCCCTTGGCAACCATTTTTCCGTTTACCAGGATGTCCACGTGTTCCCCGGTGAGTTTGTCCAATTCCACGATGGACCCAATGTTGAGGTCCAACACTTCCCGCAAGGTTAGCCTGCTCCTCCCCAGCTCGACGGTCACTTCCAAAGGAACATCATACAGGAGTTCCAGCTGTTTCGGTAAAGCAGTTCCTTCCCCGGAATCAAAGTCTTCGAACTCCACGGGCTTCACGGAGACGGGTGGCTGGGTTGGTGGAGGGGGCGGCATCCGGGCGCCGGCAGAAGGTTTTTGGGCTTGCTGGCGCGAGGGAGCGGCTTTGGATGGCGGGGGAGCAGCTGCGGCAGGTTGGGAAGGAGCGCTGGAAATATCCCCGGTGACTTTCGCATACAGGTTTTTCACGAAAGGGATGGGCAGCACCTGGAAGATATCCGTTTGCGCCAATCCCTTGATGGACAAATCGAAGGAAACCATAACAACTTCTGCGGAGTTGTTTTCGGCGATGGGGGGGAATTCCACTTCGGCATGGGAGAAATCCACCATATCGACCTTGGGAGGAGAAATGTTGATCGATGTGCTCAGGAATTCGGACATCGCGGTGGACGCTGCGCCCATCATTTGGTTCACGGCTTCTCCCACGGCACTCATCTTGATTTCATCCAGTTCGCCGGATACTTCCTGACCCGTTCCGCCCATCATTAGGTCGGCGATGATGTTCGCCGTTTTCGCATCCACCACCAGGACGTTGAGGCCGGAAATTCCTTGCTGGAATTCCAACGTGGTGACCAGCCGCGAATCGTTGAACATCTTTTTCAAGTCCCCGAGCTGGATGATACTCACTTTGGGGGTTGTGATGTCGACGTCTTTCCCCAGAATGGTAAAAAGGGCCGTGGAAGCGGCTCCCATGATCATGTTCCCCACTTCGCCGATCATGTCAAGCTCTGCTTCTCCAAGTGCACCTCCCCCGGTTGTGGCCGCGGCTCCGGAATCGGCGGGTTCGTTTCCACTGTTGATCGCCCCGAGCAAGGCGTCCAGCTCATCTTGGGAGAGGAAATCATTGCTATCTCCCATTGGTCTCACTCCCTTCTTCGCCCTCTTCTTCCATTGTTTTACGGGATAGCCCGGTTATTTTCACGGCTTTTTTTCCCCGGAATTTGCCGGGACGACCCGTGAACTTGGCTTCGTTCCCGATGAAAAGGTCCATTTCCTGGTCGCTGTACTTGTCCAGCCGGATCACGTCACCTTCCTGCAGGTAAAGCAGTTGGGCCAACGTGAGGTGTGTTTCTCCCAGTACCGCCCGCATGGTAAGGGGGGCTTTCTTGAGTCCCCTGGAAATTTGGTCACGGATCTCCGGCGATTCTTTTTTCTCGGTGCTGGAAAACCAGAACTGGTTGGAGATCTTTTCCGTAAAAGGTTCGATGACGGAGCTGGGAAGGCAGATGTTCATGAAGCCTTCCACGTTTCCGATCATGATTTCCATTGTCACCAGCAATGTCATTTCGTTTGGGGGAGCAATCTGCACGAACTGGGGGTTGGACTCGATGTTTTCAATTTCCGGAACGAAGTCCATGATGTTGGACCAGGCATCCCGCAACAGGGTCAAAAAACGCATGCTCTCCCGGCGGATGATGTTGAGTTCGATTTCGGTAAGGGGGCGGGATTTGGAAAGGGTATCACCCGTGCCCCCGAGTATGCGGTCGATGATGCCAAAGATAATGGACTGGTTGATTTCCATGATCGCGCTTCCCGACCAGGAACTCCCGGAAAAAATGGTGATGAATGTGGGATTTGGCAACGACTTGAGGAATTCCCCGTACGTGATCTGGTCGATGGGACCCAGGCCCACATCCACGAAAAAGCGTAACCGACCCGAAAGGTACGTGGAAAGTGCACGTGTGAAATTCTCGTGGATCATCTGGAAGGTGCGCACTTGGTCCTTGGAGAATTTCATGGGGCGTCGGAAATCGTATTGCTTAACCTTTGCCTCTGCCCCTTCTTTCTTGATTTCTTCGACGTCTACTTCCCCGCGGGTTACAGCCGACAATAGAGAATCAATCTCTTCCTGACTGAGGGAATCTGCCACTTCACCACCTCCTTTCCTGCCCGGGAAACGGGCTTACTGGACCGATGTGATTGCCTTGATGTACATGAATACTTCGATCACGCCGTACTTGGCGCGATCACCCACGTAATTGGTGACGCGGTTCACCAGATCTCGAATTTGGCGTTTGAGCAGGTCGAGCCCAGCAGCGGTTGCCAGCTCTGCCTCTTCTTTTTGGATAAAAAGGTCTTGGAGTGCGGACAGGATTTGATCGTTCCGGTTTGCAATTTCTGCCCGGCAGCCATCCGATCCTACGTTGAAACTCAGCATATCGATCACGATGACGGTGCGGCCACCTTTCAACATGAAGGTCTTGTTGGAACCTTCCACCACGAATCGAACCCTGATCTCGACGGGAATCGTCGGTTGGGTGGTTTCGCTCGAAGAGCTGGGTGTGTTGGTTCCCAGAACGAACTTCACGAGAACGAAGGAAACCCCTCCCGCCACGACTGCCGCGATTACCACGGAAATCAACAGGCCCATGATGTTCAGCCCGCCTTTTTTTTGTTTCTCTTCCCCGCCTTGGGCGAGTTCGTCCTGTTCCGGCATGCAATCACCTCGCCTTTTCCCGTTTGATCAGGATTTCGATTTTTTGGTATCCCGCACGCAACGCGGAAAGTTCATTGCTATAAGTATCTTTCAGAGCACGTAACTCGCTTTCCCGTTGGGCTTCTGTGATCTCTCCGTCCCGGAGCTTGTAATCCAGCAATTCGATCTCGGAGCGATACCGGGCGTCAAGCTGGCTGATTTCCCTGTTGATCGCCACATCCGCCTTTCCGATTGGAGCGAAACGAGAAGGGTCGTAGTAGGTATCCGGGTCAAATTTCCCGCTCCGGATGTCCACGATGCGCTCCGCAATGCGCTTGTTTTTGAGGTCTTCGGAGAAGTACCGGGCAACGCTGGACGCCCGCGCACTGCTCAAGTGCCAATTCGAAGGGTACACGGATTGGGCGGAAGGGTTGCGATCATCGGTGAAACCATGGATGTCGATGGCATTGGTGGTATGTTCCACGATGATGGACCCCAGTTTCTCCAGTAAGTTCTTGGCGTCCACTGTCAGCCTGGCCGAATCCGGTTCGAAGAACTCCATGTTTCCCAGGGTGATCAATGTTCCCTGGTCGGTTTGCTGTACGGTTATCTTTCCTTTGAAGGTTTCATCTTGTTGGATCTTGAGCAGGTCTTCTTGGATGCCAGGGTTGGAGGTGATAATGGGTTCGGTGACTGTGCTTCTTCCCCCCATCAAAACGCTCGGGGGATTCCCCGAAAAAATGCGGGCCAAACCGCTTGCCACTTCTTGGAATTTCCCAGGGCTGATACTGGAAAATGCGAGCAAAGCAACGAAGAAGGTGAGCATCAGGGTGATCATGTCCCCGTAGGTCACCATCCAGTTGGGAGCCCCTTTCTTGCAATCGGATTTTTTGGCCTTCTTCAAGTGGGCTCTCCTCCTTATTCCGGGGTAGCGGTGGACGCATCGTATGCCTTCTTGTCCGCATCGGAAAGGAACGTTTTGAGCTTCTCTTCCAGTAACCGGGGGTTATCTCCCGCTTGGATCGACAAGATTCCCTCCAGTATCATCCGTTTGTGCATGAGCAAGATTTCTTTCCGGAGGGCGAGTTTTTCTCCCATGGGGAGTAGGAAACCGTTTGCAATGATCGCCCCGTACAACGTGGTAATCAGGGCCTTTGCCATGGCGGGACCCAGTGCGTCGGGGTTGTTCAAAGCCCCCAACATGGCGATCAGCCCAAGAACTGTCCCGATCATGCCAAACGCCGGAGCGTACGCGCCAGCCGCCTCCATCATCTTTTGATCTTGGCTCAAGTCCCCGTCAATCAGGTCAATTTCGATTTCCATCATGTCGCGCAAAAGGTCGGGATCGGTGCCATCCACGATGAGTTGGACCCCTTTTTTCATGAACTGGTCGGGGAGATCAGCAGCGTCCTCTTCAAGGGACAAAAGACCTTCTCGCCGGGCTTTCTCTGAAAAGGAAACCAGCGTTCGAATGGTATCCACGGAATTGAGCTCCGGGGTCTTGATGGTGCTCATCATGACTTTCATCAGCTTGAAGGATTTTTCCTTGGGGTAGCCAACCATCACGGCTCCCACGGCACCGCCAAGCACGATGACCAACGAAACCGCGGAATCGACACCGAGGTACGCGCTTAAGTCCCCGCCCGAAACAAGGCCAACGCCAACGACCAGCAAACCAACTACGACTCCAAGAAGCGTGGAAATATCCAAAAAAATCCCCCCAACCGCCTTCCGATTATTCTGGTTCGCGGTTCCTTTCTTTGTTATCTCTTTCGAGCCATTGTGCCTCCGCTCCAAGACGGTAGGCTTTCTGCTTGAATTCCAAAACCTTGGAAACGACCTCTTGCGGTGTTTCCAAAACGATGTACCGTTTGCCGTTGAAAAGGGTGATCACCGTATCGGGTTTGGCTTCCACCGTTTCGAACATTTCGGCGTTTATCCAGAATTCGCTCTTGTCAATCCGCTTCAGTAGGATCATACACATCCCCCCTGGAAATTCCCTTTCATCTTTCTCCCTTTCAGGGGGTTGTTCCTTTCTTTTCACCAGCGTCTTTGCCCCCTTCCAGCAAAGAACTTTCGAGTTCCCGCAGCGATTCCAGGAGCAGGTGCAAGAAGGAAGGGTTGGAAAGTGCATCCGAAGCTGGGATTCCGGAGAAAAGTTGGTCGGTGTGGATCTCGTAGCTTTCCGGCCCGAAAGAGCGTTGGATATTCCAAGAGACATTGTCCGAGGAAGTGATCAGGGTGAAAAGGGTTTGGGCAAGGTCTCCCAACGGCTGGCAATCGATGTGGGAAATGCCAAAAAGGGCATGGAAACGCGTTCCCACACCTTCCTCCGATTGGATTTCCACCTTTCCGCCCGTGGCATGTGCAGCCTCTTTGATGAAGGGAAGTCCAAGGCCAACCCGGCGGATCTTGTGGTCTCGGGTGGTGTAAAAGGGGTCGAAAATTTTCCCCAGGGTTTCTTGCGGTATGCCCTTGCCGTTGTCTTCCAAGTCGAAGGAAAACCAGTCTTCGTCTTGGTGGATGGATAGGGTCACACGGGTGGCGCCCGCAGTGACGCAGTTTTGGGCGATGTCAGAAATGTGGTCCGAAAGTGTTCTCAATGACACAACTCGATTCCCCTTCCTTCTTGTTTCCGCAAGGCCTTTTGGAACTCCTCGAACGAGCGGTTCATTGCGCAGACCTTCATTCGAGCTGGACGCAGTGCATCCGGGTGATGTGCATCGGATGAGCACAAAATGGTTCGCGCACCTTTCCAAGGAAATGGACCCGCCAGCTGGTCTTCCCGGTACACTTCGCAGGGCACATCGGGAAGGGTTTCTGGAAGCAAACCCAGTTGCGTGATCACGCCGAAATGCCGAAAAACGTGGGCGAAAACCACTTCCCCGTTCCGTTGCCGGGTGGCTTGCACCGCTTGCTCCAGGGTAAGGTCGGTGGAGAACCCCAACGCTTTTTCACACATTCCAGTAAACTGGTCCGAGGCGTCCACTTCGAGTTGGTACCCGTTGCGTTCTGGGTCCACCTCCAGCACGGGAAGATGGCTCTCTACAAGCTTCCCCATCGAACGGGCCTGTTCGAAGTCCGGGAAGTAGGCAAGCAGGTGCACGTCTTCTTGTGTCTGGATTTCCATGCCCAAAAGCAGGGCAATACCCGCTTGTGTGAACGCTTGCGAAAAGGGTTCAAGGTTGCGGGTGGAATTGTGGTCGGTGATTGCAACCCAGTCGATGCCCAACTCGGATAACCTTCGCGCGAGAAAGCGAGGGGTCATGGAGAGATCGGCGCACGGTGACAAGCAACTGTGGATATGGAAATCAGCGTTGAAGCATTTCATAGATGCGGCCACTCAGTTCGAAAGCCCCGCTATTGCATTTGAGCAGGACGATCTTCTCTTGCTTGGCCTTTTCAATGGTATCGCCGTTATAGTCGCGGCCGTTGGCCAACAGGATGCACTTGATCCCCACGATCACCGAAACTGCAACAATGTTGGAATGGGATTGCACGGTAATCCACAGATCGGCTTTTCCCGCGGCAGCCATGACTTCGCTTAACAGGTCGCAGCTCAAACCCTGCCGCACGTCTACCGCGGAGGGATCCCCGCAGACTACCTCACAGTTCAATGCTTCGACAACGTGTTGGAGATTCATAGGGTTTACCCCTGGCGAATGGCGATGGCTTCCATTTCCACGTCAACGCCCTTGGGAAGTGCCCGAACTTCTACCACCGCACGGGCGGGAGGGGCATTCGTGAAAAAGGTGGCATACACTTCGTTGAGTTCGGAAAACTTGGTCATGTCGGTCAAGAAAACCGTGACCTTCACCACGTGTTCCAGCGAACTGCCGCATTCCTCCGTAATAACCTTGAGGTTTTCCAACACCTGACGTGCCTGCTCGGCAATCGAACCTTCCACGATTTGCCCGGTCTTGGGGTTGATCGGCATTTGCCCGGAAATGAAAAGGAGTTCTCCTGCGGAGACCGCGATGGAATACGGACCCACCGCTTTTGGGGCGGATGGGGGTTCAAACGTTTGCTTTTGCATTTTGCCTCCTCCTTGGAATAAGACTCGATAGTGCTTTCCACATTATATCACACGGACCGAACCGCGGACACCCCCATCTGCGCAAGCGTTTATGCTGGGTTTGCCTTTTTTTCCCGGAAAATGGTACAATGCAAAGTATCGAAAAACACTTCGAGGAGGCGATCGTATGGCAGATTGTGACAAAAAAACGGTGATGTGTCGAGGCGACGCTTCCGGATTCTTCTCCGCCTGATCCCCTTTTTCCATCCGGTCCCGCGTCGCCCTTTTTGCTGTAGCACGTAAATAGAGGAGGAATACCGTGAACATATCCGATCTCGGATGGAACTCGTATTGGGATGAGGTTTTGGAAAAGTGGGAAGGACCCCACAAGCCGGGAAGCTGCCTGGGGCGAGTTTTCCGCGTTGACAAAGGGTTTTGGATGGTCGCGACACACAGGGGACCACTTACGGCGACCTGTAGCGGGACCCTTTTGTATCGTGCGCAACAAACCGTTGACCTTCCAGCCGTGGGAGATTGGGTTCAAGTGGCTCCCATCCCCGGGGAGGAAAAAGGAGTCATCCAGGGAATCCTTCCCCGCAAAACGGTGATTTCCCGAAGTGCCGCCATCTCCAGTGGTAAGAAATTCATCCATTTTGCGGGAAAAAGTCACCTGGGAAGTTACCAGACACGGGAACAGGTGGTCGTGGCAAACGTAGACGTGGTTTGGATCTTGACTTCTTTGGACGGGGATTTCAACCTCCGCAGGCTGGAGCGTTACTTCTTGCAGCTCCGGGGCTCGGGTGCCCAACTTGTTGTGGTTTTGAACAAGGCAGACCTTTGCGCGGATGCCGCGGAGAAAGCGATGGACGTGCGTACGCTAGAACCGGCCTTGCCCATCGTTGCGGTAAGTGCCACCCGCAAGGAGGGCCTGGAAAACCTAAGACCCTTTTGCCAGCTGGGGCAATCCATCGTTTTGATGGGTTCTTCCGGAGTGGGGAAGTCCACCCTGATCAATGCGCTGTTGGCGGAAGAGAGACTCTCCACCGGGGAGGTTCGCCCTTCTGATAAAAAGGGCAGACACACCACGACTTGGAGGGAAATGACCACACTGCCCTGGGGGGCGGTGGTGATCGATACACCGGGGATTCGCGAATTGCAAATTTGGGCCCAGCAGACCGACCTTTCCCACACATTCGAGGACATCCTGCAACTGGCAAAAAATTGCCGGTTTCGCAACTGCACACACCGTGACGAGCCCGGCTGTGCCGTTCAAGACGCCATAAGGGAAGGGGAACTCGATCCGGGACGCCTGGAGAATTTCCGGGAACTCCAAGGGGAGTTACGGTTCCTGGACTTTCGAAGGAAGAAGAAGGAATCCGCCCCTTCTCCCGGCAAGCGGAAGCGATCGGTGCGGCAGAAAAAGGTACGGGTATACCAGGAATAGAAAAAGCCCCGCTAAGGGGCTTTTTCTATAAGGGTTCAAACCAACCATTAGTCGTACTGTTGTAGAACCTTCTCCAGCTTTTCCAGGTTGAATCCCATCTGTTCCACCTTTTGAACGAGATGGGCGTATAACTCCTCGTCCATCTGTGGGGTCCGGCTGAGTATCCATAAAAACGTGCGGTCGGGTTGCCCCACGATCGCCCAGGAATACCCTTGCTGGTCAAGGTCGAGCACCCAGTAATCACTGGAAAAAGCGCTAAAGAATTGCACTTTCAGTTTTCCCGTCTCGGACGAGTCCGGCACCCATGCCAAACCTTTCACCGAGCTATTCAAGCCACTGGGGGAAAGAACTTTTCCCGCGTTCAAAACCGTGATTTTTCCGTCTTCCCGAAGGGTGTACGTGGCCGTAACGTTGACCAAGGTACGTTCCCAGAACAAGGGTAAACGTGCAATTTCGTACCACGTACCCTGGTACCGCTCGAGGTCTACCTGCACCGTGGTCAGTGGTGCATTGGCCAAGGAAACAGAGGCTACTACCAAAGTTATCAGGAACAAAACCAACATTCTCTTCTTTTCGTAACGCATTTTCCACCACTCTCCTTTCTTTCGATGCACATAGGACGCAAAGGAAATCGAAATTATTCCAAGCTAACAATTTTTGTTCCTTGCTCACCGCGGAGGGAGGAGAGAATTTCCGCCGTGGAACACCTGTTGCAAGCGGAAGTTTTCGTCCGCCAGGATGAAATCGGCCCTTCCGCCGGGCTTGAGCGTTCCCACTCCTTCGGACAGCAACCCGAAGCATTCCGCAACGTTCCAGCAGAAGGGTAGCAAAGCGGTTTCTACGGGTACCCCGTGTTCTCGGACCAGTTGGCAAAAGGATTTCCAGAGGCCATCCACCGGAGAAGAGGTGAGGGAAAGAAGATTTCCCGCATCGTCGAACACGGGCAAGCTTCCCAAGCCATCCGAAGAAACCATCAAGCCGTGGGCGTTTACTCCCCGGTCGAGGAGTGCGCAAAGGTTTTTTGCAGTTTGATCGTCGGCGGTGAAATCGATTTTCCCTTGGTGCTTTTGCACCCATTCGACCCCTTCTTCCAGAAGGGTAGGGGTTCGGTCAATATGCGTGGGAACGAGCATTGCCGGAGGGAGCGTCGCGTCTTCGAGGGCTTGGCGCAACGGTTCGAGCCCTGATGGTGCTCCTCCCATGTGAAGCACAACCCGGGTGGTTTTGCCGCTGAGCATTCCGCCCAGTCGACAATCCATGGCAAGGCGTTGCAGTTCCGTGGCCGTGATATGCGAACCCCGGTGGTCGGATACCGCCAGTTCACCGAAACCGATGATTTCGGGGATCCAGACGATGTCGCGGAGAAGGTCACCGGTCATGGTTTTGGGAGGGTAGCGGTAGTTCCCGGTGAGCATGTAGGCATGCAATCCTTCCTCGCGTAGCCCGCGAACCTTCGCCAGCAACGAGGAAAGGTCGCGGGTGATACCATCGGTTCCCAGTAAGCCAATGACCGTGGTAGTGCCTGCTTGCAGGAATTGCGGTGCATTTCCTTCGGGGGTTCGGGTGGAAAAGCCACCCTCCCCGCCTCCACCAATGAGGTGGACATGTCCGTCGACGAAACCGGGAAAAGCCATCATCCCCGTAGCCTCGACTTGTTGGACCGAGAATCCCGGAGGGGAAAAGGGGTCTCCGGGCTCCAGGAGTGCAAGGATCTTTCCCGCGCCGAGCAGCAGGTCTTTGAAACCCAGGGAACGAGGCGCGAAAACCCGGGTGCCGTGTACACGGATAAAGGGTACGTTGTTCATATGTTCCATCCTTCTTTCTTCAAAGGGGCTTCTTGTCAGGGATAAGGTGGGTGATATCGGTGGAAATGTTTACAAGTTTTTCCAGGTGGCCCTCTTGGTCGAAGAACGGGATGGCCCTGGCAAGCCAAACGGTTTTCCCGTCACTGGAAAGCATCTGCCGGGATTGGGGTTTATTTGTGGCTTTCGCTTCCGGCAAAGGGCAACCTTCACAGGGTTTTTCCCTATCAAAGCGAACGCGGAAGCACTGTTTTCCCAGGAAGGTTGGCGAGGCAAGGCCCGATCTGGATTCCCAGGCAGGATTAATCCATTCCACGTGAAAATCGGGGTCCACCTGCACGATCAAGTCGGGCATGCCGGACAGCAGGGTTTGCTTGTTGGCCCATTCTTTTCGGAGCTCGTCCTGCACTTTCTCCAATAGACTCGTATCCCGTCCGATCGAAACAACCGTGGCGGGTTTTCCGCTGGAATCAAAGGTCAGAGCGTTGTCCCACTCGAAGGTGAGAGTTTTGCCTTCCCTGGGGTGGGCCTTGTGGCGGATGTGTAAAGAGGTACCTCCACAAATGATCTTGGCCATCTTTTGTACATCGGGAACTTCCTTCTGCGCCACGAGCAGATGGATCCAGTCTTTCCCCACGGCTTCCTTCCGAGACCATCCGAATGCCCTTTCGCAGGCCTGGTTCCATTCCTTGATCAAATGGTTGCAATCCCAAAGGAAGATGGGCAGGCTGGATTGTAAAAAAGCGTTCTCGAATTTCTCGGTTTCCTGGCGCAGAACCTGGTTGTACGCATGCAATTGCTGCTCGCTCTCTTCCAACTGCTGGTTGGAGGCCTCGATCTGTTCGTAACTGGCTTCCAATTCTTCGTTTGTCGAGTGCGCTTCCTCCAGGGCTTCTTTTTCGCGGAGCAAAGCCTTTTCCAGTTCCTCTTCCTTTTCGAGTAGCTTTTGCTTTTCGCGTTGCAGGCGGTGGAGGGAATCACGGTTGAAGAGCCAAAAGAGGAGGAAAATCCCCAAGATCATAAGGCGGATGTACCATTCGTGCGGTCCGGGGTCCAGGAGTAGCGAGTCCAGGAAGGGCTTTCCAAAGAAAAGTAACGAATCGAGGGCCGCATCCACGATCCAGATGAGCAGCGAGAAGAAAATGGCCAGGAACAGGTTTCGTTTCACGGTATCCATGGGAACCTCCTGGGAAGATGGTGTGTTAGGCTATTCTACCAAAAAAGGTGATCGAAAAACAGTGTATGGTACAATGTTGCATCACGAAAAAGGGAGGAAGAGAATGAATCATTTACCCGTTGCGCGCATTACCGAAGCACTTTTTCGAGCCTTGGTGAAGGGTCAGGTTGTTTTGTCGGCACGCGAACCTTCCGGAAGGACCAATGGAATGACGGTGGGCTGGGGTTTCGTGGGCAACATGTGGAACGAACCCTATTTCGTCTGTGCTGCCCGCCCGGAACGGTACACATGGAAAGGGATCAAGAGTGGCAAAAGGTTTACGGTCAATGTGCTGGATGGCAAGTACTCCGAGGGGTTGGCGTACTTCGGGTCCGCATCGGGGTACCAGGAAGACAAGTTTGCGAAGGGGTTTTTCCACCTCGATGAAAGCCTTTCCGACTTCTGCGCACCCATCCGCGAAGCCCATATCCTCCTGGACTGCGAGGTGACAACGGCCAACAGCATCCAACCTTTCTACTTCCCGGAGGAGGAAATCAACAAGTTCTATACTTCGAGCGGGGGTTACCACACGATGGCCTATGGAAAAATCATCCGTGTGATTCAGCGGTAACCCAGGGAGGACAAAACCACCGAAACGATCTCTTGGACGCGTGATGATTCGAAGAGTTTGAAATACTTGGCCTTGTACGTATCTTCCAACAGGGTGCCAAGTGTTTCTGCCAGTTTCCGGGCGGAAGCGAGATCGGATTGCCTTTGGAACTGCTGGAGAATCTGCTGCGTATCCCGGGCCATTTCCCGCGCGAACGTCTCCGGGGAGTGTGCGGAAAGGTAGCCCTTGGGGTTTTGCTTGAGCATACCGGGTTTGCGCAGCACCTCCAAGATCGTTTCGGTTAGGTATTGCACTTGTTCGTCTTCGCGAAGAGCCTGGAATTCGAACCTCATGTCTCCTCCACTCCTTTTCCGTTCTTTTCCATTATACACAACCTTTTGGGGCAAAATCAAACCACCCGGTTCCGCGAAAGTTCTTGCAGGTAAATGGCCTTGACGATCTCTTCGATACCCGGTTCTTCCACGCGCAGGTCTTCCACCGGAAGATGGTGCATCAGGATGCGCGTGATTTCCGCGACCCCTTTCTCGTGGCCCGCGGGAATTGCCACGATGCCTTGTTCCCGATCGTATTCGCCGGATAGAGCCCTTATTTGCTCCATTCCTTCCGGGGTCGGGTTTTCAAAGAGCTGCACTTTCACCATCACGGGCAATTCCGTCATTTTCTTGAGGTTGGGGATGGTGCCGTGGAAGATGATCTTGCCTTGGTTGATCACCATCGCGCGCGTGCAGAGGGTTTCGATTTCCTTGAGGTTGTGGGTGGTGAGGAAAATGGTTTTTCCAGATTGGTTGAGCTGTTTCAAAAAGTTTTGCAAGTTGTGCTGGGAGACCACGTCCAACCCGATGGAAGGCTCGTCCAAGAAAAGCAGGTCCGGATCGTGCACGAGGGCAGCTCCCACTTCCGCGCGCATTCTTTGCCCGAGGCTTAATTGGCGAACGGGTTGGTGGAAGATTTCCGAAAGTTGCAGGGCGTCGACGAGGAAGTCGATCTGCTTGCGCGCCTTGCGGGGTTCCACTCGGTACAATGAGCCGAGAAGAGCGTAGCTGTCTGCTACCGGCAGATCCCACCACATCTGCGTTTTTTGGCCGAACACCACTCCGATGTTTTTGACGTAGCGTTTCCGTTCCTTCCAGGGGCAGTATCCGTTCGAAATCACCTCTCCACTGTCGGGCACCATTATCCCCGTGAGGATCTTCACCGTGGTGGATTTGCCCGCCCCGTTGGGGCCAATGTATCCCAGGCATTCCCCACGGGTTACCTGGAAATCCATGTTTTCCAGGGCGTGGATTTCTTTCTTCCTGCGTTTCCACCCTTTTCCCTGGTACACGTGGTACGTTTTGAAAATGCCTTTCACCGTGATCATGCTGTCTCCTTTCTCTACGTTCCGGTACTGGAGTAGTGGTGCATGCCCATTTTCCAGATCACGAAGCTGATGGGAAAAAGTCCCCCTGCCGCCAAGAAGGGCGAGAGAAGGGCAACGGGGTTTTGCATTTTCCCCAGCAAGTACCCCAGGGGGAAATACCCAATCGTGGCCAGGGGTATCGCGAAAGTCAGCAAGTTTTTCAGGAACGGGCCGAAGATGTGGGCGGGGTATTCCGATGCTGTGCGCGTTGCGTAGAAAGCAAGTACCACGATTTCTTCGTTGCGGATGGTCCAAAACGCGATTGCTGCCAAGATGATGTTGATTTCCAGCGTAATGATGGCCCCCAGCAAACAGAGCAGTAAGAACCAGGGCCACAATTGTCCCAGTAGTCCCATGCTCGTGAGCGCCACGAAGCCAATTCCGAGCCCTTGCACCACACCTCCCAGGCTTTTTAGGTCAAAGCGATGGAGCAACAACTGCAGAACGGTGGATGCAGGACGAACAAGAAGCACGTCAAATCGACCCGAAAGCATGAACTCCTGGAAGTTTTTCAGACCCACTCCGATTACCCGGAACAACCCCCAGCTGCAATTCACGATGCCGAAAATGCATGCCACTTCTTCCAGCTTCCATCCCCCCAAGGAGGGGAAGTTCATCAAAAGCCACCAGATCAAAAGGAAATCGGAAAACATCGCCAACCCGCTGGAAACTGTTGTGAAAAAGAAGTTGAAGCGGTAGTGGGTCTGTGCTCTCCAGGAAGCACGGACGAGCGTGAGAAAAACACCCATGGTTTACCCTCCTTGAATGGGAATTCGTTGTACCAGTCGGCGGGTCAACAGCCAGCAGGTTACCCACAAGATCCCGATCCAACTCCACTGGATCCAAAGGGCTTGGAAAAGGGGAACCCTTCCGAGGTAAATGGCGGAAGGCCAAAAATGGGTACAACCAAAGGGAGAAAATTCCACCAGGGTGCGCACGAAACCCGGAAAGAATTCGGGAGGCATCATGTACCCGCTGAAAGTGGCCGTGGTGAAGTAGTACAGGTTTTGGGCCCCGGTGAAGTCCACGAAGTGCATGGACCACAGCCCCACCAGGTAGTTGAGGAAGAAGGCGATGACGAAGCCGTTTGCCAAGGCAAGAAAGAAAGGGAAAAGTTGGGATAACCTCGGGAAATCTACCCCCAAAACCAGGAATCCCAACAGGAAAATGGGGAGGGAGCGAAAGACGAAATTGTACGCCACGTGCCCGGAGACCTCGAAGAAAGCCAGGGAAAGAATGTTTTGCGGACGCACCAGGTCGAACACGATGGTTCCTTCCCGGATCTTTTGCGGGATGAAGCATCCACGGGGTAGAAACATCACGAGACCGACCATCGCCTGGTTGACCATCACGTACGTGACCATTTCGCGGCCTTCGGGGGTATTTCCCAGAAGGCTCAGCCAAACCATGGCAATGATGTAGCCAAAGAGGAAACTCCCCAGGTTGTTCAGCATGTGGTTCAATACATACACCCGGTTTCGCTGGAACGAAGTTTTCATCAAGGCAAGAGCAGGCATGTACACCTCCGATTCTTGAGCCGTGAGAAGAAAACCGCCGAAAAAAAAGCCTTTCCAAGAAAGGCCATGCGATGGGATGGAATACAGGAGAAAAAAAGGAAAAAACAAAAAGAAACGAAAATGGACGGGTATTATACCACAAATCCCCTCCAAAAAAAGCGGGAGGAATTTGTTACATCTTTTCCCCGGGGAGAATGGGTACCGTGGTGGAAGCCTCCTCGCTTGCTGGCTCTATGCTTTGGTCAGACGAAGGTAGGATTTTGCCTTGTGGAGTTGGTGTTTTTCCTCCCCCACGAAAACCGTGGGAAGGGGGTTATTTCCCGACAAGAGTTGCAGGAAAAGGAATTCGTGGTCGAAGGAAACCCTGTACTGGTTTCCGCGGATGTCCAAGTAAAAGGAGACGGCCTTCCATTCCTTGGGCAAACGCGGGGAAAAGAATAGGCTTCCGTCTTCTTGTACCCGGAATCCGGCAAAACCCATGACCACCATTTGCCAGGCAACGCCGGCGGCAGCCGTGTGGATTCCCCCGATGAATGTCCCCCCGCTGACGGGTTCGTTGGTGTTTCGCAAATCGATGAACAGGGATTGCGTGCATTTCTGGTACGCTTCGGGAATGTATCCCAAGCGGGCAGCCACGATGGCGTACGCCGATGGGCTCAAAGAGGAAAAGTGCAACGTCCGTGGTTCGTAGAAATCGTAATTGGCCTGCACGATCTTTTCGGAGAACAGGTCTGGATGGAGCATCAGAAGTTGCACCACGTCTGCCTGCTTGGAAACCCTTGTAAAAACCGTAACTCCTACGGGCCACCCATAGTACTCGTCTTCCCGGATCAGGCGATCCTTGATTTTGTGCGCGGGCACAACATCTTCCAACGCAAAAAAACCGTCGAATTGTTCCACCACTCCATTCGCTTGCGGCTTGGGCAGGTACATTTTTTGGAGCATATCCTCCCAGAGCGTGATTTCCCAAGGTTGGAGCTTGCATCTTTGGACAAGCTCCGCCCATTCCCGGGGATTCTTTCGCTGCAATTGCGGGATGAGATCTTGAATAATTTTAAGCGTGTAGTATGCCTGGTAGTTGGTAAACGCATTGTTCTCCACGTTTTCATGGTACTCGTCGGGGCCCTGTAGCTTCCAGAATTCGTACCGGTCTTTGCGGGGGTTGAACAACGCACGTGCGGATAGGAATCGTGCCACTTCCAAGATGACCTCTGCCCCGTATTCCACGATAAAATCCCAATCCCCGCTCACTTCATAGTACTGCCAAAAGGTGTAGGCGATATCCGGGGAGATATGGATTTGCCATGCATTGAAATGGTTTCGGATGGGCCTGCCCGTGTTCACATCTTGGAAGAAGAAGTCTGGGCAAAGTTCCTTTCCCGTTTTGCCACTTATCCAAGCGTAGAAGGCACCTTCAAACCCCAAACGTGCAGCCTTCTCCCGGGCGCCGTCAAGGGTTGCAAAACGGTAGAAAAGGATGTTTCGGCAAATCTGTGGATCGGTGAACAGGTACATGGGAAGGTTGTAGATTTCTTGATCCCAGAAAGCGGCGCCTTGGTACGCCTGGCAAGAGAGCCCCCGGGCTCCAATGGGTAAAGGAGCGTGGGTAGGAGTGGCGATTACACTCTGGTACGTGTTGAAGCGCAGCGCGACCTGGTCGAGGACGTTGCCCTCTACTCGAATGTCGTACTTGTTCCACCGGGAAAGCCAAAGGCGCTTGTTTTCCTGGAACAGGGAAACGTAGTCCAGGTTCTTGGCAACTTGTAGGGCTTCTTTCAAGGGGTCGGGCGTATCGTTGGAATGCACCACCACCATGAACTTGGTGAGCGTAACTTGCTGGCCTGCGGCCAAATCGAAGCACAGTTGGTGGTAGGCGGTCTTTCCCCGGATATGCAGGCTTTGCTCGAAGGAAGCTCCTTCCAGGGATTGTTTCTCCAGCACGACGATGCGTTGGCCCTTTTCCCGCGTGTCCGATTCCATGATCAAAAAGCCCTCCTGCGCAAAGGAGTTGAATCGTTCCAGGTGTTCCCCGTTTAGGTTCCAGGTATCCCCATCGATTCCGGTTTCCACGCGCACTTGGGCTGGGGTATCCAGTTGGAAGGAGAACTTCATGGCAACAACGTGCCGGTTGGAAAGGCTGGCAAATTTCTCCTCCCAAACCGCGATGTTCTTTTCCCCCGGGAGTGTCTGGGAAAACCGTGCCTTGAAAAGGCCGTTCTGCAGGTCCAAGGAGCGTTGGAAGCTTTCCAGTGCACCCGTTTTGTGAGAAACCAGGGTTCCATCCACGAAAAGCCTTGTCCGCAAAGCATCGGGAACGTTGCACAGTTCCTCCCATTTTCCATCGGCTTTGTCCCAAGTGTCGGTCACAAAACATCCCGAATCGTCTTGCTTTCCATCTCCCGCCAAGTTGCCGCGATATCCCAAGTAGCCATTTCCCAGCAGGAAGAGAGTGGCCGAATTTACTGCTTGGTTTGGGTCAAAATGGGATTCCACGATATCCCATCCCGATTGGGTGAACAAGCCTTCGCGTATCTGGTGCACGTTTACCCCTCCTTTTTTGGTTCTCCTTCGAATTAAGTGGGTAGGAACAAAATCAGCGTAAACGAAGAGCATT
>DAOPKN010000020.1:0-19708 GCA_035391225.1 Thermotogota bacterium
TTTTATGCTATAATTAATTCACTTGCACGACGTGAAAGGCGGGATAACTTGTTTCGTTCGATGACCCTGGAATCTTTCCTGGACCAGTTGGCGTCCAAGGAACCAACCCCCGGCGGGGGGACCGCAGCAGCGTTGGCAGCTTCAACGGGAGCAGCCCTCGTGGAAATGGTCGCCCGGCTCAGCATTGGAAAAAAAGGGTACGAGTTAGTGCAGTCCGACTTCCAGGATATGCTCAAGCAGGTGGGGCCAGTGCGCGATGCACTCACCAAGCAAATGGATCTGGATGCCGAGGTTTTTGACCAGGTGATGGATGCGTTCCAGCTTCCCCGCAAGTCCGAGGAGGAAAAGCAAGCGCGCAAGCACAGTATCCAGATCGCCATGAAAGAGGCTGCACTCGTCCCTCTGGATACTTGTTCCAAAGTTTGCTCACTGCTGCCATACGCATTGTTTGCCGCGGAAAAAGGCAATCGCAACGCGGTTTCCGATGCGTTCTGCGCGCTGGAGCTTCTTCGTGCAGCTTTTCACATGGCGTGCGAAAACGTGGAAATTAACCTTGCCTCCATCAGCGATACGCAGTGGGCGCAACAGGTTTCTTCCAAGTTGACCCAGTTCCATGGTACAATGGAACGTGCCATAGAAAGAGCCAACGAGTTGAAACAACAGTGAGTGACGTCTTCCGGTTGCTTTCAAGGGCTTCCGGATGCGCCGCACGTCGGGGAGAACTGCACACCGCCCATGGAACCATTTCCACCCCTGTGTTCATGCCCGTGGGAACCCATGCAAACGTGAAAGGGGTCTTGCCCGACCGCCTGAAGCAAATCCAGGCACAGGTCATCTTGGGCAACACGTTTCACCTGTACCTCAAGCCTTCCCACCAGGTGATCGAGCAGATGGGGGGATTGCATCGTTTCATGAACTGGGATCGCAGTATCTTGACAGACAGCGGCGGTTTCCAGGTTTTCAGCTTGAGTCGGATGAACCGGATCGATGACCAGGGAGTGGAATTCCGTTCCCCCATCGATGGTTCCAAGCATTTTTTTACCCCCGAGCTCACGGTGGAAATCCAGCAAGCCCTGGGTTCGGATATTGCCATGGTCTTTGACGAATGCGCACCTCCCCACGCGGAGGATGCCTACATCCAACAGTCCATCGAAAGGACGTTCCGTTGGGCAGCGCGTTTTCAGGCTGCACATACCCGCCAAGAGCAGCTGGTTTTCGGCATTGTGCAGGGGGGGATTTCCCCGGTTCACCGCAAAAACAGTGCGCGGCAGATCACTTCCTTGGATTTCGACGGCTACGGTATCGGTGGGTTGAGTGTGGGGGAAAGCGAGCACGATACCCTGCAAATGCTGGAGGTGTTGCATCCACTGCTTCCCAGTGACCGCCCACGGTACTTGATGGGTGTGGGTAGTCCGCAGCTCCTGCTCTGGGGGATCGAACGCGGCGTGGATATGTTCGATTGCGTGCTTCCAACGCGCAGTGCCCGTCACGCAACATTGTATACCAGCGAAGGGAAGATCCGGATCCGTTCCTCCCGGTATCGCCTTTCCAGCGAGCCCATCGAGGAAGGATGTGATTGCCTGGCCTGCCGCCAGTTTTCCCGTGGATACGTGCAACACCTGTTTGCCCGCGGGGAAATCACCGGGATGATATTGGCCAGTATCCACAACCTGCGTTTCCTGACCCGGTTGATGGAGCAGGCACGAAAGTCTATAGAGGAAGATACGTTCCTTTCTTTTCGAGATCGTTTCTTGGAGAAATTTGGGGTGCATGGACCCTCGCAAAAAGGGAAAAAAGAACAGATAACCGAAGAATACCGGTGAGAGATTTCAAATCGCACGTGTAAGGGATCGCAAGTTTCAAGCGATTCTGAAACAATTAGGGGGGAGTTCCCTTGCTCAGGCGAGTTATTGTGGGAATGCTGTTTGTGTGGGTTATGTTTTCGCTTGCTTTTGGGGTGAGTATCCGCTACTGGGATATTCACATGGATCAAGGCATAGGGCCAGCGGCCAAGGGGGTATGGGGGATATACAACAACCCCGCGGTGCTGAGCCTGGAAGAGCAATGGCACTTCGGGGCTTTTGCCAACGTTGCAGAGGATAGTGCGGGAATGGCGCACAGCGTCTTTGGTATCGCCTTGTTACAGCCATTCCAAAACGGGTTTGCCGGTTCGTTGGACTTGTTGTACGGCAAGTTGGATGATCCACTTTCCCATAACCGTTTCGCTTCTTTCGGGTACGCTGTGGCCGGAAAGGTGGAACGTCTGGGATGGGGGGCACGGTTGGTAACGGGTTTCTTCGACAACGACGCGGAGAACTCTTTCTACGCCTCGGCCAATTTCGGGTTGTTGTACCAGCTTTTCTCCAGCTCCTATGTTCTGGTGAATTTCAACGCCCCACAGATCATCACGTCCAACAAGGACCTGTACGACATCAACCAACCGGAAACGTTTTCCGGGGGAATGGGGATTCTCTCCACAAGCGGTTCGTCTCGCGCCTACCTGGGTGCGGTGACCTATTCCGACGACCAGAATCCCTACTTCGCGCTCATGATGGGGGGCGGCGTGAAGATGGCGTTTCTCAACTGGGATCTGGCCATGGTCGCCAGCAACCTATCGCTGGGGCAGCAGTTGGAAGATGCAATGGTTTCCTTCAAGGTCACGGGACTGTTTGATTTCGAGAATTTTTCCGTGGGCGTCGGGGGCGATTTTCCGTTGAGTGGGGATAGCTTTGGGAAAAACCAGTACCATGCGTTTGTGCAAGCAAAATGGTAAAGGAGTTGGTTGGATGAAAAAGCTGTTCTGGTTGATGCTCGCGCTCACTATGGTTGCCCTTTTCGCTTCTTCCTGTGCCTTCTTCGAGTGGGGATGGGTTACTCCCGTTGATCCCGGGGATCCAGGGGACAACGATCCCGACGATCCCACGGGAGATGCAACACCAACTTCCTGGTACGTGTTGCACAACTTTTCGGGGAGCTGGACCTACCAATTTTTCCAAGGGGCCACCCTCGTCCAGACGTACAACGTGGACCACCAGGTCACAACCGGTGGAACGTTGGACCTGGTCTTCCATGAGGTGGGTTCCGAAGAAAACTTCTTCCGCGGAGAAGGAACGATCGACATGAATACCGGGACCTTTTCTGCTTCCTGCGTGTGGGGCCAGGTCGGGGCAAATGAGGGCGACTTGAACCTGGAAGGAACCTTCGCAACCCAAACCAGTCACGTCGAGCCCTATTCTGCCGAGTTGATCGAACGTTTTTCCGTTACCCCGGTTGTCTATAACTATACCGTGGGTGCCAACAAGAACCCGTAGCCCGTTCGTACCCCATTGACACATCCGCTGACGGCCGTTCTTCTCCTTGCGGGGGGAAAAGGAAGCCGTTTCCACGGTGGTATTCCCAAGCAGTTTTTTCGCATGGGAGGATGTTTCTTGTTGGAATACTCCATGCAGATTTGCCAGGAGTTGGAAGGCGTGGATTTTTTTGGCGTGGTGTGCCAACGGGATTTCTTTGGGAAAACCTGGCAGCTTTCCCGTCGTTTTTCCCGGTTCCGTTTTCTTACCGCTGCAGGTTCCACTCGCCAAGAATCGGTGCTTCACGGCTTGGAAGCCATGGTTCCCTTTCTTCCCCAAAAGATCCTTGTACACGATGGGGTTCGGCCCTTTTCCCAGCAAACCTTTGTGAACGTAGTGGAAGGTTTGCGCCACCATCGATGTGCCATCCCGGTGCTACCCGTTTCGGAAACCCTGTACCGCGTGCAACAGGACAGGGTTTCGGAAATCCCCGAGCGTGGAGAGTATTTCCACGTGCAAACACCCCAAGGATTTGATTTCCAACCGTTGTTACAAGCGCATTTGTCCGCCAAGGAAAAGGGCCAAACCCATTTTCCCGATGATGGTTCCGTTTTTTTCCACGCGGGTTATTCGCTTTTCACGGTTCCGGGAGATCGAAACAACGTGAAAATCACCTATCCCCAGGATGTCGAGAAACCAGGCACTTTTCCACACGGAGGTTGAAAGAATGGTCAAAAATTTCGTTTTGGACACCAACGTTCTCTTGCACGATCCCGATTCTCTGGGTGCATTCGAAGATAACCACGTACACATTCCCATGCCGGTGTTGGAAGAACTCGACAAATTCAAGCGCAACCCGGGGCAAATCGGCGCAAATTGCCGCGAAGTGGTGCGCCGCTTGGATGAACTGCGTACCCGGGGAGATATCCTAAAAGGAATCCAAACCCAAAATGGGGGGACGGTGCAAATCGCGTTATTCTCACGCGAAGATTTCAATCGTCTTCGCCTTCCAGCGTACTTCAACAAGGTATTGGCCGACAACTGGATCTTGATGTACGCCTTGAAAATCCAGGAAAACCATGGGAATATCCCCACGATCCTGGTAACAAAGGATATCAACCTACGCATCAAGTCGCAGACCGTAGGGGTGGATTCCCAGGACTACCTACGGGACAAGTCCAAGCTGACACGCTTAACCGGTTTTGGCGACCTTTCTCTTTCTTCGGCCTCCCGAAAAGCTTTCGCGCAGAAGGGGGAATTGCACTTCTCCCAACTGAAACCCCAGGAGACACCGGAAGAAAACTATCACCCCAACCAGTACTTGGACCTGGGCGAAGGAACCTTGGGGCGGGTGGATTCCAGCGGCGAAAAGGTCATTCCACTCACCTACTCCGCGCAGCAAGAAGTGTGGGGAATACGTGCCCGCAACCGGGAGCAAGTGTATGCACTGGACGCTCTCCTGGACGATTCGATCTCCCTTGTAACCCTTACGGGGATGGCGGGAACGGGAAAAACGTTGTTGGCGCTTGCTGCTGGCCTTCAAAACGTGTTGGACGAAAAGGAATACGAACGCCTCACAGCTACCAAACCGGTAATCCCCATGGGAAAAGACATCGGTTTCCTTCCAGGATCTGCGGAAGAGAAGGTGCGTCCGTGGGTACAGCCCATCTTTGACAACCTGGAGTTCTTGTTTGGGAACCGTGGAAAGAAAGCCGAAGAATTCCTGAAAAGCCGGAACCTCATCGAAATCGAGATTTTAAGCTACATCCGTGGACGTTCCATCCCCGGGCAGTTCATCCTGATCGACGAGGCACAAAACCTCACTCCCCACGAAGTGAAAACGATCATCACACGCGTGGGGGAAAAAACCAAGATCATCTTCACCGGGGATCCGGACCAGATTGACAATCCCTACTTGGACAAAACGAGTAATGGCCTGGTGTACCTGGCCTCCCGTTTCATGGGGGATCCCCTCGCGGCACATGTTTCGTTGCTGAAGGGAGAACGTTCAGCACTGGCTTCGCGTGCAGCTCAAATTCTTTCTTAGGCAATTATGATGTGGTATAATTTGGACATTCCAGTCATTGCAGGAGGTTGGAGGCATGGGCGGAGAGTACGATCAATACCTAAACACATTTATCGATGAAACCAACGAGTACATGACCCTGTTGAACGATCGCATGCTGGTTCTCGAGCGGGAACCGGAAAATAGCCAGGCGATCCACGAGATATTCCGGGCAATCCACACGATGAAGGGGATGTCTGGAACGATGGGTTTTGAGAACATGGCCCGCTTGTGCCACCGCATGGAAAACGTGTTGGACAAGGCCCGAAATGCTGAACTGGAAGTGTCGGAGCAAGTGATGGATGTGCTGTTCGAAGGAGTGGATTTGCTGGAAAAGATGGCAGAGTCCATTACAACCGGTGGAGGGGACGAAGCCATTTCCATCGAAGAAATCATGGGGAAATACGAAACCATTGGCCAAGGACAAGGCGCATCGCCGTCTCCCGGTGCTGCTCCCTCGAAACCGGAACCTTCCCCCGTTCCCCAGGCAGGAACCGAGCCATCCCAAAAAGACTTGGAAGAATCGTTCGAGGCCCCCGTGGAAATCCCCGACGAGGTGCGGCATGCCTTGGAAAAAGGCAAGAACATGGGCTTCGTTCCGTATTACTTGAACATTTCGCTGGACGAGGGAACCAAGCTGAAAAGCGCCAGGATGTACATGGTGTTCCATCGCCTGGAGGAAATGAACTCCGAGGTTCTTTTCAGCATTCCATCCGTGGACGAGATCGAGGAGGAAAACTTCGAGTACAGCGTGGAAGTCATTTTTCTTTCCCGCCAGGACCGCGAAAAAATCGTGCACGAACTCTCCTCCATTTCCGAGATCGCCAGCCTGAAAATTTTCCCCATAGCCACAACTTCTGTTCCCCCCGCACCGGAAAAGCCACCCATGGTTGTTCCCGAAGAATCACCGGCCAATAAGGAACGTCCACCCGAACCTCCGGCACCACCGGCACCACCTCCACCTCCTGAGACGGAAGACACAAGGAAAGAATCGGGTTTCTCCTTTTCTCGTACGATTCGGGTGGACACCGAGAAACTCGACACGCTGATGAACCTGATGGCAGAACTGGTTATCTCCCGGAGTCGTATCAACGAAACACTCAAGAATTACAATATCAAGCAAATCGACGAAAGCCTTGCGCAGCTCAGTCGCATCACGTTGGATTTGCAAAACATCGTGATGAAGATCCGCATGGTTCCGATCGCTTACGTGTTCAATCGTTTCCCCCGCATGGTCCGAGATCTTGCGAAGAATTCCGAGAAAGAAATCAACCTCGTGATCACGGGGCAGGAAACCGAGTTGGACCGAACCGTCGTCGACGAGATCGGTGACCCCTTGGTACACCTTCTCCGAAACACCGTGGATCATGGAATAGAGCACCGGAGCGAACGGTTGAAACTGGGGAAACCCCCCCAAGGTACTGCCCGGTTGAACGCCAAGCACGAGGGAAACAACGTCGTCATCGAAGTCATCGATGACGGACGTGGGTTGGACCGGGAAAAAATCCTGAAAAAGGCCGTTTCGCGTGGGCTCATCGATGAATTCTCCGGTGCCTCGTTGTCCGACGAGGAGGTCTTCAACTTCATCTTCATGCCCGGATTTTCCACAAAGGAGCAAGTCAGCGAACTTTCCGGAAGGGGCGTTGGGATGGACGTGGTGAAAACCTCCATCGAAAACCTGAATGGGTCAGTTTCCGTGGAAAGCCAGCTGGAAAAGGGAACGCGGGTCACAATCCGCCTTCCGTTGACCCTGGCCATCATTCAGGCCTTGCTGGTGAAGGTGTCGGGGTACGTGTACGCGATCCCCATCGCTTCCATCGACAGCACGTTGAACCTCCCTCGAAACGAGATCCAAACGGTGCAATCCAGGGAAGTGGTCGTCATTCGCGGGGAAATCATTCCCATCGTCTGGCTCAACGAAGTGTTCCGTCATACCACTGGCGAAGAATCCCCCAACATCCACGTTGTCATCGTCAAAGTCGGGGCGAAAAAGTATGGCTTTGTCGTGGACGGTTTGCTGGGGCAGGATGATATCGTCATCAAATCGCTGGGGAAGCTGCTGAAAGACGTACATGAATTCAGCGGTGCGGCTATTCTTGGAGATGGCAGTATCGCCCTGATTCTCGACGTAAACCACATCGTTCAGCAGGGATAAATTTCAAGAAACCGAAGAAGGGGTTGGAAAAATGGGAAAGAAGGTTTTGATCGTGGATGACGCCGCTTTCATGCGGATGATCCTGAAGGATATCGTCACGAAAAATGGTTTTGAAGTCGCCGGCGAAGCGGGCAACGGGGTAGAGGCCGTGGAAAAGTACAAGGAGCTACAGCCCGACGTGGTGACTATGGACATCACCATGCCCGAGATGAACGGAATCGACGCCATCAAGAAGATCCGGGAAGGCAGCCCCGAGGCGAAGATCATCGTTTGTAGCGCGATGGGTCAGCAAGCCATGGTCATCGACGCCATTCAAGCCGGCGCGAAGGATTTCATCGTGAAGCCTTTCCAACACACCCGGGTGGTGGAAGCCTTAAATAAAGTCCTGGGAAACTAAATGTCCACCAGTACGATCCATGCCGGTTCGGAGGCAGGAGGAAGTGTTTTTTCCGCTTTCCTGCCTTTTCTTTTCGCCACCATCGCCATCTTCGTCGTTTTATTCCTCGTGTACTGGTTCTTGAAAAGCCCCGGGCGCTCCCGGGGAAAAGGCCAATTTTTCGAGGTAGTGGCTTCCCAACCCCTGGATCGTTACTCCAATATCCACCTGGTGCGCTACCTGGGCAAGTTCCTCGTAACCCTAACCACTTCTGGAAGCGTGTCGGTAGTGGAAATCATCGACGACGAAACCACGGTGGAACAGTTGCAGATCCGGTTTTCTTCCCGCAAAACCTCTCCGTTCATGGCGGCGTTTAACAAGAAAGTTTTTGAAGACCAGATCAAGCGCATGGACCGCTTGTCCTAAGCGGTGAAGCGGATGCATTTTCCCGAATCGAAACGAATCCTCCTATTGCTCCTGCTCTTTGTGGTTTGTGGTGGCCTATTCGCACAAGATCCCGTGTTGCCGGCACCCCGCCTGGAAATCGGGTTCGGTTTGGCGGAAAACCCCAATGACCTTGTGGTAACACTGGAAATCCTTCTGCTGCTCACCATCCTTACGCTCGCTCCCGCACTGCTGATGATGCTCACTTCCTTCACCCGCGTGGTGACGGTGTTGGGGATACTCCGTACTGCTCTGGGCACAAGGCAGTCTCCCCCAAACCAGGTAGTGGTGGGTGTCTCCCTTTTCCTCACCTTCTTCATCATGGCCCCCACGTTTACCGCCGCCTGGAACGATGCGCTGGTTCCCTACATGGATGGCCAGATTGGGTATGAGCAGATGTTCCAGCAAGTGGTGGTTCCCTTTCGCGAATTCATGGTGTACCAGCTGCGCATACACAAAAATGAAGACAACGTGGACATGTTGCTGGAAGCCACGGATTCCGAACCGGTAGAAAACATCGCCGACGCCCCCCTCACCGTTCTCATTCCCGCTTTCACCATCGGTGAACTGGAGGTTGCTTTCAAAATGGCCATCTTGCTGTACATTCCGTTCATCATGATCGACATGGTGGTAGCCAGTATCCTGCTGGCGATGGGAATGATCATGATTCCCCCCGTGCTGATCTCCATGCCTTTCAAGATCTTGATCTTCGTGGTGGTGAACGGATGGGACCTGCTGATCGGTGGGCTCGTACGCAGCTTCTGAGGAGGGAAAATGGGACGTTCCTGGGATTTTTACGATGACATTGCCCACCTGTACGATGGCCAGTACGAAGAACCGTACTGGAAACTGTACCACGAAATCACCGCACGCTTGATCGAGCGGGCTATCCAGCGTTTTTTCCCCGGGAAAGAAACGCTTCTTGTGGCGGATATCGGAACCGGAACGGGCACCTGGATGGAGTTTTTCCTGCTGGAGGATCACCGGGTGTGGGCTCTGGACCCCTCGGAGAAAATGCTGCAGCGTGCCCGGTTGAAGGCCGAACTACTCGAAGTTGGCCCCGACAAGGTGTTCTTCCACCATGGAATCGCGGAAGCCATGCCCTACCCCGACAACTTCTTCGACGTGGTGAACGCCCAAGGGGATGTGTTGAGCTACGCGGTGGAACCCGATACCGTGTTCCAACAAGTGAAACGCGTGCTCAAGCCCGGTGGCCTGTTGATCGGTTCCGTGGATAACTTGTTTGCCTTCCTCAACGATTTCGCCTCCACGGGAAACCTCCGCGAATTTGACCGCACGCTCAACTCCCACCATTGCACCATCGGCGATCACAAGCACAGCTCCACGCGCTTCACCTCCCATTTGTACAACCCCGATACGCTGAAACAGGTTGCGCAAAAGCACCAGATGCTCCTGGTGGAAACAGCGGGAAAGGTGGTGTTTGGCCCCTACGAGGAAAAGGCCATTTCCCACCACTTTGACCAGCTGGCCACACTGGAATGCACCTTCGCACTGCATCCCTCGCTGATGTGCCGCGCAGAGCATTTGCATTTCATCATGCAAAAAGAAGGGGGGAAATGATCGGCCCTTCCCTACTTCATCCAACCCTGACCCAAGAGCAACGGGTAACAGCTCCCTATCGTTCGAAGAGTCTACGAAGGCTTCCCATTCGTCAGACCGAGGGTTTGGGACACACGAACGGTTTGCTGTACCGTTTTTGAACGAAATTTCCCCACGGTACGCCGTAGGTTGGCAAACACTTGCCAAACTCCCCCAAAAATGCACGTGGTATAATAGTCCCCCACTTCGCTTTCCGAATTTTCTCAAAAAGGGGTGTACTCATGTTCTGGCACTTTGCCCTCAAGCGCATCTTTTTCGGGATTGTTTCCTATGCTTGCGTTATCCTAATGTACTCGGTTGTCTTGAACACTACCCTGGAGGTCACTGCCCGTGCACAGATCACGGAAATGGTCATGGGATACCTTATGTCCGACGAGGTAGTTTCCGTCCCGTACACCGAGGAGGAGCGCCTCACACTCAAGCATGACATGACCCTACAACTGGAGCATTCCTTTGGATTGCACCGACCACTCGTGCTACGTGTCCTGGACCGCTGGCAACAGGCAATGCGCTTGGAGTTTGGCAAGTCCCGTTTCCAAACCGTCGACCGCAAGCACGACGTGGGTTCGGTGGTGCTGGAAGCCGCGCAGGGAACCTTGGTGTTGTTCTTGAGTTCCTCGATCATCTGCGCTTTTCTTGGTTTGTGGGTTGGCCAATTCAAGGCCAAGAAGCACGGTTCCGCCCTCGACAAAAGTACCTCGCTGCTCACGATGATGTTCTTCGGCACCCCCTCCTGGTGGATTGGTTCGCTCATGATTCTGGTTTTCGTGTATAATCTTCGTTGGTTCCCCGCAGGTTCTTTTCATTCCACACCCATCCCAGATGGTTTTTTCGCGTACGTGTTCGACAGCATCTACCACATGGTTCTTCCCGTTGCAACGATGGTGCTGGTGGGATTTTGGGGAACGGCATACCTCGTGCGCAATATCTTGATGGTCAACTTGCAGGAAGATTACGTGATGTCGGCCCGATCGAGGGGAATCCCGGAAAAAAGAGTGGTGCGATCCCACGCGATGCGTACAGCGGCTCCTTCCGTTGTCACCATGGCGCTGCTCTCCATTGTTTCCGCGCTCAACGGTAACATCGCCGTGGAACTGGTGTTCTCCTGGCCCGGGCTGGGAACGCTTTTATGGCGGGCACTTCGCCACAACGACATCCCCACAATGATGGGTATCTTGTGTATGCTCACGATGATCTTCGTCGCCAGCTTGGTTTTCCTCGACTTGCTGTACGGTTTCTTGGATCCGCGGATCAACCAGTACGGGAAAAAAGCGTAGGAGGAAAGGAAGCGATTGGTACGAAACGAAACAAACTCTTGGTACTTGGAAGAAAAAGGACTTGGCTGTGTGCCATACTCTTCCTCCCTTTGCTTTTGCTGGCACAACCTCTCCAGTTTTACGGCGATAAGGCCTTTCCCCCCTACGAGTTTTCGGAAGGGGGAAGAAACCAGGGATTCAACGTGGAATTGCTCGAGGCGGTCGCCCGGGTCATGGGATTACCGGTGGAGGTCTCCACCGACCAGTGGCCACGTGTTCGGAGCTTGCTGGAATCCGGGGAAATCGACGGAATCACCGGAATGTTCTTCTCGGAGGAACGGGACAAGGTCGTCGAATTTTCCGTTCCGCATTCCATGGTAAGTGAATCCATCTTCGTGCGCAAGGATTCGCCCATACAAGGCTGGGACGACCTGGAAGGAAGGGTCGTGGGGGTGCAAAACGGCGACATCATGAACGATTACATCCTGCAAAACCCCGTGACTACCTCGGTAATGCTTTTCGCCGCGCCAGAGGACATGCTCCGCGCACTGGCACTCGGGGAATGCGAAGCCGCACTTCTGGCTACCATGCAGGGAAGGTACCTCGTGCAAAAACTGGGGCTAACCAACATTCAAACCGCCGGAGACCCTTTGCTTTCGCTCCCCTACTGTTTCGCCGTGAAAGAAGGCAACTCCATGCTGGCATCCAAACTCGACGAAGGGCTCAACATCATCAAGGTCACGGGGGAATACCAGCAGATTTACCAGAAGTGGTTTGGTGTGCTCGAAGAACCAAGCGGCTGGCATGTTTTCCAAACCATCTTTCCCTGGGTTGCGTTGGTGCTGGGAAGTGTTTTCGTGCTCGTGTTTGCCTGGCTTTTCACGTTGCGCCACCAGGTGCAAACCCAAACCCACGAACTGCGTCAGGTGCAAATCCAGCTCCAGGAAAAAAACCAACTGCTCCTCGCCACCAACCGGAAGTTACAGCTCGAAACCGAGAAAGCCCGGGAGGCCAACCTTGCCAAGAGAGACTTCCTGGCCAACATGTCCCACGAAATCCGTACCCCCATGAACGGACTACTTGGAATGGCAGGGTTGCTGTCGCATACCCCCTTGAACAGCGAACAGGCAACGTTGGTCGAAATGATTCAACAATCCGCCAAACGCCTAACCGTGCTGCTCAACGATATCTTGGACCTTTCACGCATCGAAGCCGGACGCCTGCAGATCGACAACATCCCGTTTCAACTACAAAAGGAGCTTTTGGAGTGGGAAAAACCGTTCCAAATCGAGGCCAAAAGCAAGGGATTGCATTTCCAAACCTCCATCGATCCCTCTCTTCCGGAAATGGTGTGGGGTGATCCCTTCCGCTTACACCAAGTGTTGAACAACCTGCTTTCCAACGCCCTCAAGTTCACGTTCGAGGGGAGCATCCAGCTGGACGTCTCCTTGCAAAAGCCTTCCCCCACTTCCCGGAAATGCAGCATTCGTTTTTGCGTTTCCGACACCGGCGTGGGGATCCCCGAAGAAAAAAGGAAAAGCATCTTCGAGGCATTCACCCAGGCGGATACTTCCAGCACGCGCATGTTCGGCGGATCGGGGCTGGGTCTGAGCATCGTCAAGCGCCTTTGCGACCGCATGGAAGGTACGGTAGAGCTGCACAGTGAATACGGCAAGGGAAGCCAGTTCTGCGTCATCCTTCCCTTCGAAAAAGCCCTGCCTTTCGCGGAATTCAAGGTGTTCTTGTACCTCTCTGACCCCGTTCTGTTCCGGGTGCTGCGGCACCACCTGGAAAACTGGGGGTTACCCGTGGAAAAAAGGGACGCCGAAAAACTGGTACAAGAGCTCCGCTCGCCGAATTGGAAGCACAGTTGGATCATCGCCGAAAACCCCGAAAAGCAGTCGAAAAAGCTTGCCATCGGAAAGTACCTTGCCAAGGAAAACACGTTTTTCAGTCCCATTTCCTCCGATCCTCCGCAACAGCTCCGCGAATTCTGGATTCCCAAGCCCTTGACCTCGGAGAGCCAACTGCAAAAGGTGTGGAAAAAGATCCGGGACAGCATGGCTTCTTCCTGATATCTCCCGCAAGCGTGTCCCGTGCTATACTCGGGTATGGAGAAAAGGAAGAGAGTTCGCGAACTTGGTTTGACCATCGGTGTGTTCCCCCCGGGGAAGTGCAACGCCATTACGGACGTGGCGGGGGTTCGTGTGGGGCACAAGACCCTGGTATGGGGGGATCCTGCCCATCCCAGTCGGCGGGGTATCGCGCGAACCGGTGTCACCGTGATCCTTCCCAACGAGGAAATCTACAACCAGCGGTTGTTCGCGGGAAGCAGCATCATCAACGGTGCAGGAGAAATGACAGGACTCATCCAGATCGAGGAATGGGGGCTTCTGGAAACACCCATAGCGCTCACCAGCTCCATGAACGTGGGCATCGTATCGGATGGTATCGCGGAGTACATGGTGCAAGAATACCGCGCGGTGCGGGAAAAGGGCCACGTCATCCTCCCCGTGGTGGGGGAATGCAACGACGGCACGATGAACGACCCCACCCGCCGCTTCGTGAAGCAACACCACGTGCTCGAAGCCCTGCGGGATGCTCGGGAAGGTCCGGTGGAAGAAGGCGCTGTGGGGGGAGGAACGGGAATGGTGTGCTGCCAGTTCAAGGGTGGCATCGGAACCTCCTCGCGCGTGGTAGACCGTGGCTACACCGTGGGAGTGCTCGTGATGTCCAACTTCGGCGAACGCAAGGACCTGCTGATCAAGGGCATCCCGGTGGGCAAGTTCCTGGCACAGTCCGAACCGGAAACGGGGCGCAGCGAAGGTTCCATCATCATCGTGATCGCCACCGACGCCCCGCTGTTGCCCCACCAACTCGACCGCCTGGCAAAGCGCTCGTTGATTGGTTTGGGAAGGGTGGGTTCCTACGCGGAAAACGGTAGCGGCGAGATCACCATCGCCTTTTCCACTGCCAACCGATTCCCCCAGGTGGACCCGTTGAAAATCTCGCGCAAGAAAGAAGCGCAGTTCCGCTCCATTCAAATGCTCAAAAACGAAGCACTCAACCCGCTTTTCGAAGCTACGGTTGAGTGCGTGGAAGAAGCAATATTAAACTCGTTGTTTCGCTCGCGTACGTTGGAAGGGAGAAAGGGAATGATTCCCGGGCTCCCTTTGGAACAGGTGGTTGATATCCTTCGCAGGTACAACCCCTTGAGTGGAAAGCTGGAAAATTACCAGTCCTCGTCCTTCTCCTCGTCCACGTGAACGTGTACCTTCCACCCTTTGCCATGCGAATTGGAACCGCGATCGTGGCGGGAAAAGATGCCGAGCAGGATGCTCACACCGATCAAGATCAAGATCCCGGGCCAGAAAATGCTGAAGTGGAACAGCAACGCCAACCCCACCATCCAGAGGATGGTTTGCAGGGCTTCCACCAACCCTTTCATCACAAGAACTTGGGGAAAGGCAGCGATCCCAATTAACGCTAAGATCCAGGGCCAAAAGCCAATGGCCTCAACCCAAAAGATGATGGCAAGCCCGATCAAGAAAATGGCTCCCGTGAGGTACCCGGTGTTTTTTGCAGTCATTTCATTCCCCCCTATTCGTTTTCTGCATTGTTTTTTTCACCCGAGATTATAACACAAGGAGATGATCCCCCATGGTCCCATTGAAAAAACTTCGTGGCAGCAACTGCATCCTCACTCCACCCCATCCCGAAGATGCTCCTACGTGGGCACAGTGGCTCAACGACATGGAAGTCGCCGTTCCATTGGGGGACGAAGCCTACCAGAGCATCACCCCCGCCAACCAGCTGGAGTTCATCGAGGAAATCTCTGCCAAAGACCTGCCCTGGTTTTCGATCCGCTCCGCCGATGGCAAGGAACTGCTGGGACGATGCGGGTTGTTTGCCATCGACCACGTGGACCGCAGCGCCATGTGCGGCATCTTCGTCGGCAACAAGGACGCTTGGGGAAAAGGGATTGGATTCGAGGCGATGCAACTGCTGCTGGATTACGCTTTTCACCTGCTGAACCTGCACAGCGTGATGCTGGGAGTGTTCGAGTTCAACCAGCGCGCGTTGCAACTCTACCGCAAGTTGGGGTTCCAGGAAATCGGCCGCCGTCGCCAGGCTCGCATCATCGGGCAGAAAGCTTACGACGTGGTTTTGATGGACATGTTGGACGAAGAGTTTGGCCCCTCACGCATCCTTTCCGGGGCAACGGGGGCCCTTCCAACGAAACAGGGGAAAGACGTGCGATCCCTCCCCCTGTTTTCCAATGGAACCGAGTAGCCCTGTTGCGCGAAAAACCCTACTGTGAAACCTCCTGGGAAAAAAGCTCCTTGCCCTGAACGTCGAAAAAAACCAGCTGGGCCTGCTGCGGGGAAAAGCGGATTTCCAGCCAGCCATGTGTTTGGTTCGCGTACCACTGCGACGCCGATGAAATCACCTGCGGGTCCTTCTCCAGCACCCCGCCAAACGTGCCTACCAGGGCGTACGTGATACCCTGTTTTTCCAGCAATTCCATCTGGTGGTTGTGTCCGGATACCACGATATCCACGCCCCCCTGCTCGAACACCGGAACCAGTTTCTCGATGTTTTCCCGGTGATCGTACCAATGGATGTTCCCGATAGCAATCCCCGAAGCGTAGTAGAAGCAATGGGACACCACCACGGTCCAGTCCTCTTCCGGGATAGAACCAAGTTGGGCTTGCAACCAGTCCATCTGTGCCCGGGAGAAATCCTCCATGCCCCACAGGTTGCTCAGCAACAGGAAGTGCACGGGCCCCACGTCCACGCGGCGGTACATGTCCTTGCGCGAGGGGTTGGTCAACGGGGAGAAGTAGTCCAGGTAGTTCAAATATCCCCCGAATGCCACGTCGTGGTTGCCCGGAGCGCTCATCAAGGGAACCTGCACGAAGCTTCCAGAGCGTTGTAGCGGTGCAAGCACGTCCAATGCTTGCTGCCACTCATCATCCGAAAAGCCCATTTCCACCAGGTCTCCGAGGGAACACACCAGGTCCAACCGGTTTTCCGATCCCGGGTCGGCAGCCCTCGTAAGCCAGTTGTTCCAAATTCCGCTCGTATCCTCGGGGGAATTGCTCCCTGCCCCGAAATGCGCATCCGAGGAAAAGGCCACGTTCAGGGTTTGGGTGGAACCCCGTGATATGTCGGGGGGCGTTCGAAAGAGAACGGGGCTTTCGTTCCCCAGGCGGTAGGAATACGTTGTGAACGGTTCCAGTTCCGGGAAGGCGAAGCGATGTACCCGGGTCTTTGCGGCATCGCCCAACGTTTGTGCGCCCGATGATCCCTCCAAAGAGACCGAAAGCTGGCTCTTTTCCTTGCTCCAAAGCGACAACACCAGTTGGGTTTCTCCAGGTTGGCCAGCAGGAGTCGCCGCCAGCAGTAGTGGCCCCTTGTCGCCTTCCCGGATCAGGGGCTGTACCGCAAGGAAACCCAGCACCCCCAAGCTGACCACGAGTGTCAACACGGAAAGCCCCCGCTCCAACCAGCGCACCAAGCCGAAAATCCCTTTCCATCGGCGCAACAGCAACCAACGAATTCCCAAAATCACCGGTGCCCAAAACCCCAGCGAAAGAACCAGCACCGTCACCATGCGGAAGTAGGCATCCCATTTCACCATTCCCCAGGTACCGGGAATGGAAAAAACCCAAATGGCAAAAGCCAGCGAAACCAACGGGTTCACAACCATCAGGATGATCCAAAACAGTGCACGCTTTTTCTTCACGACAACCCCTCCCCAAAATCGACAACCGGAAACTGATTATAGCACGGAACGTTCTGTTGAGGGGGCCAGAGAAACAAAAAGCCTCCCAAGGTTCTGGGAGGCCAAAGGGGTGATTTTGCGTGAAACAACTGGTTAGTTGCCGCTTAAGATCTGCTGGTATTGCTGCAGGGAAATGTACTGGGGAGTGTAGTTCAAACCGTACTTGGTTGCCTGGCGGTAGAAGGATCGCATGTGGTTCTCGGAACCACGTACCAGGTTGCCGTACACCGTCTGGATGTCGGGGTTACTCGTGGCTGCAAGGGCTTCGTCGAGGTCCTTGATATCCAGGTCTTCGATGGTCATTCCCACCCAAACCGCGTCGGTGATGGATTGCAGCCCGCGTTGCACCAGGGTATCGTACAACTCGGCCAATTCGGGATTGGAAAAAACGCCCGGGGTTTCGTCGGTCACGGAGTCTTGCAGTCCGTACACGTCGATGAGTTCGATTTTCACCGAATCCATGTGGCGCTGTTCGCTCTGCGCGATGCTGTAGAAAGTGCGCAGTCCCCAGCGTTCGTACATTGCAAGGTACACGTCACGTGCCAACTTCTCTTCCTCGCGCATCCACAGGATCGATTCGCTTTCCTCCGGGGTGAGGGTGGCCGCGAAAAGGCCTCCAAACATCATGGCTACCAGTATCAAAACGATCAAGCTTTTTTTCATTTGTCTCTCTCCTTTCGGGATGTGGTTTTCATCCCGATCATACAACCGGTTCCTTAATGCCAGCTTGGAGTTCGGAGAGAGTTTAGTCCAGTTCGATGCGATCCAGGAAGAAGTTCCCCAGGAAAACGAAGATCGCGGCTGCGACGAAAACGGGAAGGAAACCCAGCACGGTGATGAGCGGACCAAGGAGCAGCGGGAACAACGCGGTGACCAGGTTGAGCGCGCCGGAAATGCCGGTGAACAGCGCACGGTTGTCGGATTCGGTGATTTCGATCAGTAGCCATTCGAAGCTCATCTTTCGCGCGCTCAGCGTTAACCCGGAAAAAAGGAAGAGCAGGGAAAAAAGCAGCGGGGTGGTATGGGAAAGCAAGAGTGCCAGCAGGGGGAGCACACCGCCGATGCGTACGCACAACTTCAACAGGTTCTTAAGCCCCCGCCTCTGCAAGAAAAAGTTCCAGAAAAACCCCGCACCCAGCATCCCGACCATCTGGAAGAGAAGGAAATTTCCCACGTCTTCTCCACGTAATCCAAAGCTTGTGCGGGCAAGCAAAACGTAGAACGGGATCAGGATCAGCCCGAACCCCGTGCTGTTGGTGAACAGAATGTAGTTGCGAAGGTTGGAACACCGCTTGAGGGTTGACGGGATTTGCTTCAAGATGGAAAGGAAGCGTTGGTGTGCAATGTTTTCCACGCGTTTCTCGGATACTGCAAGGAAACCTACAGATGCAATGGCCAGAGAAGTTGCCGCGATGAAAAACATCCAGGAATAGTTGGAAGGGTACTCCACGTTGCCCACGATGGTTCGGGCAATCACTCCCCCCAGCAACGAAAGGACACTACCCGCGATCTGGCGGAACACCATGAAACGCTTGCGGTCTTCCCGGAACACGGCCTTACCCAGCAGGTCCGTGTAGCTAATACCCGCGAAAGCCCCACTGAAGGAGAAAACCGACAAGATCGCGAAAACCAGGACCAGCAAGGAAGCTCCGGAAATCGAACTTCCCAGGATGAGCCCAATGGAAAACAACGCGGTCACGCGCATCCAAATCCCCAGGAGCAAGAAGGGACGTTTGCGCGGGCGCGCGTGCAATACCCCCCCAAAGAACAACTGGGCCACCAACGGGATGCCGGTGGAAATTGCCGTCACCACCCCAATGGCAAAGTTCCCTCCCCCGGCCTTGAGAATCATCGCAGGAAGAACCGTGTTGACTTCCACGAAGGCCATGGTAAAAGCAAGGAACACACCGTGCCACACGAAACCGAAAAAATTCTTCTTTCTCTCCTCCACGGGTTCCCCCTTCCGGTCAGAGTGGGGCAGGTTTTCCAAACAAGTACCCCTGCACCATGTCTCCCCCGAGATCTTCGATGACCTTCATCTGGCTGTGCGTTTCCACTCCCTCGCACACGGTTCCAAACCCGAGAGAACGTGCCATGGAAAACGTGGACTCCACGATCGCACGGCTCTTGTGGTCCACGTCCAAGACGCGGATAAATTCCCGGTCGATCTTGACGTAATCCACGGGAATACGCGTGAGGTATGACAGAGAAGAATACCCCGTACCGAAATCATCGATGGAGAAGCGGATCCCCAGGCCCTTCAACAACTTGATCTTTTCGATGGATTGCTCGGGTTGTTCCAAGAAAGTGCCCTCGGTGATCTCGAAAACCACCCGCGTGGGATCGATGTTGTTGCGGGAGATAAGGCTTTCAATTTCCCGAACGAATTTCTTTTCCAAGAACTCTGGCGCGGTGATGTTCATGCTCAGCGAAACGGATTGGCCCGCACCGGCAAAATCCTTCAATTTTTGGAAGGCCATGGAGCGAACCTTGCGGTCGATTTTTTGGAGAAGTCCTACTTTCTCCGCGAAAGGCACGAAGGAAATGGGGGGAAGGATCCCCTTCTGGGGATGGTTCCAGCGCACAAGGCACTCGTAACCGTGAATACGCCCCGTTTTTACCTTGAGGATCGGCTGGTAGTACAACACGAACGAGTCTTTCTGCAACCCTTGGTGGATTTCTCGCTTCAACTCCATCTGGTGATGCAGCGCCTC
>DAOPKN010000020.1:19808-40221 GCA_035391225.1 Thermotogota bacterium
CGAGAAGGGGGTTTGCTGCCCTAAGCGGCGCGAAACGAGTTCGCTGAACTTCCTGCGATTGAACAACCCCGTGAGTGCGTCTTCGTTAGCCATTCGGAAAAGTTCTTGGGCGGCTTTTTTCCGGAAAGTAATGTCACGCACCACGCTTTGCAGGATTTCCGGTTCGCCCGTCGGCCCACGCAAAATCGAAAGGTTGATTTCCACGGGGACACGGCTTCCATCCTTGCGTACCATTGTTTTCTCGTACAACGGTGGTAGTTCGCCCCGCAACACCCGCGAAAGCGTGGAGTCAGAATCATCGATTTCTTCTGGAGCAACGAGATCCCTGTAGGAAAGGGAAACGATCTCTTCGGGATCGTAGCCCAGCATTTCCCCTGCCTTCAAGTTCACCTTGATATGCTTTCCCTCGCGATCCAAAAGGAAAATGGCGTCGTTGGAATGCTCGAAAAGGTTGCGGTACCGCTGCTCGTTTTGGAGCACCCTTTCCAAGGACTTCTCCCTCTCGATGGAGCTGGCAATGATACCACTCACGGTTTGCAACAGGTTGATATCCTGCCGTGTCCAGCGTTTCTGGCCCCGCACGGAATCAAACCCCAGGAAGCCGATGGAACGATGCTCCACGGCGAGGGGGACAACCAGCAACGACTGGATGTCTTGCATCTGCAAGATCTGCTGTTCCGCGGAGGCTTCCGGGGGCATCTTCGAAACATCCAGGATGTTGATGACCTTTCCGCTTTGCACGCGTTGCACCCACCACGGAAAGACATCCAGGGGAAGCCCCTGCAAGTTCTGCTTTTCGGGAGAAATTCCCGGTGCAGCCCATTCCTGGGTGTTGTCCATGCTCTTTCCGTCAGCTCCAAAGAGAAAGATGTAGCAACGATCCGTTCCGGAAAATTGCCCCAGCACTTCCACGAAATCATCCAGGATGGCAGAAAGGTTCTTCGCGGCAGGATGGATCAACCCAATGGCAAAACGGTGGATGATCTCCTCGAGCATCAGCCGGTGAAGCAGTTCCTGTTTCAGTTCTTCCACCGAGTCCAGCCCGGAAAGGTCGTACAGCTCTTCTTCCGGGTTCAGCCAGCGGCGATCCTTCTTGTCCATTCTTCCCCTCCAAGGAAAATGTGGTGGTGTCCCATTTTAGCGGTTTTTTTTTGTACTGTCAATGTCTCGCACACCAAATCGGCGAAAATTCCCGTATAATATGCCTCGAAGGAGGGGGAAAAATGAAAAACAACGAGGAACGCTTTTCCACCGGGGAAGAGATTTCCCACGCGGTCTCGCACGGAGCCGGGGCATTACTGAGCGTTGCGGCACTTGTGCTATTGATCGTGTTTTCGGCCATCAAAGGCAATGCCTGGCACGTGGTGAGCACTACCATCTACGGGGTGTCTCTTTTCACGCTGTACCTGGCTTCCACGATTTACCACGCGCTCACCAACCCGAGGCTCAAGGGGATATTCGAGCTGTTTGACCATTCTGCCATTTACCTGCTCATCGCGGGAACCTACACACCCTTTGCCCTTGTCACCCTCAAGGGAGGACTTGGCTGGACCATTTTCGGGGTGATCTGGGGTCTGGCGGCACTGGGCATCTTGTTCAAGTTCTTCTTCCTGCACCGTTTCAAGATCCTGTCCACGTTCATCTACATCGGTATGGGCTGGATGGTGGTCTTCGCGTTCCGCCCGCTGGTCGACTCGCTGCATCCCATCGGGGTGTTGTTCCTCATCCTGGGAGGTGCCTCGTACACCGGGGGAGCATTCTTCTACATGTTCCCCAAGTTCAAGTACCACCATTTCATCTGGCACCTTTTCGTGCTGGGGGGAAGCATTCTGCACTTCTTCGCGGTGTTCTTCTATGTCATCCCTCCGCAGTAATCCCCTGCGCTTCTTCCTAATCACCGCCTCGCTGGGGTACTTCACGCTGGGTTTCACAAACATTATCACCGGCAGTGTTCTTCCGCTGCTGGAAACCTCGTTCCAAGTTACGCACGCAGCTTCCGGGCTGGTGCTTTCCTTTTCGGCCATGGGCTTTTTCCTGGCCTCTTTCCTGGTGATTTTCCTGGAGGGAAAGATCGGGTACTCCCGCGTTATCTTTTCAGGTGCGGCACTCTTTTTCAGCGCGCTCGCTTTGCTTCTGTTTGCACGCAATTTCACCTGGTTGTTGCTGGCAAAGACCACCATGTCCTTCGGGGGTGGTTTGGTGGAAACCGGGATCGCTGTGGGTGTTTCGCAGCAGAGCGCGCGCAGGGCGGGGCGCGTGTTGAACTACTCCCAGGCCCTTTTTGCGGCGGGTTGCATCCTCTCCCCCATCGTCGTTTCGCTGTTCGTTTCGAAAAGCACTTCCGTACTGGAAGCCGGAAACACCACGTGGCAGAGCCCTTTTTTTGTCGCGATGGGCGTTTCGTTGCTCTTCTTGCTCTTCACCCTCCCACTGCTGCTTCGCGGCAAGGCAGCCATCCACGAAAGCCGTGGCCGAGGTATCGGAGATGCAA
This sequence comes from Thermotogota bacterium, assembly GCA_035391225.1. Taxonomy (GTDB): domain Bacteria; phylum Thermotogota; class Thermotogae; order MWEM01; family MWEM01; genus DAOPKN01. The sequence continues at coordinate 22,300 of DAOPKN010000020.1, forward strand.
TGACCACTTTCCAAAATCCCCTATTCTGGCTCACCGGGGTGGTGATCTTCCTGTACGTAGGGGCGGAGGTGGGGGCCAGCTCCTGGATCACCAGCTACGTGTTCGAGACCAAGAACATCCCCCTTGCCTTTGCCAGCTTGTTCCCGTCGTTGCTTTGGGTGGGTCTTTTCGTGGGACGCCTCCTCACCGGGTGGCTCGTGGAAAAATGGGCATACACCACCACGCTCTTCTTCTTGATCACCCTGGCGCTTGCAAGCTCCTTGTTGTTGTTCTTCGCCCGCACACCTTTTTGGAGTACCACAGCGGTCCTTCTGCTGGGTTTTGGCTTCTCCGGGACCTTTCCCACCGTGCAAGGCATTCTCATCCATTCCATCCAGCCCGGGAACGTGTTTGCATTGTCGCTGTTCAGTGCCCTCGCTTCGGCAGGGGCCTTCGCCGCGAACTTGCTGATCGGCAAGATCGGCGATCTATCGGGACTCTCCGCAGCTTTCGTTGTCATCCTGCTGTTCATCTTCTTCCAACTCCTCCTCACCTTCGGCATCCAGCACGCCTTGAAAACCAGGCACCATTCCCGGTAACCCGAGGAAAACTTGAATTCCTTTCGTCTATATGGTACAATTTTATATGTATGCAATTAGCATATATATAAGGAGGTGAAAACATGCCTGGATTTGATCGAACAGGACCCCGCGGAGAAGGCCCCATGAGCGGACGTGCCATGGGACAATGCAACCCAGCGAACGCCCAAAATGTCGACGAAAAGGACGTACCCTTGAAAGAGGCAGGTGCCCCCGGATACGGATTTGGAAGAGGCTTCGGACGTGGATTTGGCAGAGGGTGCGGCCGTGGACGTGGTTTCGGACGAGGAAGGGGATTCGGCCGTTTCGGACGCTAACCTTTTCTTCCGCGGAAAGGTTCACCCATAAAAAACGGGATTCTTGCGAATCCCGTTTTTTTTATTTCTCGAAAGCACTCCGACCCTTTTCGAAGGCCAATAGGTTGATCTGTCGGAAGGCGCTTTTCACCTGCTGTTCGATTCCCCTTTCCCAGTCCAACCGTTCCAGTTCGAGCGCACGCACCAGCGCTCCCAAAAGCACGATATTCTGTACCCGGACGTTTCCCAATTCCCGAGCGATCCGGGACGCGGGGATCACGTGGGTTTCCACTTTCCCCGACAGGTGCTCCAGGATGCCCGTGGGGTACTGTCTGGCACCGGTGAGAATGGGGGCTGACGCGAACTCGAAATCGTTCACCACGAGCTTTCCACCCTCTTTGACGTGGGAAACCCAGCGCGCTGCTTCCATCTTCTCAAAGGCGACCAGAATATCCACGTGCCCGTGCCCTACGATGGGAGACGAAACCTGCTCCCCGAAACGAACCTGGGTAGTGACGGCTCCACCGCGCTGCGCCATGCCATGAACCTCCGACATCTTCACGTGGTAGCCAGAATCCAACAACACCGTGGAGAGAATCTTGGAAGCCAGTATGATGCCCTGCCCTCCCACACCGGCAAGTAAAACGTTCACCACGTCAGCCATTGGACTCCCTCCTTTCGGAAATGGCACCGAATGGGCAGATCTGTGCACACACACCGCATCCCACGCAAGTATCCGGGTCGATGAACGAACCGGTTTGGGCAGAGAAGGTGATCGAAGGGCAGCCAGCTTTCAGGCACATCTTGCACTTGCGACACACGTCTGGGTCCACCTCGAACACCGTCCAGGTATCTCCAAACTCCCGTTTCTCCTCCTCGCGCAGCCGCTTGAGTGCGCACGGCCAGCGCGTAACGATCACCGAGGGGCCCTCGAATGCCATGGCCTCCTTCAACGCCTTTCGCACCTCGTCCAATCGGTTGGGATTCACCTCGTGCACGTCTTTTACACCCAGCGCCCGAACCAGCGTGGGGATGTCCGTTTGTTTCGCTTGCTTGCCCTGCAGCGTGTACCCGGTTCCAGGGTTCTCCTGGTGTCCGGTCATCCCGGTAATGCGGTTGTCCAAAATGATGGAGGTAACGTTGCTGTGGTTGTACACGATGTTGAGCAAGCTGGTGATGCCAGAGTGGAAGAACGTGGAGTCTCCCACCACCCCGAAGATGGGACGGGTGTCACCGCTTTTCTCGAAAGCCTTTGCAAAACCGTGCGCCGCACTGATGCCGGCACCCATGCAGATCACCGAATCCATGGCGTTCAACGGGTCGGCGGACCCCAACGTGTAGCAACCGATATCCCCGGTGATCACGGCCTTCTTGATCTTCGCCAACTCGAAGAACAGCCCGCGGTGCGGGCACCCCGAACACAACGTGGGAGGCCGGGCCACCACGAACTCCTCGTCCACTTCCTCCTTTAGGGGGTCGATATGCCCCAGTGCCGCTGCGATGATATGCGGATTCAGTTCTCCGCACAGCGGGATCTTGTCTTTACCCGTGCAGGCAATGCCCAGTGCTTTCACCTGGGTTTCCAGGTAGGGATCGTTTTCCTCGATCACGATCAACTCGTCCACCATGCCGGCAAACTTTTTCACCAGTTCCCGTGGGAAAGGGTAGCTCATGCCCAGCTTGAGGTAGGAAGCCTCGCTGCCGAAAACCTCGTGGGCATAGGAAAAAGCCACTCCCGCACTGATCACGCCCAGCTTGCTGTTGTTGTCCACGATCACGTTGAGACCATTTGCGCCATCGCTTGCAAAAGTTTCCAATTCCTGCAATTTGTGTTCCAGTTCCACGTGGTGCCGACGGCAAGCCGCGGGGGTGGCCACGAACTTGGGAATGTTGCGCGCGTACGGTCGCAGCGGAATTTCCTCGCGCTCGCCGAGTTCCACCGGGGTTTTGCTGTGGCAAAGGCGCGTGGTCATGCGAAAGAGCACGGGCACATCGAACCGCTCACTGATCCGGTATGCTTCGCGGGTGAAATCTTTCGCCTCCTGCGAGTCCGATGGCTCCACCAGCGGGATCTTGGCATGCAACGCGTAGTAGCGGTTGTCCTGCTCGTTCTGGGACGAGTGCAGCCCCGGGTCATCTGCGCTCACCAGCACGCAGCCGCCATTGACCCCCAGGTAGGCGTAGGTAAACATGGGGTCGGCGGCCACGTTCATCCCCACGTGCTTCATGGCCGAAAGCGAGCGGGCACCCGCGATGGAAGCACCCACCGCGGTTTCCACCGCCACCTTCTCGTTGGGAGCCCATTCGCAGTACACTTCCGGGTACTTGGCAAGCTCTTCCAAGATCTCGGTACTGGGTGTCCCGGGGTAGGCGCTTGCCACGTGGACGCCCGCCTCGAACGCCCCGCGGGCAACCCCCTCGTTTCCCGTCATCAACGTTTTCACATCCATCCCTCCATGCAAAAGTTAAAACTGGATCGACATTAGCATCGTGCGATAGGTTTGGGCCCAGGAATCCACCTCGTCGTAGGGCGAAATCCCGACGAACAGGATGAATTCACCGGCCACTTCGTCGGTGTATTCCGACTCGGAGAAAATTGCGATCCAGCCCTTGTACTCGTCGAAGTCCATTTCGTACACTTTCAGGAACCCCATGTCCTCGTCGAAGTAGGGGGTTTCCTTCACCAGGTCGTAGGACCCCAACCCGCTCAAGTAACTTTCGTACAACTCGTCGAACACGTCGTCGGCGAGGAACCATTCGTCTCCCGTATCCCCCACGAACACCTTCGCCACGGTAATTTCGCCGTATCCAAAGTCAAATCCCTCGAAGGCGTCGTCGTAGAAGTACTCCGGAACCATGTACTCCGGGTAGTACATCTGGAAGGTGTAGGCCACCTCTTCTTCCCAGCCACGCGGCAAGGAGGTAACCCAGTCATCCATCGAAACGGCATCCACGAGGAGCGAACCAAGGTCTGCTTGCTTTCGGGAAGGCTTTGGTGCCACTGGTTCTTGCACCTTGGGTGGGGTAGGCTGCTTCACTTCTTCGGGTGGTGCGGAAAACGCCCCGATCCAAGAACCACCTATGCCTTCGATCCAACCCTGCAGGGCTTGCTGCTGGTCTTCGCGAAGGTATTCCACGGGTTCAAAGAACAGCATCACGACGGTGCCACTTTCCACTTCTTCCGGCTTTTCACCGGCGGAATACAGCAAGAGGACCGGGAAAGACATTTTTTGGTCTTTCATGCCAAGGCGCGTGAAATAGGCCACTTTTCCGTCCCCAAGCTCCTGGAACTCCTCGAAGTCCTTCTCCGATGTCGCACGATCCGCGTACAGCGAGGCCACCACCGCATCCAGCAATTCCTCCACGCCGTACGATTCCAACTGGTACACGAAAAGCCAGGCAAAGCGCTTTCCCTGTGCATCTTTCAACTCTCCATCGATGTTTGCTCCACTCTTGGAAGACGAAACACTGAAATTTGCGGGAACCTTGAAGGAGAAATCCCCCGCTTTTTGCGTGGACCAGCCGGGAAGGTTGGGCACCTTCCAGCCATCACGGAAAGAGGAGAGAAGGGGATCAATGGTGCGCAGCGACAACACACCGACCGCTTGCTCGGTGCCCGTTGCCTGTTCCGTTGGCGTAGACACCGCAGTGGGCGTGGGTTCCACGGTTCGCAGACCCAATAGCCCTTCCGAAAATCCAAAAAACGCAAAAAGAACGACCAGAAAACCCATCCAGAACAATCTTTTCATGCGATCCAACTCCCTTCATAATGGCATAACTATGAAAAGTATATCACAACGGCACATCTTCCTTTGCCCAAATCGTGGTATAATTTGATGTTTCCAATTGATATAATAGAAAGAACGGAATGGTGAAGTTAGGATTCGTCATTCACTGGGAGGAAAAAATGAAAATCTTGCACACGTCCGACTTGCACCTGGGACACCAGTTGTACGGAAAGAAACGATCCGAGGAGTTCTCCGCCTTACTGGAATGGTTGCTGGAGACGATCCAACAAAGGCAGGTGGATGCGTTGCTGGTTTCCGGGGATGTTTTTGACACCACCACACCCTCCCACCTTTACCAGAGCCAGTACTACCACTTCCTTTTCCACGCGGCGGTCAAGCTCAATTGCCAGGTCATCGTTACCGCGGGGAACCACGATTCGCCTTCCTTCCTGGACGCTCCCCAAGCTCTTCTTCGATCCATGAATATCCACGTGGTGGGTTCGCTTCCCGGAGAAACCGCGCACGAAGTGGTAGGGGTTCATGGTGCATCCGGGGAGGTGGAATTGCTGGTGTGCGCGGTTCCCTTTTTGCGGGATCGCGATATCCGGCAGTCATTCGCGGGGGAAAGCCCGGAAGACAAGGAACGAAACCTGGTGCAGGGGATCGCGGACCACTACGCCCGTGTTTTCGACATCGTGGAGCAAAAAAGAACGGAAATCGGTCGGAATGTCCCAGTGGTCGCCATGGGACACCTTTTCGCCGCCGGTGGGAGCACGTTGGAAGACGACGGGGTGCGCGAGTTGTACGTGGGAACGCTGGGGCGCGTTCCCGCTTCCGTTTTCCCGGAATGGTTGGAGTACGTGGCATTGGGACACCTTCACTTCCCCCAAGTTGTCGGAGGCCGAGAAAATGTCCGATACAGCGGTTCGCCCCTTGCCATGGGCTTTTCGGAGGCTCATCAGCGGAAAAGCGTGTGCCTTGTGGATTTTTCCCGCTCACCTGCAGCCCTGGAATTGCTTCCGGTTCCCTGTTTCCAACCATTGCACCGTTTGCGGGGCAATCTTCCCCACTTACGGGAGCAATTGCACAACTTGGTGGCCAAGGGTGAAAAGGCCTGGGTAGAAATCGTGTACGACCCCGGAAGCGAGGCGAACTTGGTTGACAGGCTACGGGAACGCCTGGAGGAACCCGTGGAAGATTCCCCCGTGGAAATCTTGCGCATCAAGAACCCCCAGGTGGTCCATCAGATGCTGGGATCGGAGCAACCCCAGGAAGAACTCGAAGACCTCGACGTGGAAGAAGTCTTCCAGCTCCGCATGGAAGCCGAACCCGTTCCCGAAGAACAGCGGGTAGAATTGCTGGATGCCTTCCACGAAACGCTCCTGTCGCTGCAAGGGGAGGTGGAGGAATAGTATGCGTATCTTGAAAATCCGTTTCCAAAACCTCAACTCGTTGGTGGGGGAGTGGAGCGTAGACCTTACGCACCCCGAATTCACCTCCAACGGCATCTTCGCCATCACGGGACCCACCGGTGCGGGGAAAAGCACCATCCTCGATGCGCTATGCCTGGCACTATACGGCTCTACCCCACGCTTGGAAAGGGTGACGAAGAGTTCCAACGAAATCATGTCCCGCCAGACCGGGCATTGCTTCGCGGAGGTCACGTTTGAAACCCCTTCTGGCCAGTTCCTTTGCCACTGGAGCCATGCACGTGCGTACAAGAAACCCGACGGCGAATTGCAGCAACCCAAGCACGAATTGGCGAGGCACCCCTCGGGAACGATCATTTCTTCCAAGCTCTCGGAGGTTTCAACCCTCGTTGCCGAGCAAACGGGCATGGATTTCAACCAGTTCACCCGCTCCATGCTCCTGGCACAGGGAGGTTTTGCAGCCTTTCTCAAGGCGCAGCCCGATGAGCGTGCCACGTTGTTCGAGCAACTCACGGGCACGGGCATTTACTCCGAGATCTCGATGCGCGTGCACGAAATCCGCAAGGATAAAAACGATCAAATCAGCACCACCCGCGCGCGAATGGAAGACATCCACCTGCCCACCGAGGAAGATATCCATGGCTGGAAAAACGAAAGAACCCGCAAACTTCAACAGGCCTTTGCGTACCAGGAACAGCTGGATGCCCTTTCCAAGCAAATCCAGTGGCACGTCACGCACGCGGAACTACAACAAAGCCAAGCGCGAATCCGACAGAATCTGGATGCACTCTCCGAGCGCTTCAAGCTGTTTTCCCCCGAAGCAAGGAGATTGCGTCGTGCATTGGACGCACTTGAGCTAAGAGGGCGCTTCCAGGAATTACAATCCCTGGAAAAAAGCCAGGAGACTGAAAAGCAGCAACAGGTACGGCTCGAATCCATGATCCCGACACTCGAATCCCAGTGGAAAGAGGAAACCCAGAAAGAAAACCAGGCCATCCAAGCCCTCAAGCAACGCAAGGAGTGCCAGCAGCAACTGGCTCCCCTCGCTCGCCAGGCCCGGTTACTCGACCAGGAACTGGAAAACAAGCTGGAGCAACGCAACCAGTTGCGCGAGCAACGCGAAACATGGCAGCGTGCACTGGAGGAAAATCAGGAAAAAATCAACCAAAGCCAAACGTCACGCGATCAGTTGCAACGGGAAAAAAAGCAACTGGGCGAATACCTGGAGCAGCATGCTTCCGAGCGCATTCTCCCCGAATCCCTCGAAGCCCTTCGGCAACGCTTGGATGCGTTGTGGAAAAACCACGAAAGCTGGAAAAAAGAACTGCAAGCAAAGGAAGAACTGGAAAAAAAGCACCAGCAACTCCAGGAACTCCACGAAGAGTTGGAGCATTTCTTGGAAGAAAGCCTGCAGAAGGAAAAGCTTGTCCGCCAGCAACTGGAGGCAACAGAAGAAAAGCGCAATGCGCTGCTGGATGGAAAATCCCTGGGGGATTGGCAAACACAACTTTCCCAGCTCCAGGAGAATCTACACTTGCTGGAAAAGCTCACCGACTCCCGGGAAAAGCTCGTGCAGCTCGAACAACAGCAAAAATCGCGCGAAAAGGATCGGCAAGGACGACGCGAAAGGTTGCACATGCTGAAGAGTGACCAGGAAAGCCTGAACAAATCCCAAGCGGAGCTGGTGGAAAAATCCAGGGAACTGCAAGCCCAGCTCAACCGCTTCCAAACCCAGGAAAACCTGGAACAACAGCGCCAGATGCTTCAGCCTGGCCAACCCTGCCCGCTTTGTGGCTCCACCACCCATCCCTACGCTTCGGGAATCCTCCCACAGCGGGGGGAAGAAGAGCTGCAGTTGGAAGAAACCGAGAAACAACTCCGCCAGGTTGTGGATAAATGGGCCGACGTCCAGCGTGCGCTCACGGTGGAAAAGACACGCCTGGAAACCCTGGACGAAGACGAGAAAAAAGACCGGTTGCAGCGCGAAAGCGAAAAGCAGAAACTGTCTGATGGGATGAAAAACCTTGGTATCTCTTCTTCGTTCGAGGACACCCAAAAAGTGTTGCAACAAGCGCGAAGCAATGCTCTGGAACAAAAAGAGCACGTAGAAAAGCGCTTAACCCAAATCCAAGAAAACCAAACCAAGCTCGAAGAACAGAGGAGGCAGCTGGAACGCCTTCGCCAGGTACGCGAAGAGCGGCAAAAGCAATGCAACGAGGCTACGCAGAAACGCGCCGGGTTTCGGAGTGACATCGAAAACCTGGTCCGCTCGCTGGAGGAACGAAAAACCCAGGTGGAACAGGAAAGCAGCCAGCTCCAACAGCTCCTGGGAGAATTCCAAGCCCCTACCTCCTGGAGGGAACATGCGCTCTTCGAGAAACCCCTTCCCGCGATCGCGCCAGCCGTGAAGGAACTGGTGGACTGGCTGCAGCAGAGGGCATCGGCATGGAAGACCAACTCCCAGCGCTTCACCACCGTCGAGGGGGATCTTCGGGAAACCCTCACGCGGCTGGATGCCCTGCAAACCCAGCAAAAGCAAGCCCGTTCCCACCTGGAAGCGGAACGCAAAAAGCTCGCGGAAATGGAAGGTGAAATCGCCCAGCAGCGGCAAAAGCGGAAGGAGCTTTTTGGAGAACGCAACCCGGACGACGAGGAAAACAGGGTGGCACGTGAGGTACAGCACGCGGAAGAAGAGCGCGAACTGCACCGGGAGAAACGGGAGACAAGCCAGAAAGAACTGGAAAGCGCCCAGCAAACGCGGAACCAACTCCACCAATCCATGGAACGACGAGAGCCATTGCTGCGGCAAGCACTTTGGGTGTTTGCACGTGGACTCCAGCAATATGGCTTTTCCGATCGTGGGGATTTCCTATCCGCGGACCTTACCGAAGACGAGCGGAAAAGCATCGCAGACAAGCAAGGCGCATTGGAAAAGGAAAAGGCCGCACTCGAATCGGCAAAAAAGGAAAACGAGGAAAAACTTGGCCAGCACTTGGAAAAACCGTTACCCAGCCAGCCGGAACCACAACTTCGCGAACAGCAGAAAACACTGGTGGAACAATCCGCCAGCCTGCGCGAAGGAATCGGCGAGCTCAATGCTTTGCTCAAGAACGCGGAAATCCTGCAAAAACAAAACGAGGAGCTCGCCACGCTTCTTCGAAGCCAGCAACAAGAACTGGTTCGCTGGAACTTGTTGCACGATCTCATCGGCTCCTCGGATGGCAAGAAATTTCGCAACTTCGCGCAGGGGCTGACCTTCCAGCACACCATTTCCCACGCGAACCGCCAACTGAAAAAGATGAGCGACCGCTACTTGCTGGTCCGGGACCCGGAGCACCCACTGCAACTCAACGTGCTGGACAACTACCAGGCGGGGGAAATCCGTTCCACCAAGAACCTCTCCGGTGGTGAAAGCTTCCTGGTGAGCCTGGCGCTGGCGTTGGGACTGTCGCACATGACCAGCAAGAAGGTCCGCGTGGACTCGCTGTTCTTGGACGAAGGCTTTGGCACCCTGGACGAGGAAGCACTGGACACGGCGCTGGAGGCCCTTTCCACTCTTCAACAGCAAGGCAAGATGGTGGGGGTGATTTCCCACGTGGGAGCGCTCAAAGAACGTCTCTCCACCCAGATCCAGGTGGAACCCCTACACGGGGGCCGCAGCCAAATCAGCGGTCCAGGATGCCAAAAGCTCTCGGACTAAGGGTTCAGCGATTCGATCCAGTTGATCGCCAGAAGGTACGCGGGGAGATACGATTCCACGTGCTTGCCTTCCGGTAACTCCACGTAGGTCACGTCCGAACCCTGTGAACGGTAGTACGCCACCGCGGTGCGCGAGTTTTCCACCGGGACGGCTTCGTCTCCCGCGGAGTGCACCATGAATAGGGGCACCTGTGGAATCCAGTTCTGGTACAGGTCGTTTTGCAACAAGGCTTGAGAAATGGCGGAGCTGGGGTCTTGCAGTTGTTGCAGCAAACCCGGGGTAAACAACTCGGAGGCGCGCCCGATTCCACCCCCGGGCATCACGGCCCGCACCTCGTCGGAAGAATGGTTTCCATCCATCAGCGGTGGGATGTCCACGTCGTAGGGAGGCAGGAAAATCTCCGAGGCTGTGTCAAACAGGTTGTACACCCCATCGTAGCCAAACACGAGGTAGGCCAGGTATTCCAGGTGCTCGTACATCCCATCACCCGTAACGATGCCTTTCATCACCGTGGAAAGGTTGTAGGGCCCCGCCATGGGGGCGGTTCCGGTGATGGCAAACTCGTTGGCGTGTTGTTCCTGGATCAGCCGGGAAGACGCCATGGTCGCGTAACCCCCCTCGGAGTACCCCGCGAGGAAAAGCTCCCCGTTCCAATGGAATTCTTCGGCCTTTTGTTCCAAAAGTTTTTTCCCCGCACGTATCATGTCCAGCACCGAGCTGGCGATGGAATCTCCCAGGCAAAACGGGTGGAACACCGAGGTGTCCACACCCAGACCCGAGTAATCGGCCATCACGGTGGCATACCCCAACCCCGCGGCGATGAGTGCCACGAAATCCTCGGGGTTATCCGCGGTAAAGTCGGTGGAGAAGTTCGAAGGCGAAAGGTCCCGGCTGAAAATGGTGCCGTGTTGCAGCGAAAGTAGCGGAACCTGCAGTGCCAACCGGGCTCCGGCTTCGTCCACCAGTGGCAGCACCACCAGCCCGGATTCTACCACGGAGTTGCCGTCCAATCGCACCGTGCGGTAGGTGATCGAAAACGCCTGGATGGAGTATTCCAGCTGTAGCGGGACTCCCGCGCCATCCAGGAACGCCTGCAAGAATGCCTTCGGCAGAACCGTTGGCTCCGAAACGCTCAGCAGCTCTCCCCGGTTCACCCGAACAACGGGGAGAAAACACCCGGTAAGTGCTACCATCAAGACCAGGCCCAACCCCAGTCCCAGCAGAACCTTCTTCTTCATCCGCTTTCCTCCTTTTTTTGCCAGCCGTGTTGCCAAAATTCTCGGAGATATGTTTGCAGGGTCTGATGTGCTATAATCCTTCGGATTTCTAACTAAAACACTTCCGGAGGGGTATCGTGATCGGCATCGCCGCTTTTTCGCATTTCTTGGGGGATTTCCTGGGATCGATGTTCAAGCCCATGGGTCCGTACTTCGTGGAGCAATTCGGCATTTCCACCGCCACGTTCGGCAGCGTGATGGCGCTCATTGCCTCGTCCGCCTCGTTGTTGCAGATCGGGTTTGGGCTGTTGTACGACGGGGTGCGCAAGGATGGGCTGCACATCTTCTGGCTACTGGTCGCGCAAATGGTGGTGCTTGCACTCGCGGGTTTTGCACCCAGCTTTCCGGTTCTGGGCCTGTTGATCTTCTTCGTGATCCTGGTAAACTCCGCCTACCATCCACTGGGTGCCAGCCTGGCGGGAAGTTCGCAAAGGGGGAGGGACATCGCGATCTTCTCGGTGTTTGGCACGTTTGGCTCCGCGCTGGGTCCGGTTTTTATTACCTCCTTCTCCAGTACGCTGGGCTTTTCCCGGTTGTGGCTGGTCTCCGTGGTAGCCTTAGCCGTGTTGCTTCCCGCTGGGCCAAAAATGGCCCGTTACGAGAAAGTGGAAATCGCCCCTCGGCGGTTCCCGGGTTTCGCGGCGCTCAAAACGCTGTTTCCCGTTTTCCTGGTGGTGCTTTCGCGCAGTTTCGTGATGGATCTGTTTCACACCTACGTGCCCCTTTTCCTGGGAAGCAAGGGCGCGTCGCTGATCACGGGGGGAACCGTCATCACGTTGGGGATGCTTTTTGGCATGGTCACCAACTTCTTCGGCTCCACGCTCATTGAGAAGGTGGGGATCTTCAAGATCAACCTCGCGGGGTTCGCCACCATGGGCATCATGGGCCTACTGTTCTTCTTTTTGGACAGCACGTTGCTGCGCGCAGCCTGTTTCATCGGTTTCGACGCGGGGGCGTTCCTCACCATGTCCGCGAACATCGTGGAAGCCCAGCGACGCATGCCCACCAACCGTGCCTTTGCCTCTTCCGTGACCATGGGGTTTGCCTGGTCCATCGGGGGTTTCCTGGGAGCAGCTTACGCTGGGGCGTTCGGCAACGACGTGGGTTTCATGATCCTGAGCCTGGCTTGCATCGCCCTGGCGCTTTCCGCGCTGATGGTTTTCTTTTCCCGCAAGTTCCGGCGATTACCCCGAAGGGAACGCCCGGGGAATCCAGCGTAGGAGCTCCGAGGGTGTGAGCGAACCTTTCCAGTTTTCTTGCGCGTACAACTGGGATGCCGTACCGTGCACGTACACCCCCAGGTTGGCCGCGTGGAAGCCCAGCGGGCACTGCGCTGCGAGCCCGCCCACCAGACCTGCCAGCACGTCCCCGCTTCCCGCCGTGGCAAGACCGTCGTTTCCCACCAGGTGGAACGCCAGTTCACCATCCGTGTTGGCCACGAGCGTGGTAGCCCCCTTGTGCACGGTGATGCAGTGGAATTTCTTGGAAAAAGCCACCAGCTCTTCCAGGCGCATACCGGGCAACTCCGGTAAAGGTTGTTCGAAGAAACGCGCGAACTCCCCGGCGTGGGGGGTCAGGATGGCTGGAATCGTTCGCTTCGAAAGGGTTTGCAGGCTTTCGGGAATGGAAGCCAGGGCGAACAGCGCGTCGGCATCCAGCACCAGCGGACCTTTCCACTCGGTGCACAGCGCGTGAACCAACTGAACTGTTTCCCCTTCTCTTCCCATCCCGGGGCCCATCACCAGCACGTCCATGCCTTCCAAGGTCTTGCGGTACGCCTCCAACACGGCTCCCGAGTGGACACCTTTCGTACCCGGCACCCGGTGCACGATGGTTTCCGCTGGAACGGAAAACGGAACGTTTCGAAGCGCCTCCCCGGGGACCAGTAGGTGCACCATTCCACATCCGCCCGCGAATGCCCCTTGCACCGAAAGCAAGGGAGCCCCGGGATACCGTGCGCTGCCTCCCAGGATGGCCACCTTGCCAAAACTTCCCTTGTGCCCGGAACGTTCGCGCAGGGGCAGCAGGCTCTTGGCATAGCTCTCGTTGACCAGGAAACGCGGGGAAACTCCCGCCTGCGAAGGCGCCTGCGGAGAAATCCCGATGTACGCCACGCGCAGCTTGCCGACGAAATCCCTTCCCGGGAATAGCAGTAGCCCCGTCTTGGGAAAGGCAAAGCTCACCGTCAGGTCCGCGCGGAAGGGGTTCTTTCCCCATAACCGCCCGGTTTTGCCACCCACGCCGGAGGGGATGTCCACCGCAACCTTCAGCCCCATGCAACGGTTCATGCTCTCCAGAACATCGTCCAGGGCGGGGGAAAGCGGTCGACTCAGCCCGGTGCCAAACAACGCGTCCACCACCACGTCCGGGGAACAAGGGCTTGGTGGAAACGAGGGAGAAACGTGCAACCTCACATCTGATTTTGCCAGCACCCCCAGTTGGAACGTGGCATTTTCCGAAAGATTCGCAACCCCCAGGGGCAGCCAAACTTCCACGTCGCACCCCAGGTCATCCAGCTCCCGGGCCACAGTCAGACCGTCTCCGCCGTTGTTCCCTGGCCCACACACCACTAGTGCGCTTCGCGGAACCTCCCCGGAACATTCCTCCAGGATGGCTCGCACCACCGAATGGGCCGCACGCTCCATCAAAACCAGCGAGGGAATCCCGCGCTGTTGGATGGTGTACCCATCCGCGCGTTGCATTTCTTCCGGCGTCAAAACGGGAATGCTCATTTTTCTTCCTCCTGCAAGAAATTCATCTGGTTTCGGGGCAAACGCTTCTTGGACGGTGCTTTTTGTTGCATCTTTTGGATCTGGCTGTATCCCAACACGCGCACCCTTTCCTCCAACGACTTTTCCGAGGTGATGGTTTCCAGTACCTCGTACGCGCGGTCCACCACCTCCGGGGGAAGACCCGCCAGCCGTGCCACCTCGATGCCGTAACTCTTGTCGGCCACCCCAGGTTCCACGCGGTGCAGGAACACCACGCCATCCTCTTTTTCCAACGTCTTCACGCGGAGGTTCAACAGCCCGGGGTACAATCGTGCCATCTCGGTGAGCTCGTTGTAGTGCGTGGCGAAAACCGTGAAGCAACCCACCTGGTTGAACAGGTACTCGGATACCACCCATGCGATGCTGATGCCGTCGTAGGTACTGGTGCCCCGCCCCACCTCGTCGAGCACTACCAGCGACCGCTCGGTGGCGTTGTTCAAAATGGTGGCGGTTTCGCTCATCTCCACCAGGAATGTGCTTTTGCCGGAGGCCAGGTCGTCGCGTGCTCCGATGCGCGTGAAGATGCGATCCAGCAGGGGAAGGCTTACGCGAGAAGCGGGCACCATGCTCCCCATCTGCGCCATCAAGCAAATCAGGGCCACCTGCCGCAGGTAGGTGGACTTACCGGACATGTTGGGGCCGGTGAGGATCACGAAACGCTTCGCTTCGTCCAGCGCAATGCCGTTGGGAATGAAATCGGGCTCGTACTGTTCCACCACCGGGTGCCGCCCATCTTCGATGGAAAGCTCGCCGCGCTCGTTGAACGTGGGAAGGCAGTAGCGGTTTTGCACTCCCACCAGCGCGAGTGAGCTCAGCACGTCCATCTGTGCCAACGCGCCGGAAAGCACTTTCAACCGGGGTAGGTATTGCAGCACGTGCTCGCACACGTGCGAAAACACTTCGCGTTCCAATTGCTCTACCATTTCCCGCGCGTGGTTGAGTTTCTGCTCGATGGGCTTGAGCGCGGGGGAAATGAAGCGCTCGCTGGACACCAGCGTCTGCTTGCGCTCGTAGTTATCCGGAACTTTGTGCAGGTGCGCCTTGGTGACTTCGATGAAGTAGCCGTACACGTTGTTGCGCCGGATGCGCAGCGAGGGGATCCCGGTGCGTTTCTTCTCCTCTTCCTCGAGGCTTTTCAACCGGGCATCGCTTCCCGAAAGCAGGTCGCGCACCTCGTCGAGATCGTCGTGGAAACCATGGCGAATCACGTCGCCATCCCCCGGGCTGCCGGGTTCGTCGAACAGCGCCCCGGAGAGGAAACTTTCCAACTCCGAAAGAGGGTCCATTTGCTGCAGCAGGGGTTGGAACGTTTCCATACCCAGGATGCGCTCGCGCAACCCGGGAACGAGCTGCAATGTACCACGAAGTGAAGCCAGGTCTTTGGGCGTGGCCCGCGCGTACACCAACCGCGAAACGATGCGTTCCAGGTCGTACATACCCGCCAGTTGCGCGGAAATCTCCCGGGTTTCCTCGTCGCTTTGCGCAAGCTCTGCAACGTGGGCCTGGCGCGCGTGGATGGCCGAACGTTCCACCAGCGGCGCGAGCAGCCAAGACTTAAGCAGCCTTTTTCCCATGGCCGTGACGGTGGCATCCAACACGTCGAACAGGCTCTTTCCCCGTGCCCCCCGCGTAGGATTCACCAGGTTGAGGTTCTCCACCGTGATACTGTCGAGCACCAGCGCGTTGTCATCGCGCATCACCCGCGGTACGTCCAGGTGGGAAAAGGCGTCCATGTGCTGCAGTTCCAGGTACTTGAGAAGAGCTCCCACAAGGGGGAGCGCGCGTGGTGGAAGTTCCAGGAAACTGAAATCCTTCACACCGTACACGCGGCAAATCCCCGCATTTGCCTGTTGCACGTCGAAGTACCAGGACGGGAGTTGCTCGGTGAACAGCGAAGGGTTCACCTGGCGCACCGCGCTCAAGCGGTAGGACCATTCCGTGCCCTCGGGCACCAGCAGCTGCACCACGCCGTACTTGAACAGCACGTCGCGCGCGCTTTCCCAGTCTTGCCGTTCGAACACAAGGAACTTGCCCGTGGAAATGTCCAGCAAGCACACGAAGAACGAGCCGTTGTGGCTCACCGCCGACAAGAAGCTGTTCTCGCTGAACTCCAGGATGGAATCCTCGATCACCGTTCCCGGGGTCACCACCCGCGTGACCTCGCGGCGCACGATGCCCTTGGCCTGTGCCGGGTCTTCCACCTGCTCGCAGATGGCCACCTTGAACCCCGCCACCACCAGTTTCTTGAGGTAGTTATCCAACGCGTGGTGGGGAATGCCTGCCATGGGGTTGGAATTGCGCGAGGTCAACACCAGCTGCAATTGCCGCGAAACGATGCGTGCATCCTCGAAAAACGCCTCGTAGAAATCACCCAGCCGGAACAGCAAGATGGCGTCCTCGTACTTGGACTTGACCTGCAGGTACTGTTCCATCATGGGCGTCATCTTGGGGGGAGTGCTCCCAGAAGCCATTTCAGCATTCCTCCGGTACCGGAAGCTCCACGACCTGTCCGTACAACGGTCCGGCGGTGACCCTATGGATTTCCACTTCCACCGGGTTTCCCAACTGTTCGGGTTTGCCGGGGAAGATTACGATCTTGTTGTGCCCGGTTCGGCCATACATGAGTGTTGGATCGCGCTGCAAGAAACTCTCCCCGATCACCTGCACCCTTTTTCCCAGGTACTGCTCGTTGAGTTCCCGGTTGATCTGCTTTTGCAACGCCAAAAGCACCTGCAACCGGCGGTTTTTCTCCCCGGGGGCCACATCGTCGCGCATGGTTTTCGCCGCCACGGTGCCCAAACGCACCGAGTACATCGCCAGGTTCAACCGCTCGTAGCGTACCTGGCGCACCAGCGCAACGGTTTGCTCGAAATCCTCCGCGCTTTCCCCGGGGAACCCCACGATCACGTCGCTGGAGAGGGAAACATCGGGAAGCCGTGAACGGATGCCGTCCACAAGGTCAAGGTACTCGCTGCGGGTGTAGCGACGGTTCATGGCCTTGAGAATACGGTCGCTCCCCGCTTGCACCGGCAGGTGGATTTGCGGGGCGAAACGCGGGTTGGCGGCCATCACGTCCACGATGTCCAGCGAGAAATCCGAGGGATACGAGGTCAAGAACCAGATGCGTTCCAGCCCGTCCACCTTCCCCACCTCGCGCAGCAGCTCGGCGAAGGAAGGTCTCCCCCCGGGGAAATCCTTCCCGTACGAATCCACGTTCTGACCCAGCAAGGTCACTTCGCGGTAGCCCTTTTCTGCCAGACCGCGGACCTCTTGCAACACGTCGTCCATGGGTCGGCTCTTCTCGCGGTGACGGGTGTAGGGCACGATGCAATAGCTGCAAAACTTGTCGCAGCCGTACATGATGGTCACCCAGGCATGGGAGTTTCCCTGGCGTATTCGCGGGACGCTTGCGGTGACCTGGTCGAGGGTATCGGAAAAATCCATGATCTTGCGTTCCCCCCCCAACGCGCGTTGCACCAGCGAAGGCACGTTCATCAGCGCGCGCGTGCCAAACACGAAGTCCACGCCCTTGTGGCGAAACAGCGCTTCCTTCTCCTTGTCTGCCACGCATCCTCCCACTCCGATACGTAACCCCTGCCCGGTGTGGTTTTCGCGCGCTTTGCGCCGGATACCGAACAACCTTCCAAGCATACCGTACACCTTGTCCTCGGCTTTTTGCCGCACCGCGCAGGTGTTCACGATGGCCACGTCCGCGTCTTCCGGCTGCGCTACCTGTATACCGCCTTGCTGCGTCAGGATGCCCACGAGCAACTCGCTGTCGTTGAGATTCATCTGGCACCCCATGGTTTCGATCCAAAAAGAAAACGATGCGTTCAACTTGTTCCTCCCGTTGCTCAATTTTATCCCTTTCCAGCCCCTACTCTTCCGCTACCCGCCAGTGACCTGCACGTGCGGAACCCTCACGAAAAAGCCTCCCCTGTTCCCGGAGACGTGCAATTTGCTTCTCATGGCGCGCGTGGACAATCCCAGTTCCTGCGCCAAATCGCGAATCGTCAATCCTGGCTGCTGCGCCAGGCGATTCAAGATTCTCCGATCGGTCTTCCCCGAACTTTTCGGATTTCCCCTTTACAGACCTCCTCGGGATCCGATTCGCATCGAAAAGATCCCGTAGGGGCAGACCC